>NZ_CP012945.1:4714312-5032994 GCF_001402915.1 Devosia sp. A16
CACCACGCCGGTGGCACTGGCATTGCCCGAGGCAAGCGCCTGCCCCTCGACATAGGGAATGGCGTAGCGGACGCCGGCAACCCCCTCGAGGCGCTTGACCACATCGTCGTAGTCGTCAAAGCCGTCGGCCGTCGTCTGGACGACGAAATGCCCGTTGAGACCGAGGATCTTGCCGAGCAGTTCGGTGCGAAACCCGTTCATCACCGACATGACGACGATCAGCGTCGCGACGCCGAGCACTACGCCCACGAGCGTCAGGATGGCGATCACCGAGGCGAACTTCTCCTTGCGACGGGCGCGCAGATAGCGGCCCGCCACCAGGAATTCGAAGCGCGAGAACGGCCCTGGCCCCTTCGCCGCGGTGGGCGCGGAAGCGCTCAAACGCTGTCCCGCCGCTGCGGCACGATCAACGACTTCAGGCGCCCAACGGCTTCCTCGATCGACAGCGTTTCCCGCTCGCCCGACTTGCGGTGCTTGATCTCGACCACGCCGTCCCTGAGACCGCGCGGCCCGACGATCAGCTGGTACGGAATGCCGATCAGGTCGGCCGCGGCGAACTTGCCGCCGGCGCCCTGGTCGCGATCGTCGAGCAGGACATCGATGCCCTCGCGAGTGAGGTCGTCGTAAAGCCGCTCGGAGGCCTTGTCGCTCTCGGCGTCACCGACCTTGAGGTTGATCACCACCGCCTCGAACGGCGCGACGCTCACCGGCCAGACGATACCGGCATCGTCGTGCGATGCTTCGATGATGGCCGGCACCAGGCGGGTCGGGCCGATGCCGTAGCTGCCACCTTGCACCTCGATTTCCTTGCCATCGGGACCGGTGACGGTCGCCTTCATCGGCTTGGAGTACTTCGTACCGAAATTGAAGATGTGGCCGACCTCGATGCCGCGCGCGGCGAGCTGATGCTCGGGATCGACGGCGGCCTTGAAGCCGGCTTCGTCGGTCATTTCGTCGGTGGCGGCGAACAGCGAGGTCCAATCCTTGAAGATCGGCGTCAGGTCGCTGCGATAGTCGGTATCGATCGCGGGAATCGGCTTGTCCACCAGGCGCTTGTCGAGGAACACCGCACTCTCGCCGGTCTCGGCCAGCACGTGGAACTCATAGCTCAGGTCGCCGCCGATCGGGCCCGTATCGGCACGCATCGGCACGCCGACCAGGCCCATACGGTGGAAGGTCCTGAGGTAGGCGACGAACATCCGGTAGAAGGCCTGTGTCGCGCCGGCCTCGTCGAGGTCGAACGAGTAGGCGTCTTTCATCAGGAACTCGCGCGAGCGCATGGTGCCGAAGCGCGGCCGCACCTCGTCACGGAACTTCCACTGGATGTGGTAGAGGTTGAGCGGCAGGTCCTTGTAGGACTTCACATAGGTGCGGAAGATGTCGGTGATCATCTCCTCATTGGTCGGCCCGAACAGCATGTCGCGCTCGTGCCGGTCCTGGAGGCGGAGCATTTCCTTGCCGTAGTCGTCATACCGGCCGGACTCCTTCCAGAGGTCGGCGGACTGAAGGGTCGGCATCAAGAGCTGGATGGCGCCCGAGCGGTTCTGCTCCTCTTCGATGATGCGGATAATCTTGTTGAGGACCTTGAAGCCGAGCGGCAGCCAGGAATAGCTGCCCGCAGCCTGTTGCTTGATCATGCCGGCGCGCAGCATCAGCTGGTGCGAGACGATCTCAGCCTCTTTCGGCGTCTCCTTCAGCAGGGGCAGGAAGTAGCGGCTCAAACGCATGTACGGTCCTCGGTGGCGCCGGATTCGGGTTGTGAACCCTATAGCGTAAAGTTGCGCGAAGTGGAGCCCGCAAAAGCGCGCGAAACTTAGGCAAACGCTTGGTCGTGCGGCGCTTTTGCGCACCCGGTGACGGCGACCAATTGTTGACCCGAAAACTATGTAAAAATGCGATGGCTGCCATGCAGAATCCGCTTGGCAGCCCCAGATTCAGTTGTTAGGGTCCGTCGCCATAAGAACACAGGCAACCACAAGTTGCCGGACGTCGACAACGTCAAGGGAGGAGCGTTGGCAGCCACCTAACCGTGTGCCTAAGACCAGCGTATTGTCGAGAAACTTTACCAAGCAGGGCCTCGGCCCTGCTTTTTTCATTTGCGGGTGAAGACGTGGCGACAACTTCTTCTGATTTCAGCGCAATTGCATTGGCACTCGACGGGACGAGCGAGGCGCCACACTTCGATCGCCGGGCCTTCAAGGTCGCTCGCATCTACGCCACGCTCGCCGCCGACGGGCTTACGGCGAACCTCAGGCTCACCCCCGACGAGCAGGAGTTCAAGGCCATGCTGGCGCCGGAAGCGTTCGTGCCGCTCGACAATGCCTGGGGGCGCCAAGGCTGGACTACGGCGGTGCTGTCGGAGTTGTCGGTGGAGGATTTGCGGGCGGCGCTCGAGATGGCCCACGCGCACGCGCTGCCGAAGACGAAGACGAAGAGAGGCTAGAACCCTCCTACCCACCGGGTGTCATCCCAGCGAAAGCTGGGACCCATCTATCCACTTGCGCGGGCTGCGAGTTGGATCCCAGCTTTCGCTGGGATGACACCGAGTGTTTGGAGGCGACGTGCTCTCCCACACGGCGCCTGCCACTCTTACCGCCAGTATTCCTGCAGCCATGGAGCGGTGAGGCCCCACAGCAGTAGCGCTGTGACCACTGCGGCAAGCACAGTGGTCGCCAGCAGTTTCGGCCACAGCCGAAGGATGCCTGCCGGCGCACCGCGCTCCGTGCCTTGGATCCACTCGCCGGCGTCCACCTGATTGCGCACCTTGAACGGCAGCACCAGGAAGAGGCAGATCCACCAGGTGACGAAGAAGATGGCGAGAAAGGTTCCGACTTGCATGGCGAGCCTCAGACTCGGTGGACGAACACCGTTACATTGGGTTTGCGGCCCCAGTAGGACGAAACCTCGCTGCGGACCGCCCGCTGCAGCGCCGTATTGACCAGTTCGGGGTCGTTGCGGCGCTTGGGCGGAATCGACTTGAGCGTCCCTGTTACCGCACGGCGCACGATATCGGGCAGCGACTCATCGTCATCCTCGACGTCCGGCAGGCCCTCGATCACCGTCTCCGGCCCGGCCAGCACCTGGCCCGAGGCGTTGACGCAAAGGCTGACCACGATATGGCCGCCGAAGCTCAGCCGCCGTCGGCCCTTCACCCCGCTCTCCTCGGGCGTGCACAGCACATTGCCGTCGAGATAGAGCTGGCCGACGCGGATCTCGCCAGGGAACTGCGTGGTGTTCGGAAACAGTCGCACCATATCGCCGTTGCGGGCGTGGACGACCGTTTCGATGCCATGCTGGCGGCCGAGCAGCGCGTGCGCCTCGAGATGCGCCGCCTCGCCATGCACCGGCACCAGCACGTCCGGCTTGACCAGGTCGTAGAGCCGCTTCAACTCCTCGCGCCGCGGATGGCCGGTCGTGTGCACCAGCCCATGCGTTTGGGTGATGACGTCGATACCGCGGTCGATCAGCAGGTTCTGGATATCGATGACTTCGCGCTCGTTGCCCGGAATCGCCCAGGACGAGAAGATCACCCGATCCCCTGCGTTGAGCGAAATCTCCGGATGATCCTCGCGCGCAATACGGGCAATGGCGGCGCGGGCTTCGCCCTGACTGCCGGTGCACAGCAGCACCACCTTCCCGCGTGGCAGCGCCTTGTATTCGTTCTGATCGAGGAACGGATCGATACCTTCGAGCATGCCGAGCTCGCGCGCAATCCCGCTGATGCGATGCAGCGCCCGGCCCGACATCACCACCTTGCGTCCGGCCTTCTGGGCGGCCCGCGCCACCGAGATCACCCGCCCGACATTGGAGGCAAAGGTGGTGACGGCCACCCGATGCGTCGACCCGGCGATCAACGCTTCAAGCGTCGCGGCCACCTCGTCCTCCGATGGGCTGGTGCCATCCTTCATCGCATTGGTGGAATCGCAGATCAGCGCGATCGGGCTCGAGCGGTCTTCGCCGATCTGCGCGAAGCGACCGACATCGGTCGGGGGCGCACCCACCGGGTGCGGATCGAGCTTCCAGTCGCCGGTGTGGATCACCCGACCGACCGGCGTGGTGATCAACAGGGCGCAACTCTCAGGAATCGAGTGCGCGACATTGATCGCCTCGATGGTGAAGGGGCCGACGGTGAAGGGCTTGCCCACCCGCATCGGTTTCACCTCGACATCCTCGATGATGCCCTCGGATTCCTGCTTGGCGCTCAGCATCGCCGCGGTGAAGGCGGTCGCGTAGACCGGGCGATCGAAGGCCGGCCACAGGTCCAGCACGGCGCCGTAGTGGTCCTCGTGGCTGTGGGTAAGGACCAGCGCCAGGATGTCGTCGGCATTCTCTTCGAGAAAAGCCGGGTCGGGCAGGATCAGCTCGACGCCGGGCTCCTGGGGGCCGGCGAAGGTGACGCCGCAATCGACCACGATCCACTTGCGGCTCCGCTCCGGCCCGAAGCCGTAGGCGCCCATGTTCATGCCGATCTCGCCGACACCGCCAAGCGGCACGAACACGAGTTCATCTGCTCTCGGCTTTGCCATTGTTCAATTCCTAACGCTTGCGGTCGTGCCGAAATGCACATCACCGGCGGTGATGGCAATGCGGCTGTTGTCATTGGCGCGGACGATCAATCGTCCGCTCTCGTCGATGGTTTCAAAGGTGCCGCGCACGATGTCGCCGTCGCGGTTCACCGCGACTTCGGCGCCGATACCGGCGGCGGAGCGGCGCCACAGCTGCAGCACCTCGGTAACCCCCCTGCCCCGGTCCCACAGTTCGAACGCCTCGACCCAGGCGTCGGAGAGCGCCCCGAACACCGTCTCGGCGGTGGCGTCGACCCCGAGCGCACGCAGCGATGTCGCCGGATACGGCAGGCCCTCGGGAGCCTCCACCACGTTGACGCCGATCCCCACCACGATCGCCATAGCGCCATCCGGGCGCTTGTGCGCTTCGAGCAGGATGCCGGCCAGCTTGGCGCCGTCGGCCAGCACGTCGTTCGGCCATTTGAGCGCGATGCGCCCGTTCGCCATGTCGGCGCCGTCGATCCCGGTCTTCAGCGTCGCGGCCGGCACGATGCTGGACAAGGCCTGATTGAGCGACACGCCGGCGACAAAGCCGAGCGTCGCAGCGACCGACGGCTCCGCATCGGGAACCACGAGGAGGCTCGCTGCCAGGTTGCCGTGCGGCGATTGCCACGCTCGACCTCGCCGCCCGCGCCCGGCGGTCTGCTGCAAGGCGCAGAACCAGACGTCTCCGATGTCACCGGCCTGCGCGGCCTTCGCCGCCTCGGTCGAGGTCGAACCGACGCTGTCGAAGCCGTTCAGCCTGTAACCGCGAGAACTCGCGCGGGACCCCAGCCAGAAGCCTGCCACTAGAACAGGCTTCCGGCCGCGCTATGGGCAGCCGCGGTCAGCGGTGAACCCACCGTGACGAAATAGGTGACGATCAGGAAACCGATACCGGCCATGACCACTTTCAGCTCGCCCGGAACGGCGGCGAACTTGGCTACCGGCTCGTCGAAATACATCACCTTGACGATGCGCAGGTAGTAGAACGCGCTCACCGCCGATGCGAGGACGCCGATCACCGCCAGGATGAACAGGTTCTGCTCGACCGCGGCGAGGAACACCTGCCACTTGGCGAAGAACCCGGCCAGCGGCGGCAGGCCGATCAGCGAGAACATCAGGATGGCGATGATTGCGGCAACGAACGGCCGCTTCTGCGCAAGACCCGCCAGTTCGGAGATGGTCTCGACCGGCCCGTTCTCGGTGCGCAGCGCCAGGATGCAGGCGAAAATACCCACGGTCATGGCGATGTAGATCGCCATGTACACGGCCACGCCCTCGACGCCGACCGCAGTGCCCGCCGACAGCCCCACCAGCGCGAAGCCGACATGGCCGATCGACGAATAGGCGAGGAGGCGCTTGAGGTTGTTCTGACCGATGGCGGCAAATGCCGCGAGCACCATCGAGGCGATCGACAGGAAGATGATGATCTGCTGCCAGTCATGGGTGATCGGCGCGAAACTGACCGTGGTGACGCGAATGAACAGCGCCATCGCCGCCACTTTCGGCGCCGCCGCGAAGAAGGCGGTCACCGGGGTCGGCGCGCCCTCATAGACGTCGGGCGTCCACATGTGGAAGGGCACGGCCGAAATCTTGAAGGCAATGCCGGCGAGCAGGAACACCATGCCGAAGATCAGCCCGATCGAGCGGCTGTCGAGCGTGATGGCGGCAACGATCTGATCGATCTGCGTAGTGCCGGTGAAGCCATAGACCAGCGAGGCGCCGTAAAGCAGCATGCCGGACGACAGCGCGCCGAGCACGAAATACTTGATGCCGGCTTCGGTGGCCCGCTTGTCTTCGCGCTTCATCGCCGCGACCACGTAGAGCGCCAGGCTCTGCAGCTCGAGGCCGATATAGAGGCTCATCAGATCGTTGGCCGAAACCATGATCATCATGCCCAGCGTCGCCAGCAGCACCAGCACCGCATACTCGAACTTGTCGATGCCATGCTCTTTGGAGTTGGACAACGAGATCAGCAGCGTCGCCGCCGCGCCGCCCAGCACCAGCGCCTTCATGTAGCGGGCGAAGCCGTCGACGATGAACACGCCATTGAACAGCACGCCGGTGGCCGGCTGCAGCAACAGCAGGGCGAGCACCACGAGGAGCAGCCCGATGGCAACGATCGAGATCGCCGTCGAGCTGATGCCCTTCCAGAACAGCGACACCAGCAGCACCACTACGGCGCCGACGGCGAGCAGCAGTTCCGGATAGGCAGGGGCGAGCGAAGCGAAGCTCGTGACGTCGGACAGCATGCCCGTCTCCTAATGGCCGGCCGCCGCGGCGACCGCTTGCGGCGCGGCGCCGATGGCGTTGGCGAAGTTGTCCGCAACCAGGTTCACCGATGCGGCGGTCGCATCAAGGATCGGGGCGGGATAGAAGCCGAAGAGAATGGTGAGGATCACCAGCGGCACCAGTACGACAATCTCGCGCCGGTCGAGATCGAGAATGCCCTTCAGCGATTCCTTGGTGAAGGCGCCGAAGATCACCCGGCGATACAGCCAGAGCGCGTAAGCCGCCGACAGGATCACGCCGAAGGCCGCGAAGAACGCCACCCAGGTATTGGCCTGGAATGCTGCCAGCATGGTGAGGAACTCACCCACGAAACCCGAGGTGCCCGGCAGGCCGACATTGGCCATGGTGAACACCATGAACACCACGGCATAGCGCGGCATCGGCGAGACCAGCCCGCCATAGGCATCGATCTCACGGGTGTGCATCCGGTCGTAGACCACGCCGACACAGAAGAAGAGCGCCGCCGAGACGATACCGTGCGAGATCATCTGGAAGATCGCGCCATGGATGCCGTAGATGTTCCCGGTGAAGATGCCCATGGTCACAAAGCCCATATGGGCCACCGACGAATAGGCGATCAGCTTCTTGATGTCGGTCTGCACCAGCGCAACGAGCGAGGTGATGATGATCGCCGCGATCGACAGGACGAACACGAAGTTCGCGAACTGGTGCGAGGCATCGGGGAACATCGAGATCGAGAAGCGGATGAAGCCGTAGCCGCCGAGCTTGAGCAGGATTGCGGCCAGGATTACCGAGCCGCCGGTCGGCGCCTCGACGTGGGCTTCCGGCAGCCAGCGATGGAACGGCCACATCGGCATCTTTACTGCAAACGAGGCGAAGAACCCGATCCACAGCCAGGTCTGCACCTCCGGCGGGAACTTGAAGGTGAGCAGCTTTGCGATATCGAGCGTGCCGGCCTGCCAGAACATCGCCATGATGGCGATCAGCATCAGGACCGTGCCGGTGAAGCTGTAGAAGAAGAACTTGTAGGTCGCCTGGATGCGCCGCGCCCCGCCCCAGATGCCGATGATCAGGAACATCGGGATCAGCGTGCCCTCGAAGAACACGTAGAACATCGCCAGATCGAGCGTCGCGAAGGCGCCGATCATGAACGTTTCGAGGATCAGGAAGACGATCAGGTACTCCTTTACCCGCTTGGTGATCGAGCCGAAGCTCGACAGGATCACCGCCGGCATCAGCACCGCCGTCAGCGGAATGAACAGCACCGAGATGCCGTCGACGCCCATGCGGTAGCCGATGGAGTCACCGATCCAGTCAAAGTTCTCGACGAACTGGAAGCCGGTATTCGACGGATCGAACAGGTACCAGAGCCACAGGCTGAGGGCGGCAGTCACCAGCGTCACGCCGAGCGCGATGTAGCGCGCCAGGTTGTTGGCCGCCTCGTCGCGACCGCCGACGAACAGCAGCAGCAACGCGCCCAGCGTCGGCAGGAAGGTGATGACCGTCAGAAGGTGGTCACTGAAGATCATCCCAGGAGTCCCCCGGCGGCGATGGCCCAGGTGAGCAGCGCCGCGATACCGATAAGCATGGCGAAAGCGTAGTGATAGAGGTAGCCCGACTGCAGCTTCACCACCCTGCCCGTGATGTCCTTGACGCGGTTGCCAAGGCCCTCGGTGATGGTCTTGTCGACCAGCATGTCGTCAAAACCCTTCCACAGGGCGTTGCCCAGCCAAAGCGCCGGCTTGACGAAGATACGGTCGTAGAGCTCGTCGAAGTACCACTTGTTGAGCAGGAACAGGTAGAGCCCCGGGTTGGCATGCGCCAACCGCTTCGGCGCTGCCGGATCGCGGATGTACATCTGGTACGCCGCGGCAAAGCCGAGCAGCATGGCGATCGTCGCCGACCACTTGACCCAGAGCGGCACGCCATGCGCCGCCTCGAGCAGGCCTTCGGAGACGACGAGCGAGCCCTGGAAGAAGTGCTCGATATGCTCGGCATGGCCGAAGAACAGGTCGTTGAACACCACGCCGGCCAGCACCGCGCCCACCGCCAGCACGTAGAGCGGCACCAGCATGACGCTCGGGCTCTCATGCGCGTTGTCGTAAGCGCTGCCGTGATGCCCGTGGTCGTCATGGGCGTGATCGTCATGGGCATGGTCGGCATGAGCGTCGTGCCCGTGATGCTGCCCGCGTGGCTCCCCATGGAAGGTGAGGTGGATCAGGCGCCACGAGTAGAAGCTCGTGAACATCGCCGCGATCACCAGCGCCCAGAAGGCGATGTAGCCGGTCGAGGCACCCGCCGCGTAGGCGACTTCGATGATGCCGTCCTTCGAGAAGAACCCGGCGAAGCCGAGCGGCGTGCCCGGGATACCGACGCCGGTCAGCGCCAGCGTGCCGATGATCATCATCCAGTAGGTGATCGGGATCTTCTTCCTGAGCCCGCCCATGTTCCGCATGTCCTGCTCGTGATGCATCGCATGGATGACCGAGCCGGCGCCCAGGAACAGCAGCGCCTTGAAAAAGGCATGGGTGAACAGGTGGAAGATACCGGCTGAATAGACCCCTGCCCCCAGCGCCACGAACATGTAGCCGAGCTGCGAACAGGTCGAATAGGCGATGACGCGCTTGATGTCGTTCTGGACGAGGCCGACGGTGGCCGCGAAGAACGCCGTCATGGCGCCGATCAGCATCACCACGGTCATGGCGAAGGGCGAGAGCTCGAACAGCGGCGACAGGCGCGCCACCATGAACACGCCGGCCGTCACCATGGTGGCGGCATGGATCAGCGCCGACACCGGGGTCGGGCCTTCCATCGCGTCCGGCAGCCAGGTGTGGAGCAGGAACTGTGCCGACTTGCCCATCGCGCCCATGAACAGCAGCAGGCAGACGACGGTCATGGCGTCCAGATCCCACGACAGGAAGTGGATGACCGGAAGATTGCCCTTGAGGCCGTCGGCGGCATGGAACGCGCCGTCGAAATCGAGGTGGCCGAGCACCACAAACGCCGCAAAGATGCCCAGTGCGAAGCCGAAGTCGCCGACGCGGTTGACCACGAACGCCTTCATCGCCGCAGCGTTGGCCGACGGCTTCTTGTACCAGAAGCCGATCAGCAGATAGGACGCGAGGCCCACGCCTTCCCAGCCGAAGAACATCTGCAGGAAGTTGTCGGCGGTCACCAGCATCAGCATGGCGAAGGTGAACAGCGACAGGTAGGCAAAGAACCGCGCCCGATGCGGATCGTCGGCCATGTAGCCGATCGAATAGAGGTGGACGAGGCTGGAAACGGTGGTGACCACCACCAGCATCACCGCGGTGAGCGTATCGACGCGCAGCACCCAGCGCAGGTCGAGCGCACCGGAGACGATCCAGCGCATCACCTCGACCTTGGTCGCCGTGGCGTGTCCGCCCGCCTGGGCCGCTTCAGGTGCGAACCAGAAAGCGGCAAAGACGATCCAGCTCAGCACCGCGGCGCCGATCAGCAGCCCGGTGGTGATGTACTCGCTGGTGCGGTGACCGATGATGCGGCCCAGCAAGCCTGCGATCAGGGCCCCGACGAGTGGGAAGAATACGATGGCCTGGATAAGCACCGGGTCAGCCCTTCAGCGAGTTGACGTCTTCCACGGCGATCGAGCCGCGGTTGCGATAGAAGATGACGAGGATGGCAAGACCGATCGCCGCTTCCGCGGCAGCGACCGTCAGGATCAACAGCGCGAACACCTGCCCGGCGAGATCGCCCAACTGCGACGAGAACGCTACGAAGTTGAGGTTCACCGCCAAGAGGATGAGTTCCACCGACATCAGGATGACGATGATGTTCTTGCGATTGAGGAAGATCCCGAACACGCCCAGCGTGAAGAGGATCGCCCCGACGGTCAGGTAGTGCCCGAGGCCGATGCCCGTTTCTGCCAGCATTTAGAGCCCCTGCCCCGATTTGACCTTCACCAGTTCCGTGCCTTCCGAGCGCTTGCGGCCGGTCTGGCGGAACACGTCCTGCCGCTTGACGTTCGACTTGTGCCTCAGCGTCAGCACGATCGCGCCGATCATGGCGACCAGCAGCACACCGGCCGCGCCCTGGAACAGGAAGACGTAGCGGGTGTAGAGCAACTGCCCGATAGCGCGGGTATTGTCGATCGCCGCATCCATCGGCACTGCCGCCGCCGCACCGGAATCGACCGGAAGCACGAAGCTCCCCGCCACCAGCAGCAGCTCGAGCAGGAGGATCACGCCGACCACCACGCCCACCGGCGCGTATTGCAGCATGCCTTGGCGCAAAGACGCGAAATCGACGTCGAGCATCATGGTGACGAACAGGAACAGCACCGCGACCGCGCCGACATAGACGACGATCAGGATCAGCGCCAGGAACTCGGCGCCGGCCAGCATGAACAGGCCGGCTGAATTGACGAACGCCAGGATCAGGAACAGCACCGAGTGCACGGGATTGCGCGCCGCGATCACCATCAGCGCCGAAGCGACCGTGATGAGCGAGAACACATAGAAGAAGAACAGCGGCAGCGTCATCTCGATCCCTTACCGGTACGGCGCGTCGGCGGCGAGGTTGGCCGCGATTTCGCGCTCCCAACGATCGCCATTGGCGAGCAGCTTCTCTTTCGAGAAATACAGCTCCTCGCGCGTTTCGGTCGCGAACTCGAAGTTCGGCCCTTCGACGATGGCGTCGACCGGGCAGGCTTCCTGGCAGAAGCCGCAATAGATGCACTTCACCATGTCGATGTCGTAGCGCACCGTGCGACGAGTGCCGTCGTTCTGGCGCGGGCCGGCCTCGATGGTGATGGCCTGTGCCGGGCAGATCGCCTCGCACAGCTTACAGGCGATGCAGCGCTCTTCGCCATTGGGATAGCGGCGCAGTGCGTGCTCGCCGCGGAAGCGCGGCGAGTACGGGATCTTCTCGAACGGATAGTTCACCGTCTTCTTGGGCGCGAAGAAGTAACGCATCGCGAGGAAGAAGGCGCCGACGAACTCTTTCAGCAGCAGGCCGTTGAGGAACTGGGCGAAACGCATCAGACGGACCCTCCGTGCCAGCCCCAGCCGGTGAGCTGGAGAACCGCGGCGACGACGACCACCATGACGAGCGAAATCGGCAGGAACACCTTCCAGCCGATGCGCATCAGCTGGTCATAGCGGTAGCGCGGCACGATCGCCTTGGCCATCGCGAACATGAAGAACACCAGGCAGAGCTTGAGGACGAACCAGACGACGCCGGGAATCCAGTTGAACGGCGGCGCATCGATCGGCGATGCCCAGCCCCCCAGGAACAGGATCGTCGTCATCGAGCACATCAGGATGATGGCGATGTATTCGCCCAGCATGAACAGCAGGTACGGCGTCGAGGAGTATTCGACCATGTAACCGGCCACCAGCTCGGATTCGCCTTCCGGCAGGTCGAACGGCGGACGGTTGGTTTCCGCCAGTGCCGAGACGTAGAAGATCACGAACATCGGGAACAGCGGCAGCCAGTACCAGTTGAGGAAACTGAGCCACGGCACGCCGAGCATGTGCGCGATGCCGCCCGACTGCTGCGCCACCACGATATCGGTGAGGTTCAGCGAGCCCACGACCAGCAGCACCGTGATGATGACGAGGCCGATCGAGACTTCGTACGAGACCATCTGCGCTGCTGATCGGAGCGCACCGAGGAAGGCGTACTTCGAGTTCGAAGCCCAGCCGCCCATGATGATGCCGTACACGCCCAGCGACGAGATGGCGAAGATGTAGAGGATGCCGATATTGATATCAGCCAGCGCCCAGCCCTTGTCGAACGGGATCACCGCATAGGCCGAAAGCGCCAGGATCGAGGTGACGAGCGGCGCCAGGATGAACAGCACCTTGTCAGAACTTGCCGGAATCACAGGCTCTTTGAGCACGAACTTCAACAAGTCCGCGAAGCTCTGCAGCAGTCCGAGCGGACCGACGACGTTGGGGCCCCGACGCTGCTGCACCGCCGCCCAGATCTTGCGGTCGGCGAGCAGGATATAGGCGGTGAACAGCAGCAGCGCCACGAGGAGCAGCAGCCCCTTGTAGATGAAGCCGACCTGCGTCCCCCACCCGAAGATCGGGATACCGAGCAGGTAGTCCAGCGCTGAAACGACGAAATCCATCTGGGCCCCTTACTCTGCTGCCTGCCGGAGACCGGCCTGCAGCGCGGCGCATTCGCCCATCGTCGCGGACGCCCGCGCGATCGGGTTGGTGAGGTAAAAGTCGGCGATCGGCGAAGTGAAGGTCGCCGACTTGGTCTTGATCGGAGCGCCGGCGAGCTTTTTCACATCGGCAAGCGAGCCCTGGGCGATCTGGTCGAGCCGTGCCAGGTGCGGGAACTCGGCATAGATAGCGGCGCGCAACCCAGTCAGCGAGTTGAACGGCAGCGGCTGGCCGAGCACGGCGCTGAGCGCGCGGAAGATCGCCCAGTCTTCCTTGGCCTCGCCCGGCGGGAACACGGCGCGCTCGGCGAGCTGCACGCGACCCTCGGTATTGACGTAAGTGCCCGACTTTTCGGTGTAGGCGGCGGACGGCAGGATCACGTCGGCGCGGTGCGCACCGGCATCGCCGTGCGTGCCGACATAGACCACGAACGCCTTGCCCATGGCCGAGGTGTCGTACTCGTCGGCGCCGAGCAGGAACAGCACATCGAGCTCACCCTTGCCGGCAAGGCCGATCTGGTCGGCCGAGCAGACGCCGCCGTCATGCGGCACGAAGCCGATGTCGAGGCCGCCCACGCGACCGGCCGCATTGTGCAGCAGGGCGAGGCCGTTCCAGTCTTCGGAGGCGCCCGAACCGGTAGCAAGCTTCGCTGCCATGGCCAGCACGTCACGGCCGATCTGCTTGGAATGCGCGGCGCCATGCGACACGGCGCCCTCGCCCACGATGATCAGCGGCCGCACGGCCTTCGACAGGATCTCGCCGAAGCTGCCCTTGCGCGCGACGAGATCGGCCAGCGCCGACAGCCCGTTGCCCAGATACTCGTAGTTGTAGGTGAGGTCGGCATTATCGCCGATCACCGCGATCGGCGTATTCTTGGCGCGCCAGGCCTTGCGGATGCGGGCATTGACCAGCGCCGCTTCCTTGCGCGGGTTCGAGCCGATGATCAGGATGGCATCGGCTTCCTCGATCCCCGCAATGGTCGGGTTGAAGATATAGGCCGAACGCGGCATCGACGGGTCGATCCCCGACATCGCCGGACGGCAATCGGTCATCCCTGAGCCAAGCGAGGTCATCAACGCCTTGAGCGCATACATGTCCTCGACCGCCGCCAGGTCGCCGGCAATGGCGCCGACCCTGTTACCGCCGCCCGAAGCCTTGATCGCCTTGGCGATGGCGGCGAACGCCTCGTCCCAGGACGCCGGCTTCAGCTTGCCGCCGGTCCGCACATACGGGCGGTCGAGGCGCTGGCTCTTGAGGCCATCCCAGATGAAACGGGTCTTGTCCGAGATCCACTCCTCGTTGATCGCCTCGTTGACGCGCGGCAGGATGCGCATCACTTCGCGGCCGCGGCTGTCGACGCGGATATTGGAGCCGACCGCATCCATCACGTCGATGGTCTCGGTCTTGACGAGTTCCCACGGACGCGCGTGGAAGGCATAGGGTTTCGACGTCAGCGCGCCGACCGGGCAGAGGTCGATGACATTGCCCTGCAGTTCGCTGGTCAGCGCCTGCTCGAGATAGGAGGTGATCTCGGCATCTTCACCGCGGCCGAGCAGGCCCATCTCAGTGATGCCGGCAACCTCGGTGGTGAAACGGACGCAGCGCGTGCAGTGGATGCAGCGGTTCATCTCGGTCTTCACCAGCGGCCCGAGATACTTGTCCTCGACGGCGCGCTTGTTCTCGGCGAAGCGGTTCTTGTCCACGCCATAGGCCATGGCCTGGTCCTGCAGGTCGCACTCGCCACCCTGGTCGCAGATCGGGCAATCCAGCGGGTGATTGATGAGCAGGAACTCCATCACCCCCTCGCGGGCCTTCTTGACCATCGGGGTGTTGGTGAACATCTCGGGCGGTTCGCCGTTCGGACCGGGACGCAAGTCCTTGACCGACATGGCGCAGCTGGCCTGGGGCTTCGGCGGGCCGCCCTTCACCTCGACGAGGCACATGCGGCAATTGCCCGCGACCGACAGGCGCTCGTGGTAGCAGAACCGCGGAATCTCGGCGCCGGCCGCCTCGGCCGCCTGCATCAGCGTGTAGTAGTCGGGGACCTCGACGAGCGTACCGTCGACCTTGATCTGGGCCATGGGCCTTACTCCGCCGCGATCGAGGGCACGGCGCCCTCGCTGGTCGAGGACCAGGTGTATTGGTCGATCCGCGCCTCGATAACGTCGCGGAAGTTGCGGATCAGGCCCTGCACCGGCCAGGCCGCCGCATCGCCGAGCGCACAGATAGTGTGCCCCTCGATCTGCTTGGTCACGTCGAACAGCATGTCGATCTCGCGCTTCTGGGCGCGCCCTTCGACCATGCGCTCCATGACGCGCATCATCCAGCCGGTGCCTTCGCGGCACGGCGTGCACTGGCCGCAGCTCTCATGCTTGAAGAAGGCCTGGATGCGCCAGATCGCCTTGATGATGTCGGTCGACTTGTCCATCACGATCATGCCGCCGGTGCCGAACGACGACTTCTTCTCGCGCATGCCGTCGAAATCCATGATGGCGGTGCGCATATCCTCGCCCCGCACCACCGGACAGGAGGCGCCGCCGGGGATCACCGCCAACAGGTTATCCCAGCCGCCGCGGATGCCGCCGCAATGCTTCTCGATCAGTTCTTCGAAGGTGCAGCCCAGCGCATCCTCGAACACCGCCGGTTTGTTGACGTGCCCGGACGCCATGAAGAGCTTCGTGCCGGTGTTGTTGGCGCGGCCGATGCCGGCAAACCAGGCGCCGCCCCGGCGCAGGATTTCCGGCACGACGGCGATCGACTCGACATTGTTGACGGTGGTCGGGTTGCCGTAGACGCCCATCGCCGCCGGGAACGGCGGCTTCAACCGCGGCTGGCCCTTCTTGCCTTCCAGCGACTCCATCAGTGCGGTTTCTTCGCCGCAGATATAGGCTCCGGCGCCATGGTGGACGACGATGTCGAAGTCCCAGCCGTGGATGTTGTTCTTGCCGATCAGCCTCGCGTCGTAGGCCTGTTGCACGGCGGCTTCGAAATTCTGCCGCTCGCGGATGAACTCGCCGCGAATGTAGACATAGGCGATGTGGGCACCCATGGCGCGGCCGGCCAAGAGGCACCCCTCGATCAGGTGGTGCGGATCGTGCCGCAGGATCTCGCGGTCCTTGCAGGTGCCGGGCTCGGACTCGTCGGCATTGACGAGGAGCTGGCTCGGACGGCCGTCATTGACGCCTTCCTTGGGCATGAAGGTCCACTTCAGCGCCGTCGGGAAGCCGGCGCCGCCGCGGCCACGCAGGCCAGAGCCCTTGACCTCGTTGACGATCCAGTCGCGACCGTTGTCGATGAACTTCTTGGTGTCCACCCAGCCGCCGCGCGCCCGGGCGCCTTCGAGGCCCCAGTCGCCGTTGCCGTAGAGATTGGTGAAGATGCGATCCTGGTCAGCGAGCATCAGCGCGGGTCCTTCCCGAACACCTTGCGATATTCCTCGACGCCGCCCTTGGCGAGCGCCTTGGCCTGCTTGATCCACTCATCGCGGGCCACGCGGCCCGGGAATGCGAGGTGATCTTCGAGCCTGGCGATGTCGGCCTTCTTCAGCGCCGCCACCTGCGCCCAGGTGGTGATACCGATGGCATTGAGCCGGCCCTCGAGCGCCGGGCCGACGCCCGAGATCAGCTTGAGGTCGTCGCGCTGTCCGGGAGGCGCCTGGAATAGCGTCGCTCCGGCGTCCCGGGTCGGCGAGACCGCGCTGGCCGAGGCCGGCGGGCGCTTGGCCTTGGTGTCGGTCTTGCCGGCGTCGATCTTGCCGGCCGGCGATTCCGCCCCCGTCGCGGTCTCCCGCATTGCCCGGTTCGGCGTGCCATCGGCTTTGGCAGCCTTGTTGGCAGCGTTGCGCTCGGCCTCCGCCGTCGACACCGAAACCTTTTCGGGCGACGGCGACTTCAGCGCCGGCGCCGTCTCTTCCGTGGTGGTGTTCTTCCGGCCAGCCGCGGTCGGCTCGGCCGCCTTGGCAGGCGCCGGTGCAGCGGCGGCGGGAGCCGCCGGGGCTGCACCCGGAGCCGCCGCAGGAGCGGCTGGCGGCGGCGGGAACGGCTTGTAGGTGCGCTTGGCGGTCGGCTTTTCGAGCAGCGTTGTCTGCCCGCCTTCGGCGGCGCCGAACTGCCGTTCGATCTGCGGGCCGGGCTTCACGGCGCTGCCATTGCCGGCGGCGAACTTGTCGAGGATCGCCTCGAACCTCTCGACCGTCAGGTCTTCGTAGGTGTCACTGCCCACCATCACCAGCGGAGCGTTGACGCAGGCGCCGAGGCACTCGACCTCTTCCCAGCTCAGCGTGCCCTCGGCATTGGTCTCGAACGGCTTGTGATTGATGCGCCGCTCGCAGACGTGGCGGATCTCTTCGGCGCCGCGCAGCATGCACGGCGTCGTGCCGCACACCTGGATATGGGCGCGCGTGCCCACCGGCTGCAGCAGGAACTGCGTGTAGAAGGTCGCGACTTCCAGCACGCGGATATAAGGCATGTCGAGCAGCTTGCCGACCGCTTCGATGGCGGCGCGGCTGACCCAGCCCTGCTGCTCCTGGGCGCGGAACAGCACCGGGATCACGGCCGACTGCTGGCGGCCCGGCGGATACTCCGCCATCTTCTTCTGCGCCCAGGCCAGGTTTTCCTTCGTGAAGGCGAAGGTGGTCGGCTGAACGGCCTCATCTGCTAAACGGCGGACGGACATTACCGGTCGACCTCACCAAACACGATATCGAGCGAACCGAGGATGGCGGCGACGTCGGCCAGCATGTGTCCCCGGCAGAGGAAATCCATCGCCTGCAGGTGCGCGAAACCCGGGGCACGGATCTTGCAGCGATACGGCTTGTTGGTGCCGTCGCTGACCAGATAGACGCCGAACTCGCCCTTGGGCGCCTCGACCGCGGCGTAAACCTCGCCGGCCGGCACCTTGTAGCCCTCGGTGTAGAGCTTGAAGTGATGGATCAGCGCTTCCATCGACTGCTTCATCTCACCACGCTTGGGCGGCACCACCTTGCCGTCTGTCGACGACACCGGCCCCTGCCCTTCGGGCGAGTTCAGCAGCTCGAGTACCTGCTTCATGATGCGGATCGACTGGCGCATCTCGTCCATGCGGACGAGGTAGCGATCGTAGCAGTCGCCGTTCTTGCCGACCGGCACGTCGAATTCCAGCCGGTCATAGCACTCGTAAGGCTGCGCTTTGCGCAGGTCCCAGGCATCGCCCGAGCCGCGCACCATCACGCCGGAAAAGCCCCACTTCCACGCATCCTCCGCCGACACCACGCCGATATCGGCGTTGCGCTGCATGTAGATGCGGTTGCCGGTGAGCAGGCCCTCGAGATCGTCGAGCACCTTGAGGAACGGATCGCAGAACGCGCCGATGTCGTCGATCAGCGCCTGTGGCAGATCCTGATGCACGCCACCCGGACGGAAATAGGCCGCATGCATGCGGCTGCCCGAGGCGCGCTCGTAGAAGATCATCAGCTTCTCGCGCTCGTCGAAACCCCAGAGCGGCGGGGTCAGCGCGCCGACGTCCATCGCTTGCGTAGTGCAGTTGAGCATGTGCGACAGGAGCCGGCCGATCTCGGCGTAGAGCACACGGATCAGCTGGCCACGCATCGGCACTTCGATGCCGAGGAGCTTTTCCACCGCGAGGCAGAAGGCGTGTTCCTGGTTCATCGGCGCGACATAGTCGAGCCGGTCGAAATACGGCACCGCCTGCAGATAAGTCTTGGTCTCGATCAGCTTCTCGGTGCCGCGATGCAGCAGCCCGATATGCGGATCGACGCGCTCGACCACTTCACCATCCAGCTCGAGAATGAGCCGGAGCACGCCGTGTGCGGAGGGGTGGATTGGCCCGAAGTTGATCGTGAAGTTTCTTACATCGACTTCGGACATCAGTTTTTCGCTTTCTCGTCGCCCGGGAGCACGTAGTCAGTGCCTTCCCACGGAGAGAGGTAATCGAACTGCCGGAATTCCTGCGGCAGCTTCACGGGCTCATAGACGACGCGCTTGCGCTCTTCGTCGTAGCGGACTTCCACGTAACCGGTGGTCGGGAAGTCCTTGCGCAGCGGATAGCCGTCGAAGCCGTAATCGGTCAGCAGGCGACGCAGGTCGGGATGACCGGTGAACAGGATGCCGAACAGATCGTAGGTCTCGCGCTCGAACCAGTCGGCGCCCGGAAACATGCCGGTGATCGACGGGACAGGCTGCGTGTCGTCGGTCGACAGCTTCAACCGCACCCTGAGGTTCTGCTTGGGGCTTAGCAGGTGGTAGATCACGTCGAAGCGCTCTTCACGCTCCGGGTAATCCACCCCGCACACGTCGGTGATACCGACAAACGCCTCATGGTCGTGCAGGAACGTCGCGACATCGATTATCGTGTCGCGCCGCACTGTCAGCGTCAGTTCGCCGAAGGCCAGCTTGTGGTCGACAATCTTGTCGCCCAGCACATTGCGCGCACGCTCGGCGAGCGCCGCAAGCGGAGAAGGAATGGGGCCGTCGTTCATGGCCGGTCCTAACGTTCGATCGTGCCGGTGCGGCGGATTTTCTTCTGCAGCAACAGGATGCCGTAGAGCAGCGCCTCAGCCGTCGGCGGGCAGCCCGGGACATAGATGTCGACGGGCATCACGCGATCGCAGCCGCGCACCACAGAGTAGGAATAGTGATAGTAGCCGCCGCCATTGGCGCAGCTGCCCATCGAGATCACGTAACGCGGCTCCGGCATCTGGTCGTAGACCTTGCGTAGCGCGGGGGCCATCTTGTTGGTCAGCGTGCCGGCGACGATAAGGACGTCGGCCTGGCGCGGCGAGGCGCGCGGCGCGGTGCCGAATCGCTCGATGTCGTAGCGCGGCATCGACATCTGGATCATTTCCACGGCACAACAGGCGAGGCCTGTCTGCATCCACATCAGCGAGCCGGTGCGGGCCCAGGTGATCAGTTGCGACGCCGTCGAGACCAGGAAACCTTTGTCGGCAAGCTCGGCGTTCACATCCATCATGAACGGATCGTCGGCGCCGATCGGCTTGTTGGTGCGCGGGTCGATCAGGCCCTTGGGCTGCGGCGCGACCAGCGTCTGTTCACTCAATCCCATTCCAGCGCGCCCTTCTTCCATTCGTAGATGAAGCCGATGGTCAAGACGCCCAGGAAGATCATGACCGACCAGAAGCCGAACCAGCCGACGTCGCGGAACGCCACCGCCCAGGGGAACAGCAGCGCCACTTCGAGGTCGAAGACGATGAACAGGATCGACACCAGGTAGAAGCGCACATCGAACTTCATGCGCGCGTCGTCGAATGCTTCAAAGCCTGCCTCGAACGCCGACACCTTCTCGGGGTCGGGTCGCTTGTAGGCAACGATGAAGGGGGCAATCATGAGGGCCAGGCCGATAACAGCAGCCAGACCGACGAATATGATGATCGGCAGGTAGTTGCTGAGCAACTCGTTCATTGTGCAGCCTAATGGTCGGGCCGGCTGGAGTGGCCGGCTCGCGCGGCCAGGCGGGCGATTTTGGGCCCGCGAGACGACGCGACTTCGTGTGGCACGGGCTTAGCCCACGCCTTGCAGCGATTCAAGGAAAACTAATGTTGATCATTACGATCAACTTAGCACGGAAAACTCGCTGAGACGCCCTGCCCGCAACGGTCTTCCGGCGATTGGCGCCGCCCTCGGGCTGGCTCACTCGCAAAGCCCTGCGAGGATCGCATGGCTCGCCGCGCCCGCTGACGGGGATTCGCCTAGAAGTGGAACCGCGCTCCCAAACTGAACTGATCCTTCGCGTTGCCGCCCTCGAGATCGAAGCCGCGCAGGTATTCCGCGTTGATCGAGATATCGTCGGTGACGGCGTACTCGATGCCGCCGCCGGCGAGGAAGTCCCGTTCGCCTGTGCCGCTGAACTCCATCCCATAGCCGGCCGAGGCATAGGCCAGAAGGTCCTCGGTCACCAGTATGCCACCCCGCCCCGTCACCCGGCCATAAGCGGTGTCGATCGTGTCGCTGGTCAGCCCCTGGAGGGCGACCTCGCCGCCGACGAGGAAGAAATCGAGCTGCGCATTGACGCCCGCAGCGATTCCCCCGCCGAATTCGGTGCCACGCACCTCGCTCGACTGCACCACTCCGTAGACGCCGGCATAAAAGCCGCTCCAGTCGAAGCCGGCTGCAACCGGAACGGCAACCTCGCTGGAGCCGACCGGCACGGTGATCAGGTCCGAAGCCAGGCTGGCGCCTGCCGTAGCCGCCAGCACTGTTCCTGCGAGCATCAATCGCAATGATTGCAGCATAGCCAGCCTCCGGGATCGCCTCCAACGGTTCCCAATGCACCTGAGTGACAGCGGTTCCATGGCAGAACTGCTCGTAGGTTACAAATGTGGTTGGGGAACGGCCATTGCAAGGAAGCAGCATGGCAAACCGTCATCCGGCGACGGCCACCCAAAGGACTTCAGCAATGTAAAGGAAAAGGGTGGCGCGAGAGACGGGGCTCGAACCCGCGACCTCCGGCGTGACAGGCCGGCGCTCTAACCAACTGAGCTACTCCCGCAGCGCTTGGCGAACAAGTCGTCCGCGCAACGTGGCGTCCGTTTAGAGGGCGGGTTGGGGAGTGTCAAGCGCCCAAACGGCGGTCACCGCATACTTTCTTCCAACTTTTCCACGTTTCCCTGCAAATGCCTTTGCAGCCATGGGTTTTTCGCCGGCTTTCAGCCTTCCGCGCCTGCCGGCCGGATGTTGTGGTTGTGACGGAAGACGTTATCGGGATCCCACTTGCCCTTGAGCGCACGCAGACGCGCCAGCTTCCGCGCCCCGAAGGCCGCATCGACGCGCTCCTGGCCTTCGTCGCCGATGTAGTTGAGGTAAACGCGGCCGGTCGACCAAGGCTTCAGCACCGCGGCGATCTCCTTAACCCGGGCGGTGTTCTGAGCGTTGTCGGCGGGATCCATCCAGCCGCAGATGTAGTGCACGTTCCACGGCGCGGTGCGCATCCCGAAGGCGGTGGCTTCCTCGTCGACCCGAGACGGCGCGCCGCCGCCCGGCACGAGGATGATCGCCGATTGCGGCGACAAGGGTGCCAGGGCCAGCTTCGCATAGGCATCGATCGCTTCCTCGGGCAATTCGTTGAGGAAATCGGCGGTCCAGTAGTTCTGCGAACCGGGGAAGTTGCCGCCCATCTTCTGGAACTCGGTGTAGGGCATCGGCTGCACCAGGTCGGCTGCCGGCGGACCGAAGGCACGAAACGGCGCCAACACGCCGATTCCCTCCTCGATGTCGCCGGCGTAGATCAGTTGTACCGCGACGATCGGTTTGCCGCGCGCGGGCGCGGGAACGAACGGTGCATCGGGCGCGGTGGTGAACGCCATGCCCATCCCGACCTCATCGGGCGCCGTCCGGACGAAATCCCGCATGTTGCGCAATACTGCCCCCGCCATCGGCGCCGGGTACAGCAGCGCCCCGGCCAGCACGATGGGGCCCAGCCGGTGCAGGCGGAAATGAAACGCCGTCACGATGCCGAAATTGCCGCCACCGCCCCGCAGCCCCCAGAACAGGTCGGGGTTTTCGATTTCCGAGGCCACGACCTGGCGACCGTCAGCTGTGACCACTTCGGCCGAGATGAGGTTGTCGCAGACATAGCCGAACTTGCGCTCCAGCCAGCCGCTGCCGCTGCCCAGCGACAGCCCGGCGATTCCCGTCGTCGGGTTGCGGCCGCCGGTCAGCGCCAGCCCGTACTCGGCGGTCGCCGCGTCGAACTCGCCCCAGTTCAGGCCTGCTTCGGCGCGGCAGGTCTGCGCCGCCGGATCGATTCGAATATCCTTCATGCCGCGCAGATCGATACAGACGCCATCGTCGCAGACGGCAGAACCGGTGACCGCATGACCGCCGCCGAACACCGACACCGGCAGCCGCTCGCGGTGTGCGAGGGCCAACGCCAACACCACGTCATCGGCGCTGCTGCAGCGGGCAATGACCGCCGGTCGTCGATCGATCATGCCGTTGTAAACGCGTCGCGCGTCGTCATAGGCGGCGTGGTGCGGTTGGATGAGGCTGCCTGCGAATCCAGGCAGGTCGAAACGGCTGACCTCGGCAATCGACATCGAGCCCTCCCGGCTTTCGTCCGACAACCCTTCGTAGCGGAGCTCATTGTACAACCGGACGACGCGGTGGCCCAGCCAGATTCGGCGGCACGGGTTGACGGGCTGCGGCCGAGCCCCTAGTTAGGGCGCCTTCGTCGCGCCCGGCTCAGCGCTTGCTGGCCACCAGGGGCGCCGACGGGCGGTTAGCTCAGTTGGTAGAGCATCTCGTTTACACCGAGAGGGTCGGCGGTTCGAGACCGTCACCGCCCACCATTCCCAAGAACAGCCGGCATGTGCAGCCCCGCCACACGAGGGGCCACCCTGCCCTACCCCGGAAATGCAAATGGCCCCGGCGACGAGCGCACGGGGCCAATCAGGTCAGTCGACCGGAACGCGGTCTTAGTTGATCGAGTCCTTGAGGCCCTTGCCGGGCTTGAACTTGGCCTGGTTGGAGGCCGGAATCTTGATCTCCGCACCCGTGGCCGGGTTGCGGCCGATCGAGGCTTTGCGCTTGGAAACCGCAAACGTGCCGAAGCCGACCAGACGCACTTCGTCGCCCTTCTTCAGCGACGCCGTGATAGCGTCGAACACGGCATCGACAGCCTCCCCAGCCTGGGCCTTGGTCAGGCCCGCCTTGTCGGCGACGACGCCGATCAGATCGTTCTTGTTAGACATAGCGTTTCCTCACTGTGGGATGCCCGCCCTCTGGAGGCGAACCAAAACGCCGTGACCCTTCTTCGATTCTGCTCGGAACGCAAGGAAATCCGGGCTTTTCCGCAAGTCAGGCACAGCAATCCTGTTAATGAACGGTCAATTCTGGCTCAACTTTGTCAGCCGTCGGGCGTCACTGTGGCAATGGGCCTCCTGCGGATGCCCAAAAGCAGCGGCAAAGCCAGCAAATACACGGCTCCCCCGACGATCCAGGTGAGCCCCGGCCAAGTCGGCTTGAGGGCAAAATACACCGTCGAGAAGAACAGCGGGCCGAACACCGCCGAGAGGCTGACGAGACTCGCCAGCACGCCCTGCAGCTTGCCCTGGTTGTCCGCATCGACCTGCCGTGTGGTGAGCGACTGCAGCGCCGGCATGCCGATACCGCCCAGCGCGAACAGCGGCGCCAGCGCGAACAGGATCCAGCCCTGCGCGGCGAAGCCGAGAATCAGTAGCGCCGTCAGTTCGCAGGCCATGCCGAGGATCATCGCCCAGCGCTCGCCCAACCGCGCCGCGGCCGGCCCGGTCAGCAGCGCCTGCGCGCCGGCGTGGAACAACCCGAAGGCCCCCAGCGACAGGCCGATCATCAACCCGTTCCACTGGAACATGTCCTGGCCGAACAGCGCCCAGATGGTGCCGTACATGGTGCCGACGAAGTTCATGATCACGAAGATGGCCATCAGCGGCAGCAACGCGGTGAAGCTCAACGCCCAGCCGAGCGGCCGGAACGGGTTGAGCGTCGCGAAATCGAACCTGGCGTTGGCGTCGCCCGACCGCGATTCCGGCAACACGAACAGCGCCAGCGCGAAGTTGACCGCGTTGAGGCCGGCTGCGACGAGGAACGGCGCCCGCACCCAGATATCGCCCAGAATCCCGCCGAGCACCGGCCCGATGATGAAGCCGATGCCGAACATGGCGTGGAAATAGCCGAAGCGCTTGGCACGCTCCTCCTCGGCCGAAATGTCGGTGATGTACGCGGTGGCGACCGCCATGTTGGCGCTGGTGATGCCGGCGATGGCGCGGCCGACCACCAGCATCCAGAGCTCCGGCGCGAAGGCCATCACCAGGTAGTCGATCGCGGCGCCGGCCAGCGAGACCAGCAGTACCGGTCGACGCCCGTAACGATCGCTGAGTACGCCGAGCACCGGCGAGAACAGAAACTGCATCGCCGAATAGAGCGCCAGCATGATGCCGATGATCATCGTCACCTCACCGGTATGGGTGACGTCCTCGAGCAGCCGCGGCAGAATTGGGAAGATCAGTCCGATGCCGACGGCATCCAGCGTTACCGCCGCCAGAATGACGATCAGTGCCTTGTTCAAGTCGGGGCCCTCCAGCCGGCTGACACGCGGGGCGTGTTCTATATTCGTTCTCATTTGGCGTGGCAAACGAAATGCCTAGATGGGGATCACGCGGGCGTTACACCAGAGGGAATCTTCGTGATCGCAGCACCACCGCCGGGGCCGGACGCGTTTGTTCGCAACCGCACAGACAAACAGAAGCGGCGCCCGCAGGCGCCGCTGGCTACGTGTAAAGCGCGGTGGTCAGTTCACTGCAATGAACGTACCATCCCCTTTGAAATAGCAGTTGAAGAAGGTCGTGCCGCTCGAGCCATCGAAGTAACCCTGCGAAACGTAGAGCTTGCCGCTCTTGAATGCGGCGTTGCTGGTGATGTCCTGCGGGCGCACGCCGAACTTGGCCGACGCTTCCCCGGTGCAGAAGCGAGGCATCAGGGCCACCGGCACCCCGTCGGCCGCGCTCACGGGCGGTTGGCTGGATGGCGGCGGCGTTGCGGGGCGGGACGGGCTCGGGTTCCGGGTCGACTCGTG
Organism: Devosia sp. A16; assembly: GCF_001402915.1. Taxonomy (GTDB): domain Bacteria; phylum Pseudomonadota; class Alphaproteobacteria; order Rhizobiales; family Devosiaceae; genus Devosia_A. Next base: position 4,739,832 of record NZ_CP012945.1, read on the forward strand.
CAGGTACTTGCCCGATACCCAACCATTGAGGCCGGTCTGATCCTCGATCCGGCACCAGCGGGTGGCCCCATTCATCTTGCAGCCGAGATTGCGGATGATGTCTCCCTCATCGATCACCCCGAGCACCGAGGCGCTCGATGAGGCCGAGGCGCGCACGTTCAGCGTGTCGCCGCGCGCCAGTCCATGAACCTGCCAGTAGTCCGGACCGCCCGCCAGGCCATCGGCGAAGTCCGGAGCCGGCTTGCCGGGCGCGGGCTTGCTCGCCGCTGCCTTGCCCTCGACCGAGATGGTCAGGTCGTAGTTGGCCTCCTCGCCGCGGCGCGCCGCATTGCGCATCAGGTAGACGTCGATCTTGTAGGCGCCGCTCGACGGAATGACGAACGAGGTGCTGTTGCCGTCGATCGAGCCGTTGTAGAGCGCCTCGGACGCCCCGGGCGCCGTGATATTGAAGTAATTGCTGGTATTGTCGGTATCGAGCTGCACGCTCATCCGTTGACCGGCCGTAACTCCCACCAGGTAGGTGACCGCCTCGTAGCCGGTTATGCTGTCCTCGATCGAGGTACTGCTTGCGCCGCGCTTGAACTTCACCGTTTCGGTCCGGGTATCCTGGGCAAGCGCCAGTCCGGTCAGGGCGACGACGGCGATCAATACCGTCGTGAGCCCAACACTCCATTTGCTTCGCATTCGCCGCTCCAATGCTGCCTTGAGAGTCCAATGGTGCAGCTACTCGTACGAGCATGAAGATTTCGTGGCGAGGTGGGGCCGCCATTGCTGCAACTGCGAGGATACAAACGAAAACGGCGCCTCACGGCGCCGTTTCCAGTTTCATCGATCAAAGCCAAGCTCAGTGCGGCAGGCTGGCGCCACTCTCGTCGCCATCGACCGAGGACTCGACCACCGGCACCGCGGCCGGCTTGTCGTCGTCATACTTCCACTCGATCGGCTCGGGCTGCCGGATCAGGGCGCGGCTCAGCACCTCGTCCATCCGGCTCACCGGGATGATCTCCATCCCCTCGGTCACGTTCTTCGGGATTTCCTTGAGATCCCGCGTGTTCTCCTCAGGAATGAGCACGGTCTTGATGCCCGAGCGGAGCGCTGCAAGGAGCTTTTCCTTGAGCCCGCCGATCGGCAGCACCCTGCCGCGCAGCGTCACTTCGCCGGTCATGGCGATATCGTGCCGCACCGGAATACCGGTCATCAGCGAAACGATCGCCGTGGCCATGCCGATACCGGCGGACGGGCCATCCTTGGGCGTCGCGCCTTCCGGCACGTGCAGATGGATATCGCGCGTGTCGAACAGCGGCGGCTTGATGCCGAGTTCGACGGCCCGCGAGCGCACGTAACCCGAAGCGGCAGTGATGGATTCCTTCATCACTTCCTTGAGGTTGCCGGTCACCGTCATGCGGCCCTTGCCATGCGTCATCACGCCTTCGATCGTCAGGATCTCGCCGCCGACCGAAGTCCAGGCGAGGCCCGTCACCGCGCCAACCTGCGGCTCGGCGTCGATCTTGTCATTCCGGAAGAACGCCGGCCCGAGATACTCTTCGAGCAGCTCCGAAGTGATGACCACCTTGGTCGACTTCTTGACCAGGATGTCGCGCACGGCCTTGCGCATCAGCTTGCTCAGCTCACGCTTCAGGTTACGCACGCCGGCTTCGCGGGTGTAGTTCCGCACCACGGCCATCAGTTGGTCATCGTCAATGACGAATTCCTTGGGCTGCAGGCCGTTCTCCTTGAGCGTCTCCGGGATCAGGTGCCGCCGGGCGATCTCGAACTTCTCCTCTTCGGTGTAACCGGAGAGGCGAATGATCTCCATGCGGTCCATCAGCGGGCCGGGGATGTTGAGCGTGTTCGAAGTGGTGACGAACATCACGTCCGAGAGGTCATAATCGACCTCGAGGTAGTGATCGGCGAACGTGTTGTTCTGCTCCGGATCGAGCACCTCGAGCAGCGCCGACGACGGATCGCCACGGAAGTCCTGGCCCATCTTGTCGATCTCGTCGAGCAGGAACAGCGGGTTGGACTTGCCCGCCTTCTTGAGCGACTGGATCACCTTGCCCGGCATGGAGCCGATATAGGTCCGACGGTGGCCGCGGATCTCGGCCTCGTCACGGACGCCGCCGAGCGCCATGCGCACGAACTCACGACCGGTCGCCTTGGCGATGGACTTGCCCAGCGAGGTCTTGCCTACGCCCGGAGGGCCGACGAGGCAGAGGATCGGCCCCTTGAGCTTGCCGGTGCGCGACTGCACCGCCAGGTACTCGAGGATGCGCTCCTTGACCTTCTCGAGGCCGTAGTGATCCTCGTCCAGCACCTGCTCGGCATAGACCAGGTCGCGCTTGACCTTGCTCTTCTTGCCCCAGGGGAGCGTCAGCAGCCAGTCGAGATAGTTGCGCACGACCGTCGCTTCGGCCGACATCGGGCTCATCGTCTTGAGCTTCTTGAGCTCAGCGTCGGCCTTGGTGCGGGCTTCCTTGGAAAGCTTGGTCTTCTTGATCTTCTCTTCGAGCTCGGTCAGCTCGTTCGAGCCTTCCTCGCCGTCGCCCAGCTCGCGCTGGATCGCCTTCATCTGCTCGTTGAGATAGTACTCGCGCTGGGTCTTTTCCATCTGCCGCTTGACGCGGGAACGGATGCGCTTCTCCACCTGCAGGACGCCGATCTCGCCTTCCATCAGGCCGAGAATCTTCTGCAGCCGCTCGCCCACCGAAACGGTGCCCAGCAGCTCTTCCTTCTGCTCGATCTTGATCACCAGATGGCTGGCGATGGTGTCGGCGAGCTTGCTGTGGTTGGTGATCTGGCTGACGGCGTTGACCACCTCGGCCGAGATCTTCTTGTTGAGCTTGACGTAGTTCTCGAACTCGGACTGCGCGGAACGCGCCAGCGCTTCGAGCTCGGTTTCGTCTTCCTCGGGTTCCGGCAGGGTAGTGGCTTCCGCCTCGAAGTAATCGACGGTTTGCAGGTACTGGTCGATCTTCGCCCGGCGCAGGCCTTCGACCAGCACCTTGACGGTGCCGTCGGGCAGCTTCAGCAGCTGCAGCACCGAAGCGATAGTGCCGGTGGCATAAATCTCATCAGGCGACGGATCGTCGTCCTGGGCATTCTTCTGGGTGACGACGAGAATGTGCTTGTCGTCGCGCATCACTTCTTCGAGCGCCTTCACCGACTTTTCACGGCCAACGAAGAGCGGCACGATCATGCCCGGAAAGACAACGATATCGCGTAGCGGCAGCACCGGGTAAACCCGATCGCGATCGAATCCGGCGCCGCCTTGGGTAACGTCCGACATATTTGGTCCTTTCCTGGGCGTCGGGCCTGTTGGGAGGAAGGGCAAGCCCGCGCCCGTCTAGCAATCGGGCCGGTCCCCAGGATGGGCGGCGAGCCTGATTCTGCTGATTAAATAGGGCGTCAGCACCAAAGGGCAAGTCAACCTACCCGTAATGACGGGTATGCTCGCAATGCGGCACTACTGTGTGCTGCGGTTGCATCAGCCGCAAACCGCTATGCAGCACCGACTGCCGGGCCGACATAGCGGGCCCGGGGCCGGATCAACTGGCCGCTTCCCGCCTGCTCCAGCATATGCGCTAACCAGCCGACGGTGCGCGCCAGGGCAAAAATGGTGGCCGGTGCGTGGGGTGGCAAGTCATAAGTGGCGCACAATGCCGCCAGTGCGAAATCGACATTGGGCCGCTCGCCCAGAAGGTCCTCGCCGGCCAGCGCCAGCGTCGCGAAGGCCGGCGGCACGTCGATGGCGCCCAGCAGCGCCTCGGCCCGAACGTCGCCCCGCCCATACAGCCTGTGCCCGAAACCGGGAACGATGCGCCCCTCCCCCAGCCATTCGCGCAAGCCGTCGCCCGGTCGGTCGGCAAGCAAACCGATATCGAGCGCCAGTGCCAGGACCGCCGACGCAGCCGTGCCGTGACGCGGCCCGGTGAAGGTGGCGAGGCCCGCCAGGGCGCCGGCCGACAACGACGCCCCGGTCGACACGGCGACGCGCGCCGCAAAGGTCGAGGCGTTGAGCTCGTGGTCGGCCAGCAGCACCAGGGCCTGCCGCAGCACCCCAGCCGAGTCGGGCCGCCCCAGGCTGTGCGCTAGACGCACATGCAGCGGACCGGCGCCGACGCCCAGCATCGCGTCTGCAACACCTCCGAGAACGCCCGCCGCCTCATTCCGCAACTGCCATGGCCCCAGACCGATGCTGGCACCGCCGGCGGCGGTCCGTGCCGCCAGTGCGGCAAGGGCCGCGGCCATCGGCGTCGCCGCAACCGGCCCTGGCGGGCTTGCCGGCAGGCTCCAGGCTCCGTCCCAGAGCAGCGTGGCGATATCTTCGAGCATTGCTGTCGTCGCCAGTTCCACGGCGTCCCGGCCGCGATAGTAGAGCCGGCCCTCGCTCACCGTGGAAATGGCCGACGGCAGCACGGGATCGCCCCAACTGATCGCCTCCGAGGCCACCGTAGCCGAACTTCGCCGGCCTCGCGCCCGCGATGCCAGCCGGTCGACGTCCTCCTCGCGATAGAGGCTGCGACGCGAATCCAACGGATCGGGCTTGGCTCGGATGCGACCGCGGCTGACGCTGGCATAGAGCGACTGCGGCTTCGAGCCGAGCCGCGACAGGGCCTCGCTGGCGTTCAGCCACATGTTGACCTCCCACGTTGATCAATATGATCAAGATTGACGTCAATATTAGCGCGCCTACCTTCCCTTGCAACTGCCAAGGAGAACTCGCATGAGCAACGGACTCGAAGACATCATCGCCGCGGAAACCGTCCTCTCGGACGTGGATGGACTGGCGGGCCGACTGATCATCCGCGGCGAGCCGCTGGCCGCGCTGGCGGGCCGCGTCGGTTACGAGGATGTGCTGTCGCTGCTGTGGGACGGCTTCTTCCCGGATTTGCCCCACGATCTGCGGCAGCCGCTGGGTGCTGCCCGTGCGCGGATGTTCGAGATGCTGCATCGCGAACTGCCGCTGGTTGCGAACCGCTCCGCCTTCGACGCGATGCGGTCGCTGATGGCGCTCCTGCCCGACGGCACCGACCTCGACAGTGCCCTGCTGCTCACCGCCGCCCCCGGGGTCCTGCTCTCCGCCTTGCTTCGCCTCCGGGCCGGAAACCAGCCGCTGACGCCGGATACCGACCTCGATCACGCAACCGATGTGTTACGAATGATGGGCGGCGCGGCACCGCGGCCCGAGCTGGCGCGGGCGCTGGGCAGCTACCTCGTCACCGTCGCCGATCATGGGCTCAATGCTTCGACCTTTGCGGCGCGCGTCGTCGCCTCGACCGAGGCGGGGTTGACCTCGTCCGTCCTCGCGGCACTTGGCGCGCTCAAGGGCCCACTGCATGGCGGCGCGCCAGGCCCGGTCCTCGACATGCTCGATGCGGTCGGCAAGCCGGAGAATGCCGAAGCCTGGATAAGCGCCGAGCTTGCTCGCGGCGAGCGGCTGATGGGCTTTGGACATCGCATCTATCGGGTGCGCGATCCGCGAGCCGATGCGCTGAAAGCGGCGCTGGCGCAGATCAGTGGCGCCGTCGACACCAACAGGATGGCGCTCGCCGCCGCAGTCGAGACGGCTGCCCTCAAGGCCTTGAAGCAGCACAAGCCCGATCGGCCGCTCGATACCAATGTCGAGTTCTACACCGCCGTGCTGCTCGAGGCAGTGGGCTTTCCACGCGATTGCTTCACCGCGGTGTTCGCTACGGGGCGGGTCGGCGGCTGGATTGCGCACGCCCGGGAACAGGCGGCCACCGGTCGCCTGATCAGACCGAAATCGCGCTATATCGGGCCGATGCCGAAAGTGGCGGCGTAGTTCAGCTGCTTTCAGAGCCGCCGGTGCTAGACGACCCCACCCCTGTCCCCTCCCCCTAAAAATGGGGAGGGAGACCAAAGCACTGGCTTCTCGGCAGGCGTCTCCCTCCCCCTGTTTGAGGGGGAGGGATCAAGGGCCGAACCGATAGGCCTGCTCGGAACTATGCCGCCACCTTGGGCGGCAGTTGCTGGCCGGGGGTCGACATCGAAATGGCTTCCTCCTCCGGCGACATGTCGGCCGGGACGTCGGCGAATAGCGGGGTCGAGAGGTAGCGCTCGCCGGTATCAGGCAGCATCGCCAGAATGGTCGAGCCCTCGGGCGCCGTCTCGGCCACCTTCAGCGCTGCGGCGAAGGTGGCGCCGGCGGTAATGCCGACGAAAATGCCTTCCTTCTGTGCCAACTGCATCGACTGCTTCATCGCATCGGGGCCGGCAATCGTCAGCACCTGGTCGAACAGCTTTTCGGTCACCGCCTCATTGGTGATCCACGGAATGAAATCCGGGCTCCAGCCCTGGAACGGATGCGGCTTCCACGCCGGATGACTGCCGGTCGCGGCATGGTCGGCGCGGCGCTCCTGCCCCTCGCCGCTGGTCAGCATCGGCGCGCCCTCCGGCTCGGCCACGATGATCCTGGTGTTCGGCATCTTGTCGCGCAGCACCCGCGCAACACCGGTCAGCGTGCCGCCGGTGCCGAAGCCGGTCACCCAGTAGTCGAGCTTCTCGTCGGCGAAGTCGCGCAGGATTTCTTGCGCTGTGGTGCGGGAGTGCATTTCGGGGTTGGCTTCGTTCTCGAACTGGCGGGTCTGAAACCAGCCATTGGCCTCGGCCAGTGACTCCGCCTTGCGGATCATACCGTTGGCGCGCTCGGCCGCGGGGGTCAGCACCACCTTGGCGCCGAGGAATCGCATCAGCTTCCGCCGTTCGACCGAGAAGCTCTCGGCCATGGTAACGACCAGCGGATAGCCCTTGGCCGCGCAGACCATGGCGAGCCCGATACCGGTATTGCCCGAGGTGGCCTCGATTACCGTCTGGCCGGGTTTCAGCGCTCCTGACTTTTCGGCCGCCTCGATGACGCCGAGCGCCAGGCGGTCCTTCACCGAACCGAGCGGGTTGAACGCCTCGACCTTGACGTAGAGCTTGACGTTTTTCGGGCCCAGCTTGTTGATCCGGACGACCGGCGTGTTGCCGATGGTCCCCAGAATATCCTTGAACTTCATGGTTCTTCCCTCTTGCTACCCCGTTGAGCGAAGAGATTACGCTCCGGCTATGACAGCGACAAGTGAACCAATGGTACGGAATCTGGGATGGGGGTCCATTGGTGATCACCGGACCACCCCCTCCCTCAATCCCTCCCCTCGGGGAGGGAAGCAGGGGCACCGCGCTTATTCCGTCGTCGCATCACCCCAATCGAGTTTCTTCGCCGCCTTGAACGCCGACTTGTCGCGGCTCGGCACGACGCGCGATTCGAGCCCATCCGCACCGCACACGGCCAGCGTCACCGAGAACTTGTTCTCCTCCGGCCGCCGCAGCACGCGTCCAGCCGCGGGCGCCCCTATGCCCGGCCGCGCGATGATCAGGTAGCTGTACTTCTCGTCTTCGTAGCCCAGCGTCCCGCCCTTCATCCGCATGTGCTCGCGGCTGCGGCTGAGCCGCACTGAGAAGTGGCACCAGTCGGGCTCAACCAGCGGGCACGCCCGTTCGTGCGGACAGGGCGCCAGCACCCTGCCCCCAAGTTCGATCAGCTGGCGCCGCACCGTCAGCAGGCGCTGGTAGTCGCGCGGCCGGCCCGGCTCGATGATCGCCAGCACCCCGTCGCTGTGCCGCCACAGCTGCTCCGCCGCCGCCAGCATCTGGGCATCGGGCAATTCGGTCAGCGCATAGGCACAGGTGACCAGGTCGTAGCGGGTCGCGAGCTGGAACCGCCCGAGATCGGCTTCCAACAGCTCTGCCGCGGCCAGCGCCGTGCCCTCGGCCAGTCTGGCGGCAAGCGTGAGGAACGCCCGGTTGTGATCCATCAGCGTCGCTGCAATTCCTTCGAATGCCGCCGCTGCCACCCAGCCCGCCGTCCCCGGCCCCGACCCGGCATCAAGCAGCGTTCGTGGCGCGAAATCCGGCGCCCTTGCCTGCAATTCATCGAGCACCGCCGACACCGCCGCATAGGTCGCCGGCATTCGGCTCAGCGCATAGGCGACCGCATCGTCGGCGCCGCCGATCACCTGGCGCGATGCGCCGCGTTGTCGATAATGCTCGGAGATGCGCGCCGAGCTGTCGCCCAGTCCCTTGCGTCCCTCGGCGAAACGCCGAACGGCGGCGCTGAGATCGGCCGGCAGGTCGGTCAAGGCCGGTTCGCCTTGCGGATGCTGTGTGCCAGTAGCGCGTCGCTGACCGCCCGCTTGAATCGGTCCTTGTCGGCGGCGGCATTGTCGACGATCTCGCGCACCCGCCAGAACTCGCTGCCGCCGAACGGTCCGACTTCGGCCCGGACATAGACGTCCGGCGAGTACTGCAGCACGGTGGCGTCGACCAGCTTCTGCGACATGATCTCGGTCGCCACCACGGCGGAATCGGTAATGCTCGGCTCACGCGAGGCGTCCAGCAGTTCGGGCGTCCGATGGACGTCGATGCCGATGAGCACGTCGCATCTGCCGGCGATGAGGCCGAGCGGCAACGGGTTGGTGACGCCGCCATCGATGTAGTACCGGCCCTCGACATTCACCGGTCGGAACAGGCTGGGGATCGCCAGCGATGCCGCGATCGCCGGCCGCAGCGGACCGCTGTCGAACACCTTCTCCTTCCACCCGTAGAAATCGGTTGCAACGACGGAGAACGGAATCCTGAGCTCGGCAAAATCGTCCGGGAAGCCGTCCGGCAGGAACGCCGTAGTGATCCCCATCGAGTTCACCTGCATCGACAGCCCGTCTTCGACCATCTGCTTGAAGCTGAACCGGTTGCGGTTCCACAGCGTCGAGGCAATCTGCTGCAGGCTGCCGAGCACGCTGTAGGCGTGCTCGCGCAGCTCGGCGCCGGTCATGGCGTTGGCCCAGCCCGAGCCGATCAATGCGCCGATCGACGAGCCCGCGATCACCGACGGCCGTAAGCCAAGTTCGTCCATCGCTTCGATATAGGGGATGTGGGCCAGACCGCGCGCCGCGCCGCTGCCCAGTGCCACGCCGATCCGCATGGTTCGCCTCCAGAAGGATCTCTTATGCGACGGCCACGCCCCAAATGAAAAGGCCCCGCCGGGTGACGGGGCCTTTCGAAGTGAGGGCGCGAGGGATCAGGCGCTGGTGGACAGCGCTTCTTCCTTCTTGCGCTCGGCATAGATGTAGAGCGGACGCGCGTCCTTGCCGTTCACCACTTCCTCGCTGATCACCACCTCTTCGACGCCATCGAGCGACGGCAGGTCGTACATGGTGTCGAGCAGGATGCCTTCGAGGATCGAGCGCAGGCCGCGTGCGCCGGTCTTGCGCTCGATGGCATGCTTGGCGATGGCCTTGAGCGCATCCTCGTGGAAAGTCAGTTCGACCTCTTCCATCGAGAACAGGCGCTGGTACTGGCGCACCAGGGCATTCTTGGGCGCCGTCAGGATCTCGATCAGCGCAGGCTCGTCGAGATCTTCGAGCGTCGCGAGGATCGGCAGGCGTCCGATGAACTCGGGGATCAGCCCGAACTTCACCAGGTCTTCCGGCTGCACATCCTTCAACAGGTCGCCGACGCGACGATCCTTGGGATCCTTGACCACGGCCGAGAAGCCGATGCCCGAGCCCTCGCCGCGCGCCGAGATGATCTTCTCGAGCCCGGCAAACGCGCCGCCGCAGATGAACAGGATATTGGTCGTGTCCACCTGCAGGAATTCCTGCTGCGGGTGCTTGCGGCCGCCCTGCGGCGGCACCGATGCAACCGTGCCTTCCATGATCTTCAGCAAGGCCTGCTGCACACCCTCGCCCGACACGTCGCGGGTGATCGAGGGGTTGTCGGACTTGCGCGAGATCTTGTCGACTTCGTCGATATAGACGATGCCGCGCTGCGCCTTCTCGACATTGTAGTCGGCGGCCTGCAGCAGCTTGAGGATGATGTTCTCGACGTCCTCGCCGACATAGCCGGCTTCGGTCAGCGTCGTCGCGTCAGCCATGGTGAACGGCACATCGAGGATGCGGGCCAGCGTCTGCGCGAGCAGCGTCTTGCCGGTACCGGTCGGGCCGATCAGCAGGATATTCGACTTCGACAGCTCGATGTCCTGGTTCTTGGTGGCGTGATGCAGGCGCTTGTAGTGGTTATGCACCGCAACACTCAGCACGCGCTTCGCGCGCGCCTGGCCGATGACGTAGTCGTCCAGCACCTTGCAGATTTCGGCCGGCGTGGGCACGCCGTCCGAGGACTTCACCATCGAGGTCTTGTTTTCCTCGCGGATGATGTCCATGCACAACTCGACGCATTCATCGCAGATGAACACCGTCGGGCCGGCGATAAGCTTTCTGACCTCATGCTGCGATTTTCCGCAGAACGAGCAGTAAAGCGTGTTCTTGCTGGATTCGCCGCTGGTCGTGTCCTTGGACATCCTGTCACTCCTGGGAGTTGGGGCTCCCATTCCCGGCTAGGATAGAACGCTAGCCCCGGATACCTAAACAAAATGTAAGCCCGACCGACCTTAACGGCCAGCCGGGACCCACACAATCACACAAGTGTCACACTCGCGTATGCCGATCGGATTCACCTTAACAGGTAAAACCCCACTCACGCGTCGGGCGCCGCCCGCTTCTCGAAGATCGAGTCGATGAGACCGAAATCCCTGGCCTCTTCGGGGCTGAGGAAACGGTCGCGCTCGAGGGCGTTGTGGATGGCCTCGTAGTCCTGGCCGGTATGCTTGACGTAGATCTCGTTGAGCCGGCGCTTCAGTTTTTCGGTGAACTGGGCGTGGATCAGGATATCGGTCGCCTGGCCCTGATAGCCGCCGGACGGCTGGTGCACCATGATCGAAGCGTTCGGCAGCGCGGCGCGAAGGCCCTTCTCGCCGCCGGCAAGGAGGAGCGACCCCATCGAGGCTGCCTGCCCGATGCAGAGCGTCGCCACCGGCGGGCGGATGAACTGCATCGTGTCGTAGATGCCGAGGCCGGAGGTGACGACGCCGCCGGGAGAATTGATGTAGAGGCTGATTTCCTTCTTCGGGTTTTCCGACTCGAGGAACAGCAGCTGCGCCGCGATCAGGGACGCCATCTGGTCTTCGACCTGGCCGGTCACGAAGATGATGCGCTCCTTGAGCAGGCGCGAATAGATGTCGAAGGCGCGCTCGCCGCGCGTCGTCTGCTCGACCACGGTGGGCACGAGGTAGTTGTAGAAGGTATCGACCGGATCTCTCATCTCGAGATTTGCCCCTGGTGGAAAGAAGAATCAGCGCTCGCGGCCGACTGAAGGCGATGCCCTGTTAAGGGCGGGTAAAGCGACAGATAGGCGCCAATGTGGCGGGCCGCAATACTCACATAATCGCGCAATATCCGCGATCAACGGAACCTGCCCGGATGGGGAGGGCCCCTGTTGCATCAGGTAAGGAAGTTCCTTACATTTGCAGCATGATCAAGAGCAAACTGACCAGCAAGGCCCAAACGACGATCCCGCAGCCGGTGCGGTTGGCGCTTGGCCTTAGCGAGGGCGATGAGCTTGCCTATCAGATCGAGCGCGACCGGGTGATTCTGACCAAGGCCATGGTTGTGTTGCTCGATGACCCGTTCGCGTTGTTCGAGGAATGGGACAGCGAGGCCGACCGGGTGGCATATGCCAAGCTTTAGAGCCGGAAGCGTCGTCAGGGTCCCCTTCCCTTACACGAACCGGGAAACGACCCAGCATCGTCCTGCTCTGGTCGTCTCAGATGGGGCGATCGGCTCCGGGATGTTCCTTTGGGTGCTGATGATCACCAGTGAGAGCAACCGTGCTTGGCCGGGAGACGTGTCGCTGGCGGACGGCTACGCTGACGCCGGCCTGCCCGCCCCCTCGCGGATCAGAACGCTCAAGCTCGCGACGATCGAGGCAAACGTAGCCGAACTGATCGGGTCCGTCGCGCCCGCCATCCTGCAATCCGTTCGGGCGGAGCTCCGGGAAATCCTGGGCCTAGCCCCCTGAGACGACACCGCCGCTGAACGCCACCGTGACGCCGCGCTTCTTGAAGTAGGACTGCATCATCTTACGTCCCTGGCGGTTGTTCTGCGCAAGCTTGGCGGGATCGAACACCGCTTCCTTGGCGCCCTCCTTGGCCATCGCCGCCTTCAGCGCCGCGATGTGAACATCGATGTCCGCATTGTTCTCGCGCAGCGAGGTGTAGATGTTGTCGATCGCTTCATTGAGGGTGAGGTCGCTCACAGGCTCGAACTCCAATGGTGTCTGGCGAGGCTACTAGCCACTTTTTCCGTTGCGGCAAGCTGTTTCAGCAGGTCGTGGCGGCTTCCCGTTCGCCCGACCGGCCGTATAGCATGGGCCGCAGTATCAGTTTCAACGGGTCTAACCTTGTCCGCAGCCGCTCCCTTCACCCTCGCCGACCGTCACGCCAGCGCCCAGCCGCGCGAACTCGCCTTCTACCGCGACCCCTATGCCTTCTATGACGCGGTGCACGCCGCTTCCCCCGCCTTCTTCTGGGACAACTACGATCACTGGTGCTTCGCTGGCTTCAAGGATGTGAGCGCCCTGCTTCGCGACAAACGCTTCGGCCGGCAGATTCTCCACCTGATGAGCCGCGAGCAGCTCGGCATGGGACCGCCAAAGGCTCATACCGCCGCCTTCGACCAGACCGAGAAATACACCCTGCTCAACCTCGAACCGCCGGCTCACACCCGGCTGCGGGCGCTGGTCAACCGGGCTTTCGTCTCGCGCAATGTCGAGCAGCTGCGGCCGCGCATCGAGCGGCTGGCGAACGAGCTGATCGACGGGTTCGAGCCCGACGGCCAGGTCGAGCTGCTGCGCGCCTTCGCCGCGCCGATCCCGGCCATCGTCATCGCCGAAATGATCGGCATGCCGCGCGACATGGCGATGCAGCTGGTCGACTGGTCCAACCGCATGGTCGCCATGTACATGTACGGCCGTCACCCACGAGACCGAGCTCGATGCCAACCAGGCCTCGATCGAGTTCATGGACTACGTGCGCGAGATGATCGCAGAGCGCCGCCGACAGCCCCGCGAAGACCTGCTCACCCACATGCTGACCACCGAGGTCGATGGCGAGACGCTGACCGAGGACGAGGTGATCTCGACCACCATCCTGCTGCTCAATGCCGGCCACGAGGCCACGGTGCACACCACCGGCAACGGCGTAAAGGCGATCCTCGAAAGCGGCCTCGACCCCAAGGCCTTGTTCGCCGATGCCGACCAGACCGAAGCGACCGTCGAGGAGTGCATTCGCTTCGATGCGCCGCTCCACATGTTCACCCGCTATGCCCTGCAGGACGTGACGCTCGACAACGGCCTGAGCTTCAAACAGGGCGAGACCATCGGCCTGATGCTGGGCGCCGCTAACCGCGACCCCGCCCGCTTCGCCGAGGCCAACCGGTTCGACCCGTTCCGCCAGGACGGCGCCAATGTCAGCTTCGGCGCCGGCATCCACTTCTGCATCGGCGCGCCGTTGGCCCGCATCGAGTTGCAGGTGGCGATGAAGACACTGTTCGATCGGCTGCCTGGCCTGAAGCTCGCTACAGAGCCGCAGTACAAGAACATCTACCACTTCCATGGGTTGGAGCGGCTGGAGGTGGCGTGGTGAGCGAGAAGACGCTGGACGACATCTGGTCGGAGATGCCGCAACGCCGACTTTTCGTCGGCGATTATTCCAAAGCTGGGCCGCCTAAGTACCGGGCTGTAAGCGTCGATACGTTGCTTAGCTTGGCGCCATTCATCCTTATGGAGATAGATCCTGGCGAGGATGGCGAAGACGTCGAGGCCGTAACTTGGTGGCCGGGTGGGATGGTCAGTGCCGACCACCAGCGGGGCCCTCCAATGAGTCCGGAGCTGATGTTTCTTGAGGTGAAGCTCTTGACCGCGCTTAACGGAATGGAGCGCGTCGCGGTTACGATGGCGCCTGAGCTGGAATGGGACAGCACTTGGGCCGAGCTGGTCGCCGACTAAGCGACCAGCTCCCTCAGCACATCCGGGATCAGCCCCGGCAGATCCTCGGCGATCAGCCCGGGGCCGCCCCAGAGGTTCGCCGCCTCACCATGGATCCACACGCCGGCCGAGGCCGCGTCGAACCCCTTCATGCCCTGCGCCAGCAACCCGGCGATGATGCCTGCCAGCACGTCCCCGGAGCCGGCTGTGCCCAGCGTCGGCGGTGCGTTGTCGTTGATCACCGCGTGCCCGTCCGGCGCCGCGACCACCGTGTCGCTGCCCTTCAGCACCACGATGGCCCCTGAGCGCAGCGCCGCCGAGCGGGCTCGGTCGACCTTCGAGCCATCCACCTTGCCGAACAGTCGCTCGAACTCGCCCTCGTGCGGCGTTATCACCACCGGACGCTCCGGCTTGGCCTTGATCGCCGAGAACAGCGCCTCCGGGCTGTCCTTGAAGCTGGTGAGCGCATCAGCATCGAGCACCGTCGCCGCATCGCTTGCGAGCACCGCCAGCACATTCGTCTTGGTCGCCTCACCGAGGCCGGCGGCGGGCCCGATCACCACCGTGTTGATCCGATGGTCCTGCAGCAGCAGTTGCAGGCTCGCCGCGCCATCCACCGGCTTCAGCATGATCGCCGTTACGTGATTGGCCTGGATCAGCAGCGAGGAGTGGGCGCCGGCGAGCGTCACCAGCCCTGCCCCGGTCCGCAAGGCCGCCGTCGCCGTCATCCGGCTGGCGCCGGTCTGCAGCGGCCCACCCGACATCACCACGCAGTGGCCGCGGGCGAACTTGTGCCCTTCAGCGTCGAGCCTGGGCAGATGCCACAGGTCTGGGCTGTTGCGATTGAGCTTTGGCCGGATCTCGCCCAGCACGCTATCCGGGATGCCGATCGCCGCCAGCACGACTTCGCCGCACCGCGCGCGGCCCGGCAGCAGCAAATGCCCGGCCTTCAGCCGGAAGAAGGTCACCGACACGTCTGCCTTGACGGCGACGCCGCGGATTTGCCCGCTCGCCCCGTCGATCCCCGAGGGCACATCGACCGCGACGATCGGCACCCGCAGCCCGTTCACAGCCTCGATCAGTTCGGCGAGGCCGTCTTCGATGTCACGATCGAGCCCGGCGCCGAGCAGCGCGTCGACCACCACCTTGGCGCCGCGCAGCCCGTCCGGCCGCGCCGCCTGGATCGGCCCGTTCCAGAGATCTGCGAAGAACGCCGCATCGCCCTTGAGCCGATCGCGCTCGCCGAATAGCCCCACCCGCACTTCGCGGCCGAGTTCCCTCAGCTTCTTGGCGGCGACGAACCCATCGCCGCCATTGTTGCCGGGACCACACAGGATCAGCACCTGCCCGTCCGGATAGCGCTCATGCACCAGCTCGGCGACGGCATTGCCGGCCGCCTCCATCAGCTTGAACGACTGGATGCCCGACGCCACCGCCAGCGCATCGGCGCGGGACATCTCGGCGGGGGTTAGGAGGACGTGAAGAGTCTTGTCTGACATGCCGAGCCGCCGCGCGTTTTTCCCGGCGTCATCAATACCGCACGATCGGGGTGACCACCACATCGCCCCATTCACGGATGTCATCCCTGCGAAAGCAGGGATCCAACTCACAGCCCGCGCGAGCGGACGGATGGGTCCCTGCTTTCGCAGGGATGACATCGCGTTTGGTGCAGCAACAGCGATTTGACCAAACAAAAAGGGCCGCCCCGAAGGGCGGCCCTGAACTTGTGATCGCAGCACCAACTTAGTGGTGGTGCTCCTCCGGAACCTCGTCCTCGTCCGCGGCGATGATCTTGGCCAGCTCGGCGCGGGTCATCGGCTTGTCGGTCTTCTTGGCGAGCTCGGTGACGAAATCCACCACCTTGTTCTCGAACACCGGAGCGCGGAGGCCGGCAAGGGCCTGCGGGTTCTTGCGGTAATAGTCGTAGACCTGCTGCTCCTGGCCGGGGAAGCGGCGCACTTCGGCGATCAGCGCCTGCTGGTGCTCTTCCTCGGTCACCTCGACTTTGTTCTGGTTGCCGATCTCGGCGACCACCAGGCCCAGGCGCACGCGGCGCTCGGCGATCTTCTGGTACTGCTCCTTGGCCGCTTCCTCGGTCGTGCCCTCGTCTTCGAAGGACCGGCCGTGGTGCTCGACTTCGTGCACGACGCGCTGCCAGATGGTGTTGAACTCGGCTTCCACCAGCTGCTCGGGAACGGCGAACTTGTGGCCTTCGTCGAGCTGGTCCAGAATCTGCCGCTTGATCGCCTGGCGGCTCATGGAGTCGAGCGCCGCCTTCATCTGCTCCTTCACCGCGTCACGAAGCGCTGCGACGTTCTCGAGGCCGAGAGTCTTGGCGAAGTCATCGTTGAGCTCGCCGGCCTTCGGGCCGTCGATGTGGAGGATGGTGACTTCGAAGTCGGCCTTCTTACCGGCCAGTTCGTCCTGCGCGTAATCCTTGGGGAACGTGACCTTGACGGTCTTGGTCTCGTTCTTCTTCATGCCCACGAGCTGCTCTTCGAAGCCCGGGATGAACTCGCCCGAACCGACGGTCAGGTGCGCATGGTCGGCCGAGCCGCCGGCAAAGGCCTCGCCCTTGATCGTGCCCTTGAAGCTCAGGCCTAGACGGTCGCCATTCTCGACGACGCCGTCCTCGCCCTTTTCCTCGTAGCCGCGCTGCTGCGCGAAGACGCGCTGCACTTCGGTGTCCACGTCCTTCTCGTCGAGCTCGACCACCGGCTTGTCGACCGCGAGGGTCTTGAAGTCCATCAGGGTAACCGGTGGCAGCACTTCGTAGCTGACCTCGAAGTTGAGATCGGCTTCGCCGTCCAGCACCTGGTTGATCACGCCCTGGTCTTCAGGCAGGTCGACCTTCGGCTGCGTCGCGGCGCGCTCGGAACGGTCGTCGAGGGTCTTGGAGACGGTCGAGTTGATCGCGTCGGACAGCACTTCCGACATGGCGGAGCGGCCGTAGACCTTCTTCAGGTGCGCGGCCGGCACCTTGCCCGGACGGAAACCCTTGATGTTCGCGGTGGCCTTGAGCTCATCGAGCCGCGCATCCAGCCGATCACTGAGATCCTTCTTGGGGATGACCAGGGAGAGTTTGCGCTTGAGGCCCTCGTTGAGGGTTTCTGTGACCTGCATTGGGGTATCCCGTTGTCTCTTCAAAACTCGTTTGGCCGGGGGTTCTGGCAAGCTCTGGTGCGGGTGAGAGGGCTCGAACCTCCACGCCTTGCGGCGCTGGAACCTAAATCCAGTGCGTCTACCAGTTCCGCCACACCCGCAAGGTGCCCCGTCGGCCGGGTCGCGTGCATATATGTGAAGAATTGGGGAAGGTCAAAGGGAGAGGTTGAGGCCTCGCGAGTGGGCTCCGGCTACGGCCGCTCATCGGGAGGCGGCACGGCCCGCCCTAATGGTTTCCGTCTTCCCTCGTGATCGATGCGCTCGGTTACGAAATAGACATAGCCGGCGACAGCCCCTGCTACGGCACATATGCATGCGGGCCACGGCGAAACCCCATGGTGCTGCCCGACACAACGCCGACGGCGATGGCCAGCGGATAATAGAGCGCCGCTCCTGCAGCGCCGAAACTGATGGCGTAGCCCCAGGAGCGCAGCCTGAAGCGATTGCCAAGCCCAATCCCGAGCAGGACCACAGGCAGAAACAACAGCATGGCCGGCACAAGGCCGACCATAACGCCGGAGAATGCAAACACCGGAATGGCGAACCCGCCACATCCGAACGCAATCGCCAGAGCCGACGCCACCACCACGCATCCGGCAGCGACGGACAGCAGGTATCCGGCCAAAGAAAAGGAGTTCGTCGGTTGCGCCGCCATCATTCTCGGTGCCTTGTGACGATGGCACCCTAACGCAGTTTCATCCCCGTCAACAACGAGCCCGGCTCGCTTCGCATTTGCCCACTTTCGCTGCAAATCGATCTTTGCCACTGTCGGTTTGTTCGTTTCGGATCGTCGAAGTGAACAAATCGGAAGCATCGTGCTCACTCTTTGAGCACACGCCTTCCGCCAAGCCTGTAGCGGCGGATCAAATGTTCGCCCTAGGCGCTTATTTTAGCAAGGTTTTCCCCGGCATTGCTGAGCTGGCACGGACCCTGCATACACCCGAGCGGCACCCGACCGGTGCCTGTTGGAGGCCTGAATGAAAAAGATCGAGGCTATCGTAAAGCCGTTCAAGCTCGACGAAGTGAAGGAAGCGCTGCAGGAAGTTGGTCTGCAGGGTATCACCGTCACCGAAGCCAAGGGTTTCGGCCGTCAGAAGGGACATACCGAGCTCTACCGGGGCGCGGAATATGTCGTCGACTTCCTGCCCAAGGTGAAGGTCGAGGTGGTGTGCCCTGACGATCTCGCCGAAAAGGCGATCGAAGCGATCCGCACGGCCGCGCAAACGGGCCGCATCGGCGACGGAAAGATCTTCGTCTATTCGATCGAACAGGCTATCCGCATCCGCACCGGCGAATTCGGCGACGACGCGCTCTAAGGGGCACCTCTTCGCGCGTCTACCTGCCCTAGCATCAACTCCAGACTTACACAGGGGAACCTAATGACCACTGGAAGCGACATCCTCAAGAAGATCAAAGACGAGGACATCAAGTACGTCGACCTCCGCTTCACCGACCCGCGCGGCAAGCTGCAGCACGTCACCATGGATGTGACGGTCGTCGATGAGGATCTCTTTGAGGAAGGGACCATGTTCGACGGTTCCTCGATCGCTGGCTGGAAGGCCATCAACGAGTCCGACATGGTGCTGATGCCCGATCCGAACTCGGCCTATATCGACCCGTTCTTCGGCGCCCCGACCCTCGCCATCAACTGCGACATTCTCGAGCCGCTGACCTACCAGCCGTATAACCGCGACCCGCGCACCACGGCCAAGAAGGCCGAGGCTTATGTCAAGGAACTCGGCATCGGCGACACCGTGGTGTTCGGCCCCGAGCCCGAATTCTTCATCTTCGACGACGTCCGCTACTCGAACACCACCTACAAGGTGGGCTTCTCGGTCGATCATTCGGAACTGCCGTCCAACAACGACACCGAGTACGAGTCCGGCAATACCGGCCACCACATCGGGCTCAAGAAGGGCTACTTCCCGGTTCCGCCGCTCGACAGCGCGCAGGACATGCGCGGCGAAATGCTGGCTGCCATGGCCTCGATGGGCGTCACCGTCGAAAAGCACCACCACGAAGTGGCTTCGGCCCAGCATGAACTGGGCATCAAGTTTGCCCCGATCATCAAGTCGGCCGACGACGTGCAGATCTACAAGTACGTGATCCAGCAGGTCGCCCAGGCCTACGGCAAGACCGTGACCTTCATGCCCAAGCCGGTTTACGGCGACAACGGCTCGGGCATGCACTGCCACCAGTCGATCTGGAAGGACGGCAAGCCGCTCTTCGCCGGTGACCAGTATGCCGGCCTGTCGATGGAAGCGCTCTACTACATCGGCGGCGTGATCAAGCACGCCAAGGCGATCAACGCTTTCACCAACCCGACCACCAACAGCTACAAGCGCCTGGTGCCGGGCTTCGAAGCTCCGGTGCTGCTCGCCTATTCGGCGCGCAACCGCTCGGCGTCGTGCCGCATTCCCTTCGGCCAGTCGCCGAAGTCGAAGCGCGTCGAAGTCCGCTTCCCCGATCCGCTGGCCAACCCCTATCTCGGCTTTGCCGCGCTGCTGATGGCCGGCCTCGACGGCATCAAAAACAAGATTCACCCGGGCGACCCGATGGACAAGGATCTGTACGAACTGCCCAAGGAGGAGCTCAAGCAGATCCCGACCGTTTGCGGCTCGCTGCGCGAAGCCCTCGAGTCCCTCGACAAGGATCGCGACTTCCTCAAGGCCGGCGGCGTGTTCGATGACGACCAGATCGATAGCTACATCGAGCTGAAGATGACCGAAGTCATCAAGTTCGAGCACACCCCGCACCCGGTCGAGTACGAGATGTACTACTCCGCCTAAGCGCCGAACGATCGACTAGATATGGAAGGGCCCGGCAACGGGCCCTTCTGCTTTTCAGTGGACAGTCAAGTCGCCGCGCGGAACACTTCTCCCCATGAACCGGAAAATCCTGCGCGTCGCCCGCCTGAGCAACCTCTGATGACGGGTCGCTGGCGCGAGACATCACCCGCCGAGCTTGCCGGCTGGCTCGCCGACGCCGAGGTACCCTGGGGGATTGCCGGCGGCTGGGCGCTCGACCTGTGGCAGGGGGAGATCAGTCGCCCGCATTCCGATATCGAGATCAGCTGCCTTCTTGCCGACCTGCCAGCCCTGCTCCCGCTCCTGGCCGGCTTCGAGATCGCCGTCGCGCGCGACAAGCAGCTGACGCCCTACCTGTTGGGAACCGCCCTTCCTGTCTCTCCGTTCAGCCTCTGGCTTCGACGCCAGGGCGAGATGTTGTGGGATTTCGAGATCGTGGCGGAGGCGCAGTCGGACGGGCAATGGGTCTATCGACGGGAACCATCGGTGCGGAAGCCGCTGGATCTGGTGTTCAGGCGCACCCCGTCGGGCTGGCCGATCATCGCACCGGAGATCCAGCTGCTCTACAAATGCAAGCAGCCGCGCGACAAGGATCTGCTCGACCTCTCGCGCTACGTACCGCGCCTTGACGAGCCGGCGCGGCTCTGGCTCCGTTCGGCGATAGCGGCGGCGCATCCGGAATCTCTGCCGACATTTTTCGATATTGAGGCGCCTGGCGCCCGCAAGGATGGTACTCTCCAATGAGTGTTGGACTACTCGGCCTGCTCGACGACGTGACCGCCCTTGCCAAGGTGGCCGCTGCTTCCATCGACGATGTCGCGGGACAGGCGGCCAAGGCCGGATTGAAAGCCGCCGGTGCGGTGATCGACGACACTGCGGTGACCCCCAACTACGTCACCGGCTTTTCCGCCGACCGCGAGTTGCCGATCGTCTGGCGCATCGCCGTGGGCTCGATTCGCAACAAGCTGCTGATTCTACTGCCGGCAGCGCTGGCTCTGAGCTTCTTCGCGCCCTGGCTGATCACGCCGTTGCTGATGCTGGGCGGCGCCTATCTCTGCTACGAGGGCGCCGAGAAGGTGTTCGAGGCGCTGTTCCCGCACGAGGCGCACGCGCACGAGGCCGAAGCGACCGCCCCCGTTGCGGCCGACCCGAAAAAGCTCGAGGAAGAGCGCGTTGCCGGCGCCATCCAGACCGATTTCATCCTCTCGGCCGAGATCATGACCATCGCGCTCGCCGCCCTGCCCGGCCTGCCGTTCTGGGAACAGGCGGTGGTGCTGGTGGTCGTCGCCTTCGGCATCACCGCAGCGGTCTACGGCGCGGTGGCGCTGATCGTCAAAGCCGATGATTTCGGCCTGATGCTCGCCCGCAAGGGCCGCACCGGTGCGGGGCGCGCCACCGGCCGCGGCATTCTCATCGCCATGCCCTGGGTGATGCAGACGCTCAGCATCGTCGGCACCGCGGCGATGATCTGGGTGGGCGGCGGCATCATCGTTCATGGCCTTGCCGAATTCGGTCTCACCCAGATCGAACACCTCATCGAGGCCGTCGCCCACGGCGCGGAGGAAATGCTGCCGGCGCTTGGCGGCTTCATCGAAGGCCTTGCCACCATCCTCGCCGACCTGGTGCTGGGTTTCGCGCTCGGGCTGCTGCTGATCCCGGTCGCCGGCAAGCTGATCGGCCCGGCCTGGAAAGCCATTCGTAGCCTGTTCCCGCAGAAGCCAGCGACCTGATGCGCGGTGTTTCTCCACCCGCCGGCTGTCATCCCAGCGAAAGCTGGGACCCATTTCGCAGCCCGCGCCAGTGGAGAGTTGGGTCCGTTAGACTCACAAACGAAGTGCAACAGCCTGCTAAGGTCATGTTGCAATGGGAACCTATTATGAGCAGCTCTCGCTGGACGAGAGAAGTGCGATTGCCTGTCTTCGAGCAGAGGGGCATTCGCTCGGGAAAATCGCTACGCGTTTGGATCGCCCGGCATCGACGATCAGTCGGGAGCTGAATCGCAACAGCGGTGTGCAAGTGGGCTACAAGCCGGCCTATGCCGACGAGCAGGCCCGGGCGCGGCGCTGGCGGGGCAGCCGGCTGGCGCGTCAGCCGGTCCTACGCCAGTTCGTGCTGGACCGCCTTGCAATGGGATGGTCGCCCGAACAGATCTCAGGACGGCTGACGCAGGGCAACTCTAGCATGCGCATCAGCCATGAGAGCATCTATCGTTTCATCTATGCCCAGATCCGGCGCACCAACCGCTACGAGTGGCGCCACTATCTGCCGCAAGCCAAGAGCAAGCGTGGCTGGCGCCGCCGGCCGCACCGCCCCATGGAGCATATCAAGGACCGCGTCTCGATCGATTGCCGGCCGGCGCACGTCAACAACCGTCGTCAGTGCGGGCACTGGGAGGCCGACCTGCTGCATCCGCGCAAATCCGGCGCCGCCATCCTGGTGGTTCAGGAGCGCAGCACCCGCTTCATCCTGCTCGCCAAGCAGCCAAGCAAGCATGCCCAGCTCGTCGTCGACCGCATCAAGTGCTGGTTCAGTGCCCTGCCGCCGCAAATGCGCCGCTCCCTCACCCAGGACAACGGCACCGAGTTCTTCGAGCATCATCAGCTCAACCCGGGCGGCATCGATACCTACTTCTGCGATCCCCATAGTCCCTGGCAGAAGGGCGGCGTCGAAAACGCCAATGGCCGGTTGCGCCGGTACATCCCGCGCGGAACCGATCCCGGCAGCTTCTCTGACGAGCACCTGCAGGAACTCGCCAACGACCTCAACAATACGCCACGCAAATGCCTCGGCTTCAAAACCCCAGCCGAGGTCTTCTCAAAACGCCTGTTGCACTTGAAATGTGAATCCACCTCCCAGCTTTCGCTGGGATGACATCGCGGATGGTTCGACCGCCCCGCGGCGGAGACGCAAGAAAGGGCTCTCGAGGGCCCTTTCTCACAACTGCCGCGCCAGCGTTCAGCCGATCTGACTGAAGAACCCGCGCACATCGCCGACCCACACCTGAGGCACTTCCAGCACCGCATAGTGCCCGCCGACATCGAACTCGTTCCAGCGCACGATGGTGTTGCTGGTCTCGCCATAGCGACGGATCGGCACCTCATCGAAGCCGAACACCGCGACACCGGTCGGCACGCCGGAGTTGGCCTTTGGCGACCAGGCCTCCGGATCATGGGCGTTCTCGTAGTAGAGCCGGATCGACGAGGCGGCCGTGCCGGTGAACCAGTAGATCATGAAGTTGGTGAGGAACCGGTCCATCGGGACAGCGTCGATGCGATCGCCGAAGCTGGTGAACAGCTCGCTGATCCAGGCCAGCAGCCCCGCCGGCGAGTCCGAGATGCCATAGGCCAGCGTCTGCGGGCGGCTCGACTGCATGACGTTGAAGCCGAAGTGCTCCGCCATGAAGCGCTGCACCCGCTGCAGGCGCAGCTTCTCGCTATCGGTGAAGGTCGCGATCTCCTCGGGCGACACAGGCCCGAACGGAATGAAGCCCATGGTCGCGGCGTTGAGGTGGATGCCGATGATCCGCTCCGGCGCCAGCCGGCCGATCTCGGGCCCGATGATGGCGCCGGCATCGCCGCCCTGCACCCCGAAGCGCTGGTAGCCCAGCCGGCGCATCAGCTCGATGAACGCCTTGCCGATCCGGATATTGTTCCAGCCGGCCTCATGGGTCGGGCCGGAGAAGCCGAAGCCGGGCAGCGAGGGGACCACCACGTCGAACGCGTCCTCGGGCCTCCCACCATGCGCCACTGGATCGGTCAGCGGCCCGATGACGTCGAGGAACTCGACGATCGAGCCGGGCCAGCCATGGATCAGCAGCAGCGGCGTCGCATTCTGCTCAGCCGACTTCACGTGGATGAAGTGGACGTTCTGGCCGTCGATCTCAGTGGTGAACTGCGGCAGCGCGTTGATCTCGGCCTCGGCCTTCCGCCAGTCGAAGCCATTGAGCAGCCGGTCGACGGCGCCGCGGACATAGGCATTGGTCGGGCCGGCAGCCCAGCTGCCATCGACCTCGCTCGGCATCACGGTGCGGACCAGACGATCCTTGAGGTCCTGCAGCGCGGCGGCGGAAACGTCGATCTTGAAGGGGGTGATGGTGGCCATTTGGAGACTCCGTTCCGGGGGTGATCGTTGAAGACCCCCCTTCGTACCCAGACCCCATCCGGGATTATTGGAAGTTTCCGACAACCGTGCTTGGCGGGCCGCTCACGACCTCGTTCGTCGTCGCGCGAACGATCTCCTTGGGTGTCTGGCCCATGATCACCTTGAGCGAATTGATCATGTGCGCCTGATCGGAGAAGCCCAGCGCCAGTGCGACATCGACCGCGGGGCGCCCCATCTGCAGCATGGCGACGGCCTTCTGCGCCCGCTGCACGAGGGTGAAGTGCTTGTACGTGAGACCGGTCGTCCTGAGGAAATGCCGCTGCAGCGTCCGCTCGGTCATCGCCTTGGGCTGTCCGTCGACCACCGAAGCCACCAACGCATTGCTGTCGACGATGCCGTCGCGCACCAGCCGCTCGACGAAGACGTCGGCGTTCTCGAAGGTGGGGATCTCCCGCACGTCGGTGCCGATCCAGAAGCCACCCTTGCCGAACTTCTCCAGCATCACGCCTTCATCGCGCATGATGTCGCCGGGCATCAGCGGCATGAAGCTGTGCGGCTTGAACGAGATCACCAGTTGCTCGTCGCCGGCCTCATGCTCATAGACCACCGGCTGCGTAGTCAGGCCGGTGCGCAACACCAGGGTTTCGTCGCCGCGCTTGATGATGGCGATATCCCAGCAGCCGTCGGGCTGCATCAGGGTCGTGCCGGTCGTGTCGAAACGAACGGAGCTGATGCTCTCGACGAGCGGGGAGTCGATCGGTCGCGTCTGCACGATGCGCTTCATGCGATCGAGCCTATCAGTTGCGGCGCGACGAACCAAATGCCTGTCGTGCGGCCGGCGTCCGATTGGTCGCCATCCAGATCACGTGCCGGGCGCCGCGCCCAGTGGTGCCTGCCCGCACCCGCAACTCCTCGACCGCCATGCCTGACTGTTGCAGGCGCGTGGTGAACTTCGCGTCGGGCGCCACCGACCAGACCGCAACCACGCCGCCGGGTCGCAATGCCGCCTTGGCGGCGGCGATTCCACCATGGCTGTAGAGCCGGTCATTGGCCGGCCGCGACAGGCCCTCCGGACCATTATCCACGTCGAGCAGGATGGCGTCGAATTTCTGCGTATCGCCCGACATGGCGCTGCCGACATCGCCCTCGCGCAACTGTACGCGCGGGTCATCAAGGCTGTCGCCGTGAATCTCGGCCAGCACGCCGCGCGCCCACTTGATCACCCCCGGGACCAGTTCCACCACCACCAGTTCGGTGTCCGGCGGCGCGACCTTCAGCGCCGCCCGCAACGTGAACCCCATGCCGAGGCCACCGATCAGCCAACGTTGTCGCGTACGGCCCGCGAGCCGTTCCGCCGCCAGGCTCGCCAGCGCCTCTTCCGAACCGCTCATCCGGCTGCCCATCAGCCCGATGGTTCCGGCAAAGATGGTGAACTCGGTTCCGCGCTGGCGCAGCACAAACTCGCCACCACCTGGCACCTTGGCGCGATCGAGCTCAATCCATGGCAGCACGCGTGCCTCCTTGCCGTTGTTCGGCCCAGCACTAGCGGTATCCGCGACGCTGCGACAGCCCTCTGGCGCAGCGCCATGCGATGGCTATGATCCCGCCACCGCGTCGGAGCCAGCCATGACACCAGAATTCCTTATCACCACCCTGGTGATCGTCGCCTCCCCCGGCGCCGGCGTCCTCTATACGCTGGCGGCCGGGCTTACCCGTGGCGCGCGCGCCAGCATCCTTGCTGCCTTCGCCTGCACCCTGGGCATCATCCCGCATATGGCTGCCGCCGTTACCGGCCTAGCCGCCCTGCTCCACACCAGCGCGCTGGCGTTCGAGATCATCAAGTATCTCGGGGTCGCCTATCTGCTCTACATGGCCTGGGCCACGCTCAGGGAAAAAGGTGCGCTGAGCGTCGAGACGCAGGCGCCGCCGAAATCGGCGCGCCAGGTCCTGGTCTCAGGCGTTCTGATCAACGTCCTCAACCCGAAACTCTCGATCTTCTTCTTCGCCTTTCTGCCGCAGTTTGTCGGGACGGATTCGAGCGAGGCCCTGCCCCGGATGCTGGAACTGAGTGCAGTGTTCATGGCCGCGACCTTCGTGATCTTCGCGGTCTATGGCGTCTTCGCCGCCGCGGTGCGGCAGCACATCGTCACCCGACCACGGGTCCTCACCTGGATGCGGCGCAGCTTCGCGACCATCTTCGTGGCGCTCGGCGCCAAACTGGCATTCACCCAGCCCTAACCTGCGTCGGGAGACAGGCTCGGCTCGGCTCCCGGCAGTACCCGCTGATCGCTGGTCTTGAGCGTGAGCAGCGCCTCGAGCTGGTCGATCTGCTGGATTTGTCCGAACTGCACGGCAAAGCCCGTCTCTATGTGCCGGACAACTCGGCCGGGTACGGCTCCAACGGCCGCGATCGAGCCAAGCGGCGGCAGTGTATCGGCCGAGAGCGCCACGCCCGACTGCGACATATCGATGATAAAGCAGTCAAAGCGCCTGCCGTCGCCGAGCGTCAGGCTGGCCCGCGTCTCGCGGGGCAACACGCGCTTGTGCGCGCGACGGTCGCTGACTGTCTTCAAAGTTCGGCGCTTCAACCAGTCGATCCGCGCACCGAGCGCCGCACGCTCCTGTTCGCTGCACTCGAACGCCACGGCAAAGCCCCCGTCGAGGACCCGGCTGATCCTGCCACGGACAATGCCCAGCCCCTGCAGTGTCATCGTCAACGCATCGCCCGGCTGTCCGCTGACCGGCGCATTCACGACTGCCTCGTGCGGCGAGACGCTTCGGGATCGGCAGGCAAACACCTGCACGGCGCCCGGTGTCTGCGCACGGTTTGCGAGGACGTAACTGCCCATCACGTCCCCGATGAAACGCACGTCCCTGAGCTTGGCCGCTGCTCCGGGCATTCCATTCTGCATCGTCTGAGCCATCTTCGACTGATCCTGCAAACGCTACGCAAGATTGCATATGGGGTTATGAATCAGACGTTACCGCCAAGACGATCCGGCAGTATTTTGCCCAGAATCCGGAGCATTCCGCCCATCTGCGGGACTATTCGCTCGCGTTTCCCAGTAACTCAAACCCAAAATGGCCATTTGTACTGCGCCAAAAAGGTCTATGACGCCTCAGCTTCGAGAATCATGTCATCGAAGAACGCCTCGGGTCCGTCGACTTCCTTGAGTCGCCTGCCGCTGATCTCAAGGTAGCGCGTGCCCACGTTCCGCACGAAGCTGCGATCGTGCGACACCAGCACGGCCGTTGCCTCATGCGCCAGGATTTCGCTCTCCAGCGCTTCGCGACCGGGGATGTCGACGTGGTTGGTGGGCTCGTCCATCAGGTAGAAGTTCGGCTCGGTCAGCCGTAACGCCAGCAGCCCCAGCCGGGCCCGTTGTCCGAAGCTCAGCTGTCCGATCGGCCTCGATTGCTTCTCGATCACAAATCCGGCCGAGGCCAGGAGGCTCCGCACCCGCGCGTCGGGCTGCCTGAAGGCCACCGAGATGAAGCTCTCCGGCGTTTCCTTGACCGGCAACTGCGACATATCCTGGTCGGTGTAGCCCAGCACCAGCGAGGGCGTAACGTGGATTCCCGCAACGCTGTCCGGCTCGACCATGGCGCGGTGGATCAGCTTGACCAGTTGCGATTTGCCGGCGCCGTTCTTGCCCAGCAGCACCACACGGTCTCCCTGGAAGATATGCAGCTTGTCGATCCTGAACAGCGCCTGTCCGGCCGGTGTGGTCACCGTCACGTCCTCGATCCCGACCAGCAGCCTGGCGTGCGTGCCCCGATTGCTCAACCGGATCTCGCCAGAGCGGTCCCGATGCGTCGGCCGCACCGCTTCCTCGATCCTTGCGGCACGCTCGCGCAACTGCTTGGTCTTGACCACCAGCAGGTCGCTGCCTGAGTTGATGCCGATATTGTTGAGCTTGGCCGCCTGCTTGCGCAGCTTGCCGGCCTCCTTGAGATCGCGCTCGTTCTGCGCTTCCTGCGAAGCGTCCTCGCGTTCGATCTCACGCCGCGCCGCCGAATAGGCGAGCGCCATGTAGCGCGACGTGCCCGGCCTGAGGAACAGCGTCCGGTTGGTCACCGCGTCGAGGAAGTCGCGATCATGGCTGGCCACGATCAACGGAATGTTGCGGGCCTCGCGGTTGAGCCAGGTCTCCAGACGGAACAGTTTTGCGAGGTCGAGATGGTTGGTCGGCTCGTCCATCAGCAGCGCGTCGGGGTCGGTGACCCAGACCCGACAGATCAGCATCAGCCGCTGCCAGCCGCCGCTGAGCGCCGACACTGGCCGGTCGCGCAACTCGTAGGGTGTCTCGAGCCCGTCGAGCGCCACGTCGGCCCGCCAGGCGTCGGTGTCACGATAAGCTACGGGCAGCGCCTCCAGCACGGCGTCGCGCATGGTCAGCGGCATCAGCGTCGTCGGGACGTCCTGTTCGACATAGCCGATGCGCAGCCCGCGCGACCGGATCACCTCACCGCTGGTGGGTTCGGCCAGCCCGGCAATGACGCGCAGCAACGAGGTCTTGCCCAGGCCATTGCCGGCGACGAGGCCGACGCGATCGCCGTCGGCGACGACCAGGCTCAGGTCGCGAAACAGCGGATCGGTGGCGGTAATGGAAAGGTTCTTGAGGCTGATCGAGCCCATTTCGTGTCTCTCTGGTATTCTGACGGTCCGCAGGGGGACCGATGCCGTCAATAGCTCACGCGCGAAGCGGAGCCGGCTTGGGCAGACCAGAATGGTGTGAGACGACGAGGACGTCCGGACCCGTTCGGCCAGCCCTGCAACTAAAGCTGCAGGGCCGAAACAGGGCCGCGACTGCGGTGCTGGTCATGACGATAGCCCACGCGACCCTCCTTGGTTGGCATTGCGGACGGCGTTGGTAGTGCACCCTTGGAAAGCCGAGGTCAAGCGCAGGCTTTGCACGCCGTGGCCACACCACCGGGTCATTCCCGCGAAAGCAGGAAACTCTAGCGCCTCACACCAGGTAAAACAGCGTGGCGATGGCAGCGAGGATCACGGAGCGAGGCAAGGCAAGATGGGCAAGCCGGTACGCAAAACTATCAAATCCGGCCTGCTGCCATCCGCTGTCGCGTGGCGCCCGACGATCGATCTCAAGATACGCGAGACCGCTCTTGGCTTGGGCGCGCATACGGCTACTCCGAACAAAAACCGTATGTGAAATTCATAGCGGCGAGCGCTTAAGAAAGTGCTTCCGAGAAGCAAACGAAGTCTGAATCAGCTGCTCCAAAACAAAGCGCCCTGCCCGGCTCCGCCATGTGGCGCACCGGGTTCGGCGAGAGTTTCGTCAGCTCCGGCGCAGTCTCTCTCGACTGAGGATAGCGCCGGTGCAGGTCGAGACGCGCAGCAGATAGACCCAACCGCCGCGGGTCGCGCGCACCTGGATGCGGCGGTTATCGGCGACGTTGAGCGAGATGTTCCTGTAGCCCTGGTCGCGCACGGCATTGCGGATCTGACGGTCGGTCAGCTCGATGCACACCAGCGGCCGGCGGAAACCGAAACCATCGGTGCCCAAGCCGAACTGGAACTGCATCCCCTGCGCCTGAACGGGGAGGACCGAAGCGCCGAGCGCCAGGCCGAGCACGGCGGCGCGCATAAGCATGGTGGCTGTCATATCGTTCTCCTTTGCGGCTCCCGAAACGAAAATCCCGGCCCTCGAGAGGGCCGGGATCGGGCGGGAGCACAGGGGAGGATCCGGCTCCCGCCGGAACTGGATCAGAAATTGAACTGCAGGCTGAAGCCCGGCTGGCCGCGGAACTTCTTCAGCCGCTTGACGTCGTAGACGCGGCCCGAGCACTTATCGACCTTCATCGCGTAGTCCTTGTTCCGCCACGAGGCGACAACCAGCACGCGGTCGCGGCCGAGGTTGCGGATCACATCGACGTTGCGGAAGCCATAGTCGCGCAGCCCGCGTTCGACCTGACGATTGGTCAGGCAGCGATCGAAGTGCGGGCGGGTGTGCCTGTTACCTTTGCTGAAGGTCTGGGCGTCACCGCCGCCATTGATACCCAACTGGAAGCTGAACTGCGGTTCGGACTGGGCCTGGGCCGGCATCGCGGTGATGGCGGCGGCACCGAGCGTCAGGGCGACGATCGCAGCGCGGCTGGTCTTCATCACAGTGGAAAGCATCGGGGTCATGGTAGTCTCCTATAGAGTCTTCTTGAGGCGCCAGGTCCGCTAGCGTGCCACGACCCTAAAGGTTCCATTCTTAACCAATGCGGTATCGCCCGTTCATCCAGCGTTCATGTTGCACGGCAGCATGGCGGGAGATGCGGTGATATCAGGCGCGGTCGAGGTGAGATTGCCGAACGCCCAGCCCGGGCACTGCCTACCGGCCCCGGCTGGGCGCTCCGCAATCTCGTGCGCCGGATTACGGCCGGGGCGTTGAATGCTCGCGGAACCGTGCGTTCACATGCCGTTCACGAGCGGTTGACAGCTCGAGCGCAGCGCCCTACCTCCCGCTTAACCCACCCAAAGCAGCAAGTATGCTAGAGCTTGTGAGGCGCCCGATTCGCGCCTCGGACGGAGATTTCATGGCGGCGATCGAAGACCTTTTCGGCCCTGATGGCGAGGACCCTGCCCCGCAGCGCACGCCTGCTCCCCCCACGCCGAAAACGCCGGCCGCCACCAATGCCCCCAGCGTCGCCCATGCTGCAACCTATTCGGCTGCCGATATCGAGGTGCTGGAAGGACTCGAGCCGGTTCGCCGTCGCCCCGGCATGTATATCGGCGGCACCGACGCCAACGCGCTGCACCACCTGTTTGCCGAAGTCATCGACAACTCGATGGACGAAGCGATTGCCGGCCACGCCAGCCGCATCGAGGTGCATCTGGGTGAGGACGGGTTCCTGACCGTCACCGACAATGGTCGCGGCATCCCGGTCGAGAACCATCCGAAATTCCCAGGCGTGTCGACCCTCGAGATCGTCATGACCCGCCTGCATGCCGGCGGCAAGTTCGATGGCAAGGCCTACGAGACTTCGGGCGGCCTGCACGGCGTCGGCGTTTCGGTGGTCAACGCCCTGTCCGACAGCCTCGTTACCGAAGTGGCGCGTGATCAGATGCTGTATCGCATCGCGTTCTCGCGCGGCAAACCGCTCGGCGGCGTCGAGACCGTCGGCAAGGTGCAGAACCGCCGCGGCACCACGCAACGCTTCCACCCCGATCCGGAAATCTTCGGCGAGCACAAGTTCTCGGCAGCCCGCCTGTTCAAGATGACGCGCTCGAAGGCCTATCTGTTCGGCGGCGTCGAGATCCGCTGGACCTGCGACGAGAGCCTGGCGAGCGCCGACGTGCCGGCCAAGGCCACCTTCCATTTCCCCGGCGGCCTGCGCGACTTCCTTGCCAACCGCATCGAAGGCGAACCGCGCATCGCCGAGGACATCTTCTCGGGCACCATCGGCAAGCCCGGCACGCACGGCTCGGTCGAGTGGGCCGTGGCCTGGTGCCTGGGCGACGGCTTCGTCAACTCCTACTGCAATACGGTGCCGACCGGCGATGGCGGCACGCATGAACAGGGCCTGCGCGTCGCCCTGCTCCGCGGGTTGCGCAACTACGCCGAGCTCTCCGGCAACAAGCGCGCCGCCCAGCTGACCGCCGAGGACGTGCTGGTGCAGTGCTCGGCCATGCTGTCGGTCTTCGTGCGCGAACCGGAATTCGTCGGCCAGACCAAGGACAAGCTGAGTTCGCCCGAGGCCACCCGCATCGTCGACACCGCGCTCCGCGACCCGTTCGACCACTGGCTCGCCGCTTCGCCGAACCAGGCGTCGAAGCTGCTCGACTGGGCTATCGAGCGCGCCGAAGAGCGCCTGCGGCGCAAAAAGGAGAAGGAGGTCGACCGCCAGTCGGCGACCCGGAAACTCCGCTTGCCGGGCAAGCTGGCCGACTGCACGCAATCGGCCGCCCAGGGCGCCGAGATCTTCATCGTCGAGGGCGACTCGGCCGGCGGCAGCGCCAAGCAGGCGCGCGACCGCAAGAGCCAGGCCATCCTGCCGCTGCGCGGCAAGATCCTCAACGTCGCCGGCGCCACCCGCGACAAGGTCCAGGCCAGCCAGGCCATTGCCGACCTGATCCAGGCGCTCGGCTGCGGCACGCGTGAACGCTATCGCGAAGACGAACTGCGCTACGACAAGATCATCCTGATGACCGACGCCGATGTCGACGGCGCCCACATCGCTTCGCTGCTGATGACCTTCTTCTTTCAGGAGATGCCCAAGCTGATCGAGGGCGGGCACCTATATCTCGCGATGCCGCCGCTGTTCCGCATCAGCTCCGGCCCCAAGGTCGCCTATGCGATGAACGACGGGCATCGCGACGAACTGCTGGCCACCGAATTCAAGGGCAAGAAGCCCGACATTACCCGCTTCAAGGGCCTCGGCGAGATGCCCTATGTCCACCTGCGCGAAACCACGATGGACAAGAAGACCCGCACATTGCTGCAGGTCCGCATTCGCGACGATTTTGAGGAAACCAAACTGTCGGTCGATCGCCTGATGGGTAACCGCCCGGAAGCACGCTTCGACTTCATCCAGGAAAACGCAGCCTTCGTTACCGATCTCGATATCTAGCCGGTCCAGTCGGCCTGATCTTCGCACGGTAGCGTGCCGCCTTGCGACTGCTTTCGACGCCTTGATTAACCGCGGCGGCGCAAATGGCGTTGACTCGCAAGGGGTTTCCACTATGTTCCGGGCGCGCTGCGCGAGCGCCCCGGACAGGGCGGAGTCCGGATCGGTTGCTGCAAGGCGAAGCCTGATTATCCGGCTTGTACTTTGCGCCCCCTTCGTCGACCCGCACCTCCTCAAGTAGCTGCCCGTCGACCTGCCTTTCCTACTTGAGCGGACCACTGATTTGGCAAATGACTTTTCCGGGTTGGGCCTCAGCGCCAAGGTGATCGATGCGGTTGCCGCATCCGGCTACACCAAGCCCACCGATATTCAGGCGCAGGCCATCCCGCATGTCCTTCAGAAGAAGGACATTATCGGCATCGCGCAGACCGGCACCGGCAAGACCGCGTCGTTCGTGCTGCCTATGCTCACGCTGCTGGAAAGCGGCCGGGCCCGCGCCCGCATGCCGCGCACTCTGATCCTCGAACCGACGCGCGAACTCGCCGCGCAGGTGCACGAGAACTTCGAGAAATACGGCAAGAACCACAAGCTCAACGTGGCGTTACTGATCGGCGGCGTCAGCTTCGAGGACCAGAACAGGGTGCTCGACCGCGGCGCCGACGTGTTGATCGCCACGCCCGGCCGTATGCT
Organism: Devosia sp. A16; assembly: GCF_001402915.1. GTDB lineage: Bacteria > Pseudomonadota > Alphaproteobacteria > Rhizobiales > Devosiaceae > Devosia_A. The sequence continues at coordinate 4,773,050 of NZ_CP012945.1, forward strand.
CGACCAGTTCGAGCGTGGTCGCATCCTGCTCACCGGTGTCGATATCCTGGTGATCGACGAGGCCGACCGGATGCTCGACATGGGCTTCATCCCCGATATCGAGCGCATCTGCGGGTTGCTGCCGCCGCGCCGCCAGACGCTGTTCTTCTCGGCCACCATGCCGCCGGAAATCCAGCGCCTCACCAACCGCTTCCTTCGCGACCCGATCAAGATCGAGGTCGCCCGGCAGAACTCGACTGCGGAAACCATCGAACAGCGACTGGTGCGCGTCTCCGGTAAACCGGAAGAAAAGCGTGCGGCGCTGCGCCAGCTGATCCGTGCCGAGGACAACCTCAAGAACGCGATCATCTTCTCCAACCGCAAGCGCGACGTGGCCACTCTCGCCCGCTCGCTGGAGCGCCACGGCTTCTCGGCCGGCGGGTTGCACGGCGACATGGATCAGAAGAGCCGCATGGAGACGCTCGACGCGTTCAAGTCGGACAAGCTGCAACTGCTGATCGCCAGCGACGTGGCCGCCCGCGGCCTCGACATTCCCGCGGTGAGTCACGTGTTCAACTTCGACGTGCCGACCCATGCCGAGGATTACGTGCACCGCATTGGCCGCACCGGCCGTGCGGGCCGCTCGGGCGTCGCCATTACTCTCGCCACGCCCTCCGATGGCAAATATGTCGACGCCATCACCAAGCTGATCGCCAAGGATATTCCTGAGGTGAAGCTGAGCGGCGGGGTGGCCGAACACCCGGGCGCCGAGGAACGCGGAGAGCGCCCGTTGCGCGAAGGTCGCGGCCGCCGGGGCGGCCGGGCACGCGAGACCGAGCCGGTCCAAGCCGAGATCGCCGCGACGCAAGGGGCCGACGAGCAGCGGGCCGAGAGGAACGAGCGTTCGCGTCGTCCGTCTCGCAATGGTGCCGCTCGCGACAGCAATCGCGCTGGCGGCGCTGAGAAACCGGTCCGCGAGCCCCGTACCGATCACGTCGAAGGCATCGTCGCCGACTCGCCTTTCGGATCGGACGGTCCGATTCCGGCGTTCCTGCTGCGGAAGTAGCGACGATCAACAGAATTTCCACGGCGCTCTGCGTAGATTACCTAGCAGATCGCCGTGTTTTTACGTGCCGTTAATCCCGATCAACAGACAATGCCGACCACAAACCGGCAGGAGCCGGTGCTTCGGGGGACCGGTGTCAGAACAGGAATTCAGACGCGCCCTGGGTTATGCCACTTCAGCGATCGACCTGCTGAAGCGCGCCACAATTCCACCGTATCCGCAGTTCTACGAGCTACTCTATACTTATGCGACCGGCGTCAATCCGGCCCTCAACGCACGCATCAACGCCATCTTTCGCGATGGTCCGCCGTCCGCTGATATGGCCGAGCGGCTCTACAACGAATTTCTGAAGGCACGAGATGCAAACGAGCGCATCTCAGGCGTCTCGCAGCGGATGTCCAATCGCATCGGCGCCATTCACGACGCCATCGACACCGCCATGACCACCGCGAGCGCCTACTCCGCCTCGCTGCAGCTGGCGAGCGGCGATCTCGGGGATAAGGATCTCGATGCCACCGGATTGCGGGCGCTGGCTGGCGCGCTGCTGGCCGAGACCCGTCGGATGCAGGACGCCAACCATCAGTTGGAGATGAACCTTTCAGCCTCTCGAGACGATATCGAGGCGCTGCAGCGCGACCTCGACGATGTGCGCCGCGAGGCGCTGCTCGATCCCCTGACCAAGGTCTCCAACCGCAAGGCTTTCGACGATGGCCTGCTGCGTGCCCTCGACCGCGCCCGCGAGCATGGCGACCATCTCTGTCTGATGCTGGTCGACATCGATCACTTCAAGCGCTTCAACGATACCTGGGGGCACCAGACCGGCGACCAGGTGCTGCGCCTCGTGGCGATGACGCTGAAATCCAACATCAAGGGAAAAGACATCGCGGCCCGTTACGGCGGCGAAGAGTTCGCCGCCGTGTTGCCCGATACCGATCTCGAAGGCGCGATCACCCTCGCCGACAACATCCGCAAGGCCATCCAGGCCAAGGAGCTGCTGAAGCGCTCGACCAATGAAAAGCTCGGCCGCGTCACGGCCTCGTTCGGCGTTGCCAGCTATCGGGTCGGCGATACCCCGTCGAGCCTGATCGAGCGTGCCGACCGCTGCCTCTATGCCGCCAAGCACCGCGGCCGCAACGTCGTGGTCGGTGAGACCGACCTCAAGGACGACGACATCGTCGCGGCGTAGCGGCTAGTCGCTCTTCGCTACGCTCAGAGCGCGCGTTGCACGCGATGCGATACCCCTCATCCGGCGCTACGCGCCACGTCTCAACAGGCACGGTGACTCACCGCAATAGCGGTGATCGCATCCCTCCCCCGCGAGCGCAGGGCTGTCGCATAAGAAGCGCTGGCAGTAGTTGGGGGCCTTCTCCCCTTGTGGGAGAAGGCAAGAGGTGCCCTCAAAAACCATATGCGGTAGCCCTGCCCCTTGAGGGAGCGGAGCGCCGGCGATTGGGCAGCGAGGAGCGACTCTACCCAGCTACCGTCTCCACCCCGAGCGAGCGCAGCGCATCCCAGTACCCAGGATAGGTCTTCCCCACGCAGGCCGGATCGAGGATCGAAATGCCACCGATCTTCAGCGCCGCGAGCGCAAAGCTCATGGCAATGCGGTGATCCTCATAGGTTTCGATGCTGGTCCGCGCATTGCGGTGCTTGAGCTCGCTGAGCCGCGGATCGGATGAGACCACCAGCTCATCGCCCTCCTCATGCGCGAGGCCCGGCCGGATGCGGTTGAGCTCGGTGGAAAGCGCCGAGATGCGGTCGCATTCCTTGACCCGCAGATTGGCAATGCCGACGAACCGTACCGGCGTCTCGTTGAAGGCCGCCAGCACCGCCAGCGTCGGCACCGCGTCCTGCATCTGCGAGCCGTCGATCACCTGGGGCATGCGGGGGAACATGCGGATCAGCTTCGCCGCCTCGGCGTCGGGCTGGGTGAACGCCTCCATCGGCACTCCCAGCTCGATCTTGCCGCCGGTCAGGGCCTCTGCGGCCCACAGATAGGTCGCCGCCGAAGCGTCGGGCTCGATATGGAAGTCGGTCGCCTGGTAGCCGGTGGGCTGCACCTGCCAGGTCATCTCGTCCAGTTGCTCGACGCTGGCGCCGAACGCCCGCATCGCGGCGAGCGTCAGGTTCACATAGCCGCGGGCATCGAGATCCTTGCCGGTCAGCGCCACCTCGATCGGCCCTTCCCCGAACGGCGCCGCCATCAGCAACGCCGAGACGTACTGGCTGGAAAGCCCGCCATCGATCTCCACCCGCCCGCTGCCGAACGAGCCAGTGCCGTTCACCACCACCGGCGGGCAGCCGGTTTCGCTCGTCGCATCGATGCCGAGCGAACGGAGCGCCACCAGCAGCGGCTCGATGGGCCGCTTGCGCATCGCCTCGTCGCCATCCACCACCACCCTGCCCTCGACCAGCGACACGGCCGCGGTGAGGAAGCGTGTAGCCGTGCCGGCATTACCCAGCATCAGCGGCTCCGTCGGCGCCTTCAGCGTGCCATCGCTGGTGACGACGAAGCTCGTCGCGTCCGGCTCCTCGACGCTGACGCCCATCTGTATCAGCGCCCGTGCCATCAGCGCGGTGTCCTTGCTCTTCAGCGCCCCGGTCAGCCGGCTCGTCCCCTTCGCCAGCGCCGCCAGCAGCAGCGCGCGATTGGTGATCGACTTCGAGCCGGGCGGGGTGACCCGGCCGACCAGCGGATGATCAGGCGGAACGATCGTCAAAGCCTCGGGCTTTGAGGAAGCAGCAGCGGTCAATGGAGAACTCCGTCACAGAGCGGCGCAACAGCCGCACTCACTCCGGCAACGCCGGACACATCGATCTGTCGATTGGGCCCAGAGCAGCGTCCGGGGTGAAGTTGAAGCAAGCCGACTGGGTGTAGCGCAGCCTGTACGGGATTGAAAGGGCCCGACCCAAACGCGGGACTCGTCGTTACCCACCGGATCATTCCCGCGAAAGCGGGAACCTTCGTTTCGGGCGTCCAATCCCGCGCCGCCGGAGAGATCGCAAACAGAGGTTCCCGCTTTCGCGGGAATGACTCCGTGAACTTGGACGGTTGCAGGCGGGAAGTGCCTCAGGCGTGTGCCCGGGCCTCGGCCAGCGCCTTGAGGTCAGCTGGCTTCAGCTGCACGCTTTCGCCACAGCCGCATTCGCCGGTTTGGTTCGGGTTCTTGAAGGTGAAACCGGATTTGAGGATGTCTTCCTCGAAATCCATTACCGTGCCGAGCAGGAACAGTGTCGCCTTGGGCTCCACGTAGACGTGGACGCCTTTTTCCTCGATGTGGTCGTCGCCCTGCACCGGCTCGCTGACATAGGCGAGCGTGTAGGACTGGCCGGCGCAACCGGCATCCTTGATGCCGACACGCACGCCCACCACCGGCTTCTCGCTGTCCTCGATGATCTCGTTGATGCGCTCGACGGCGGCGTCGGTGAGGCTCATGATCTTCAAAGGCATCGGCTCGGGACCTTCATCGTAACAAGACGATATATAGACCTAGTTGGCGGGATTTACCACCAGTTCAGCGCCACCTGGGCTTCCTCGCTCATGCGCGAAGCGTCCCACGGCGGATCGTAGACCATGTTGACGGTAACGTCCTGGATGCCCTCGACATTGCGCGCCGCATTCTCCACCCAGCCCGGCATTTCGCCGGCCACCGGGCAGCCCGGGGCGGTCAGCGTCATGTCGATGGTGAGGTTGCGATCGTCGTCGAGGTCCACCTTGTAGATCAGCCCCAGCTCATAGATATCGACCGGAATCTCCGGGTCGTAGACGGTCTTCAGCGCCCCGATCAGGTCCTTGGTGATCCGCTCGACATCCTCGGCGGGAATCGCCGCACCGACATTGGGCGTGATGCGCGGGGCGTCGCCGGCATTCGGCTCGGTCGCCTCGACCTCGGGAGCAATCTCGTTCACTTCGTCAGACATTTGTTTTCCTAGCGAAACGGCTTCGCGTCCTTGCGAAACGGCTTAGCGGCTACGCGAAAAAGCTTCGCGCCTTTTCGATGCCCTCGACCAGCGCGTCGATATCATCCTTGCCGGTATATAGGCCGAACGAGGCCCGGCAGGTAGAGGTGACGCCGAACCTTTGCAGAAGCGGCATGGCGCAGTGCGTACCGGCCCGCACCGCGATGCCGTAGCGATCGAGAATGGTCGAGACGTCGTGAGCGTGAGCGCCCTTCACCTCGAACGAGAAGATGCCGCCCTTGCCCGGCGCGGTGCCGATCAGCCGCAGCGAATTGATCCGCCCGAGCCGCTCCATCGCGTAACCGGTGAGTTCCGCTTCATGCGCTTGCGCCGCGTCGCGGCCGATGCCCTCGACATAGTCGATGGCGGCGCCCAGCCCGATCGCCTGGACGATCGGCGGCGTGCCCGCCTCGAACCGGTGCGGCGGCTCGTTATAGGTGACCGTATCGCGGGTGACCGTATCGATCATCTCGCCGCCGCCCTGGTAGGGCTGCATGTCAGCGAGCAGATCGTAGCGGCCATAGAGCACGCCGATGCCGGTGGGGCCGTAGAGCTTGTGGCCGGTGAAGACATAGAAGTCGACGCCCAGGTCCTGCACGTCGACCTTGAGGTGCACCGCTCCCTGGCTGCCATCGACCAGCACCGGAACGCCGCGCGCGTGGGCGATCTCGACGATCTGTTTGATCGGCGTCACCGTGCCGAGCACGTTGGACATGTGGGTGATCGCCACCATCTTCGTCTTCGGCGACAAGGCCGCCTCGAACGCGTCGAGGTCGAAGCTGCCATCGTCCCGCACGTCGACCCATTTCAGCACGGCGTCCTTGCGCTCGCGATGGAAGTGCCAGGGCACCACGTTGGAGTGATGCTCCATGATCGACAGCACGATCTCGTCACCCTCGCCGATCCGCGGACCGAGGAATGAGGCGGCAACCAGGTTGATCGCCTCGGTGGCCGAGCGGGTGAAGATGATCTCTTCCGGACGGCTGGCATTTAGGAACCGCCGGGTCGCCTCGCGGCCGCCCTCGTAGGCTTCCGTCGCCCGGTTGGCGAGCGTGTGGAGGCCGCGATGGACGTTCGCATAGGCATGCCGATGCGCCCAATCCATCCGGTCGAGCACCTGGTTGGGCTTCTGCGCCGAGGCGCCGCTATCGAGATAGACCAGCCGGTTGCCGTGGATCTTCTCTTCGAGGATCGGGAAATCGGCACGGATCGTGTTCAGGTCGAAGGTCATACTGGTTTCCTGTTCGGAGGGACGAAGGCCCCCTCACCCGCCGCTTCGCGGCGACCTCTCCCCCAAGGGAGAGGTGGTGCTCAGGCTCGAACTCGGCCCCCTCGCCACCTCTCCCTTGGGGGAGAGGTCGGAGCGCGAAGCGCTCCGGGTGAGGAGGCCTTTCTTCTGGCGATCAGCTGCCCGCCAGCCAGCCTTCGATGACCGCGGTCAGCGCCTCGTTCAGCGCCTCGTCTTCTATCGGATCGATCAGCTCGGCGAGGAATGCCCTGACCAGCATGGTCTCGGCATCGGCTTTCGCGATGCCGCGGCTCATCAGGTAGAACAGCGAGTCTTCGTCGAGCTGGCCGCAGGTCGAGCCGTGGCCGCAGACCACGTCGTCCGCATAGATCTCGAGCTCGGGCTTGGTGAGGATCTCGGCTTCGTCCGAGAGCATCAGCCCCTGGCTCATCAGCTTGGCGTCGGTCTTCTGCGCATCGCGCGCCACCACCAGCCTGCCCTGCACCACAGCCTTCGACCGCCCACGGGCAATCGACTTGAACAGCGGCTTACTCGAGGTGTGCGGCACGGCGTGCAACGCATCCATGGTGATGTCGGCGTGCTGGCCGTCGGAGACGAGGTTCAGCCCGGTGATGTCGGCATAGGCGCCGGCGCCTTCGTAACGCGGGAACAACTGCGTCCGGCTCAGCGCCGCACCGGCATTGATGATGAGCGTCCGGAGCTGCGCGCCTTCGGCGAGGTGATACTCGTTGGAGGCGAAGTGCGTGGCCTTCTTGGCCGCGAGGTTGACCGTGATGTGGGTCACCCGCGCGTTCTTGCCCAGCGCCAGGTAGGTGGCGTGGTTGCCGAGATGGGCTTGTTCGCTGCCCGAGTAGGTCTCGACGATCACCGCGCTGCTGTCATCGGCGACGAAGATCTTCGCCGCGCTGGTCGAATGCCCGGCCGCGCCTTCGGTCCGTCGGTCGATCTGGATCACCGGATCGACGGAGCCGTCGAGATCGAGCGTCAGGCACTCCCTGGTCAATGCCAGGTTGAGACGGGTAACCACATCGTCACGCGTCGTAAGCACGCTGCCGGCAGCCTTGCCGACGATCACGCCGGCCGGGGCGGTGCCGGTCTCCTGCACGGCGCCATTGGCAATCATCAGCTGATACGCGCCGGGGACGCGCAGCGCTGGAGCGCTCGCCTCCGTCGCGGCAGCCGCCAGTTCGGGGACCGAGCGCAACAGCTGCTTGAGATCGGTGTAGTGGTAGGACTCGACGCGCCGCGTCGGCAGCCCGGCGCCACCGAGGCGCTCGGCTTCCGCGACCGCACCGGCGGCCGTCAGCTGGTCGATGAGCTTTTGTTCAGCCGGCCCGAGCCGGACGGGGACATGCATGGTCATCGGTCCTTACGCCGCCGCTTCGTCGAAGCCGGCATAGCCCTTGGCTTCCAGTTCCAGCGCCAGTTCCTTGCCGCCGCTCTCGACCACCCGGCCATCGGAGAACACGTGCACCACGTCGGGCACGATATGGTTGAGCAGCCGCTGGTAGTGGGTGATCACCAGCATCGAGCGATCCGGACCGCGCAGTGCGTTGACGCCCTCGGACACCACCTTGAGCGCGTCGATGTCGAGGCCGGAATCGGTCTCGTCGAGGATGCACATCTTGGGCTTCAGCAGCGCCATCTGCAGGATCTCGGCGCGCTTCTTCTCGCCGCCCGAGAACCCGACATTCAGCGCGCGCTTCAGCATGTCGGCATCGATATGCAGCGCCTTGCCGGCTTCCTTGACCGCCTTCATGAAGTCCGGCGTCGACAACTCGCCTTCGCCATTGGCCTTGCGCTTGGCGTTCAGCGCTGCCTTGAGGAAGGTCATGGTGGCGACGCCTGGGATTTCGATCGGGTACTGGAAGGCGAGGAACAGCCCGGCCGTGGCGCGCTCCGATGGCTCCATCTCCAGGATGTTGACGCCATCGAGCAGCACTTCGCCGCCGGTGATCTCATAATCTTCCTTGCCGGCCAGCACATAGCTGAGCGTCGATTTGCCCGAACCGTTGCGCCCCATGATCGCGTGCACTTCGCCCTTGGGGACGATCAGGTTCACGCCTTTGAGGATTTCGCGCTCCTCGATGCGGACGTGCAGGTCGCGGATTTCGAGCATGGGGGTGGTCATTTTACTTCTCCGATATTCTCGCCGTCCCAGTAATCGAAGCTCGATGCCTCGCGCGGGATGTGCCGAAGCGACGATTTGTCGGTCGGGTTACCGCTGGTCCGGGAAAAGACGCCAAACTTGTTCGAGTCCGGGTACTCGCACACTTCGGTAGCGGCCATCGTCGAGATGCCGAAATACCGAAGCACGCCAGTGCCGGTGTTGATGATCTGATGCGCCGTTGAGCGGTCGCCTGCCGGGGCGCCCAGCACGTCGCCGGCCTTGATGACGTGGCTGTCGGCGCCGTAGCGGTAGGTGCCTTCGCCTTCGAGCACGATGAACAGCTCGTCCTCGACATGGTGGTTGTGGAACGGGCAGCTCGACTTGCCTGACGGCACTTCGTTGTAGCTGATGCCCAGGTTACGCAGCCCCAGCAGCCGACCGAACGAAGCGTCCGACGACTGGTAGTTGGCGCCCTGCGTCCAGCTCTCAAGAGCGAGTTCCGCGATGTTGAGGAGAGGCTTGCTCACTTCTCCCCTCCCGTGTCTTCGCCGTCCCAGTAGCCCATCGGCGTCAGCTTGCCGCCAGCGCCAAAGGTGGCGTTCTCGCGATGGTGGCCCACGGCGCCGACATCGACACGAATCCGCCCGCTGTCGAGATACTCGACGACATCGGCATTCGTGTTGTTGGAGAACGCGATGTAACGCAGCTCTTCAGTGCCGGTATTGATGATCTGGTGCCCCTCGGCGCCGGCCGGCGCCGACAGGCAGTCACCCGTCCGGAACGGCAGGCGGTCGTTGCCGTAGCGGTAGGTGCCCGAACCCGATAACACGAGGAACATCTCGTCGGAGGTGTGGTGGCGGTGGAACGGTGTCGCCGTCTTGCCCGGCTGCACTATGTGCAGCGCCGCGCCCAGCCCGTAGAGGCCAAGCAGCACGCCGAATTCACCGGTCGCTGCGGCAAATCGCGTACCTTCCGCTCCCTGCTCGAGCGGCACCTCGTCGAGGTTGAGGATCACTTTCATCGGGTGCCCTCCCCGCCCTCGGTGTCTTCGCCGTCCCAGTAGCCGAACGGCGTCAGCTTGCCGGCAGTGCTGAAGATCGACATCGGCTCGCGATCATTGCCATGGGCGATGTCGACGGCGATCCGCCCGCTGTCGGGATACTCGGTGACGTCGGCTCGGCCGTGATTGGCAAAGGCGATGTAGCGCAGCTCGGCGTCGGATGTATTGATGATCTGGTGCGCCTCTCCTCCAGCCGGCGCGCCGATGCAGTCGCCGGCTTTGATCGGCAACCGCTGTTCGCCGACCCGGTAGGTGCCAGTACCCAAGACGATGAAGAACAGCTCGTCATTGCCGTGGTGCCGATGGTAGGGCCAGGCGGTCTTGCCGGCCGGCACCACATGCAGCGTCGCGCCGATCTGCTCCGTGCCGATGGCGGCATCGATGTCGTGCAGCCCCACCTCAAAGCGATTGCCCACCTTGAGCCACTTGAGCTCCAGGTCGGCAACGTTGACGATGTGGTGGGGCGCTTCGGTCATCAGCCGACACTGCCCTCGAGCGAGATCGAGATCAGCTTCTGCGTTTCGACCATGAACTCCATCGGCAGGTGCTGCAGCACGTCGCGCACGAAGCCGTTGACGATCAGCGCCACCGCTTCCTCTTCGGAGAGGCCGCGCTGCATGCAGTAGAACATCTGGTCGTCGGAGATCTTCGACGTCGTCGCCTCGTGCTCGAACACCGCACTGGCATTGCGGCTCTCGATATAGGGCACGGTGTGTGCCCCGCACTTGTCGCCAATCAGGAGGCTGTCGCACTGGGTGAAGTTGCGGGCGCCCTTGGCCTTGGCATGCGCTGACACCTGGCCGCGATAGGTGTTGTCGGAAAAGCCCGCCGCGATGCCCTTGGAGATGATCCGGCTCGTGGTGTTCTTGCCCAGGTGCAGCATCTTGGTGCCGCTGTCGACCTGCTGGTAGCCGTTCGAAATGGCGATCGAGTAGAACTCGCCCGACGAGTTGTCGCCGCGCAGGATGCACGAGGGGTACTTCCAGGTGATCGCCGAGCCGGTCTCGACCTGCGTCCAGCTGATCTTGGAGTTGTCGCCGCGGCAATCGCCACGCTTGGTGACGAAATTGTAGACGCCGCCCTTGCCGTCCTTGTCGCCCGGGAACCAGTTCTGCACCGTCGAGTACTTGATTTCGGCGTCCTTGAGGGCGACGAGCTCGACCACTGCCGCATGCAGCTGGTGTTCGGCGCGCGCGGGCGCAGTGCAGCCCTCGAGGTACGACACGTAAGCACCCTCGTCTGCAATCAGCAGAGTGCGCTCGAACTGACCGGTCTTGGCCTCGTTGATGCGGAAATAGGTCGAGAGCTCCATCGGGCAGCGGACGCCCTTGGGAATGTAGCAGAACGAGCCGTCGGTGAAGACCGCCGAGTTCAGCGTGGCGTAGTAGTTGTCGGACACCGGGACCACGGAGCCGAGGTACTGCTTCACCAGGTCCGGATATTCGCGGATCGCTTCCGAGATCGAGCAGAAGATGATGCCCATCTTTTCGAGCTCGGCCCGGAAAGTGGTGCCGACCGAGACGGAATCGATCACCGCATCGACCGCCACCTTGGGCTGCTCGATGCCGGCGAGGATCTCCCGCTCCTTCAGCGGCACGCCGAGCTTCTCGTACATCTCGAGCAGCGCCGGATCGATCTCGTCGAGCGACTTCGGTTTCGCCGCGCTCTTGGGCGCCGCGTAGTAATACATGTCCTGGAAGTCGATCTTGGGGTAGTGCACCTTGGCCCAGGTCGGCTCGTCCATGGTCAGCCAGCGCTTGTACGCCTCCAGCCGCCACTCCAGCATCCACTCCGGCTCATCCTTCTTCTTGGAGATGAAGCGGATCGTGTCCTCGTTCAGGCCCTTGGGAGCCTTTTCGACCTCGAGCTGAGTCTCGAACCCGTACTTGTATTTCTCGACATCGAGCGCGAGTACCTTCTCAACGGTATCGTCCTCGATCTCTTCCTTCAGCGTCGGGATGTCGTAACGGGCCATCGTCTTCTTCCTATGCTGCGACACGGCGGGACTTGTGACGCCCCACCACTTCGCCAAAACCTTTGAGATAAGCCTCGACGTCCTCGATTGAAGAGGACCAGCCGAAGCTCAAACGCATTGCACACTCGCCGAGCTCTGCCGGCACACCCATTGCGGCCAGCACGTGGCTCGGGCCAACCTTGCCCGATGAGCAGGCGGAGCCCGAGGACACCGCCAGACCGGCAAGGTCCAGCCCCATCATCGCCACCGCATTCTTCAGCCCCGGCACGGCGAAGTTCGTCACATTGCCGATCCGGTCCGCCTTCTCGCCGAAGATCACCAGATCCGGGGCGATCAGCCGCATGCCGTCCTCGGCCGTGCGCACCAGCTCGCTGACATTGGCGCGGTAGAAGCGCTCCGCGAACACTTCCGCTGCCGCACCGAACCCGGCGATTGCCGCCGCCGACTCGGTGCCACCGCGCCGCCCGCTCTCCTGGCCCCCGCCGGGGATCAGGCGGACCTGGTCGGCGTGGCCCTTCAGCAGCAGCGCGCCGATGCCGGCCGGACCGCCGATCTTGTGGCCGCTTACCGCCATCATATCGGGCGCGCGCGCGGCGAATTCGAGCCCCACCTTGCCAAAGCCCTGTACCGCATCGACAAAAAGGTAGTGCGGGCTCGGGCCCACCAGCACTTCGATGCGATCGACCGGCTGGATCACCCCGGTCTCGTTGTTGACGAGGTGCACAGCCACCAAGAGCCGCATACCCACGAGGTCAGCGGCCGCCAGCGCCGCGGCGATCTCCGCGACCTTGATCAGTCCATCCGCATCGAGGCCGACCTTCTTGACCGGTAGCCCGGTAGCCTCGGCGGCTTTCAGCACGGCGGCGTGCTCGCCTTCCGAAACGACGATGGCGTCGACGTTGAACGCCCTGGCGCCACCGACGATCGCCTGGGTGATCGCTTCGGTCGCCGAGCCGGTGAACACCACCTGTTCGCGCTCCGCGCCCGCAAGCTGCGCCACCTGGGCGCGAGCCTTGTCGATCACCGCGCGCAATGCCCTGCCCTGGGCGTGCACGGACGAGGGGTTGCCGACGAGGTCCAGCGCACCGATATGAGCAGCGCGGGCCTCCGGCAGCAGCGGCGCCGACGCATTGTGATCGAGATAGATCGCCTGTCGCGTCATTGCACCGAGGCCTGCCTCATCCGCTTCGAAAGGCCACGCGACGCCGAAGCGCTCGCCCGAGCCTGAAACAATTCTTGAAATCGGGCGCTCACTTTCTCTACAAGGAGCGCTCACCAGCAACCGGAAGCGGTTGGAACACCAACTGCCGCCTTCGAAAACCCAGTTTAGAATTATTCGAAACTGGAGTTTTCGGCCCATGTTTTAGGCAGCGGCGCAGCATTCGTCAAGCCGAGAGACCGGCCCGGGCGCGAGGCATGAGCCCAGCGCATGGAGGTTCGGCAGGACCAGGAACGGTCAAGGAAACGACCCTATGCCAGAAGTCATCTTCAACGGACCCGAAGGCCGCCTCGAGGGGCGCTACCAGCAGGGCAAGGATCCGAACGCTCCTATTGCGATTGTGCTTCATCCTCACCCGCAGTTCGGCGGCACGATGAACAACCAGATCGTCTACAACCTGTTCTACATGTTCGCCCAGCGCGGCTTCTCGGTGCTGCGCTTCAACTCGCGCGGCGTCGGCCGCAGCCAGGGGCTGTTCGATCACGGCATCGGTGAGTTGTCGGACGCCGCTGCGGCGCTCGACTGGCTGCAGAGCCTCAACCGCGAGTCGCGCGGCTGCTGGATCGCCGGCTTCTCGTTCGGCGCCTGGATCGGCATGCAGCTGTTGATGCGTCGCCCCGAGGTCGAGGGTTTCATCTCCGTGAGCCCGCCGGAGAATCTCTACGACTTCTCGTTCCTCGCCCCCTGCCCGTCCTCGGGCCTGATCATCCATGGCGACAAGGACCGCGTGGCCCCGCCCCAGTCGGTACAGAAGCTGGTCGACAAGCTGAAGACCCAGAAGGGCATCACCATCGAGCAGCAGCAGGTCGAAGGCGCCAACCACTTCTACGAGGGCAAGATCGACGAACTCACCGAACGCTGCGCCGACTATCTCGACCGGCGCCGCGCGGAAATCGCGGCGGGCAAGGGGCGCTAGCTATACGCCCCGGACCTCCTCCTTCGGAAGGCTCGGGAGGAGGTCCTCATGAGGGTGCAGCTCCCCTCATGACGAGCCGGTCGATTACATAGGGCAAGCCGATGGCCGCCAAGTTCAAGTCCGATTTCCTGAACGTCCTCGATCAGCGAGGCTTCATCCACCAGATCTCCGATCCGGAGGGCCTCGATGCCCTGGCGGCCAAGCAGCGCATCACCGGCTATGTCGGCTACGACGCCACGGCGACCAGCATCCATATCGGCAACCTGATCACCGTCACCATGCTCTACTGGCTGCAGGAAACCGGTCACCGGCCGATCAGCCTGATGGGCGGCGGCACCTCCATGGTGGGCGATCCGAGCTTCCGCGACGATCAGCGGAGCCTGCTCAGCGTCGACAAGATCAAGGCCAATATCGAGAGCATCAAGAAGGTCTACTCGCGTATTCTGCACTATGGCGACGGCCCGACCGACGCCATCATGGTCGACAATGCCGATTGGCTGCTGAAGCTCAACTATGTGGAGTTCCTGCGTGATGTCGGCCGCTTCTTTTCGGTCAACCGCATGCTGAGCTTCGACTCGGTGAAGCTCAGGCTCGACCGCGAGCAGTCGTTGAGCTTCCTCGAGTTCAACTACATGATCATGCAGGGCTACGATTTCACCGAGCTCAACCGGCGCTACGGCACCGTGCTGCAGATGGGCGGCTCCGACCAGTGGGGCAACATCATCAATGGCGTGGACCTCAGCCACCGCATGGGCGGCCCGCAGCTCTACGCGCTGACTACCCCGCTGCTGACCAAGGCCTCGGGCGAGAAGATGGGCAAGTCCGCCTCGGGCGCCGTCTGGCTGAACGGCGAGCTCTTCAGCCCCTATGACTTCTGGCAGTACTTCCGGAACACCGAGGATGCCGACGTCGGCAGGTTCCTTAAGATCTTCACCCGCCTGCCGCTCGACGAGATCGAAAAGCTCGCAGCGCTGGGCGGTTCGGAGTTGAACGAAGCCAAGAAAGTACTGGCGACGGAAGTGACCGCCATCGTCCATGGCCGCGAGGCCGCCGAGCAGTCGGCATCGACCGCGGCGGCGACCTTCGAGGCCGGGGCGCTCGACCTGTCGCTGCCGACCGCCGAGATCTCGAAGTCGGATCTCAATGCGGGCATCGGCCTGCTGGCCGCGCTGGTCACGGCCGGCCTCGCCGCCTCGAACGGCGAGGCGCGCCGGCACATCCAGTCGGGCGCCGTGCGCGTCAACGACGAGCCGGCGACCGACGACCGCGCCACCCTGGGCACGGCCGCGCTGCTGCCGGAAGGCGTGATCAAGCTCTCGGTCGGCAAGAAGAAGCACGCGCTGCTGAAGCCCGTTTAGACGCTATCCAGCCGGACTCCCACCTTACCACCTCCACGGCGTCACCCTTTTCACCGGGGTGACACCGTGGGGAAATGGTGCTGCAAGCGCCAGCTCCATCAGTGTTCGAGCCGACCCGCCGTAGTCGCCCGACACTCGGTGTCATCCCAGCGAAAGCTGGGAACCAATTCTCCCACGAGCTGGCCGTGAGTTGCATCCCAGCTTTCGCTGGGATGACAGCCGGTGGGTGAGGTAAGTTTGGGTGCCCTTACAACATCCAGGCCTCAGCGCGTCACCAGCACCGGGATGGTGGTGTGCGCCAGCACGTTGTTGGTCTGGCTGCCGAGCAGCAGACGGCCGAGCCCGCGGCGACCGTGCGACCCCATGACGATCAGGTCTGCGCCCACCGAGTTGGCGGTCGAGATGATGCCGTCCGCCGGGAAGCTGTCGTTGACGTAGACCGTCTTGGCCGTGACTCCGGCTGCAACCGCCGCCTTCTCGGCCTTGCCAAGCAGCTCCCTGGCCCCCGTTTCCTGCGCCTCGATCAGTTCCGGGATCGGATCGAACGCCGTGCCGGCGACCGTTGCATAGCCGCCCCCGAGCACCGCAGTGGGCTCCGTCACCGTGACGATGGTCACGGCCGAGCCGAGCGCCTTGGCGAGACCGAGTGCATGGTCCAGCGCGCGCGACGCGAGTTCCGAACCATCAGTTGCGACCAGAATATGTGCGTACATTTCGCGTACCTCCAACCTGTCATGTGGAGATCGTAAGCCGTTGCGCCAACCCACACTTTGATGGAAATCAACGTTGATCCGCCGCCTCACTCGACGCGCGGAATCTCCTTGGCGCGGTACTCGAACATTCGCCGGAACGCCCCCGGCACCAGTGCCGACATCGGGTTGATCTTGAAGTCGGGCTTGTCGAGCGGACCACGCACCGCAAACGTGACGCCGAACAGCCCCTCGCCATCGCGGCCGGCGAGCGGTCCGAGCAGCTTCGAGAACGCGTTATTGAGCCCGAACAGCGGCACATAGGTGCCGGTCAGGTCGTACTGCCGCTTGTCGGTGTAGATGAAGCCGCGCGCCGTGCCGCCCACCGTGGAGCCGGCCAGAACCGCATCGGTGATCTCCACCCGGTCGCTGCGCCGCACGAACTCGGCCTCGGCGCTCTTGAACTCCAGCTTGTTGGAGCGGGCGATCATCTGCCGGGACTCCGAGTGATTGCCGAGAATCTGCGCCACGTTGCCTTCGTTGACGAAGGCGAAGTTGCGCAGCGAGAACTGCCCGACATCGATCTTCTGGTCCTTGATCGTCTCGACCACGAGACTGCCCGCTCCGCCCTCGACATTGGGATAGACGTTCATCAGCCGCAGCAGCGTGCCCAGGTCGTTGAACGCGACGGACATGACCTTGCCGTCCGGCGTCGGGTTGGTGGTGACCGATACGCTGCGGCTGCCGCCCAGATTGGCCTGCAGGTTCACGCGCTGCAGATCCGCCCCGCGCAGCACCAGGTCGAGGTTCACGTTGAACGCGGTGGTCTTGTAGAAGCCCAGCGCCCGCTTCAACTCGAGGTCGACGGCAATGGTCTGGTTGTTGACAGCCGTGGCCTGCGGCCCCCCGGTCGAATCGCCCGACAGGCTGAAGAAGCGTTGCAGCATCGGCTTGAGATCGAGCTGGTCGCCGCGCAGCCGCACCTGGTAACCGTTGCGGATCGGCGTCAGCGAGATCTGCGCCTCGTCGCCCGGGCTCAGCGCGAACGAGGTGAACTCGGCCGACTGCAAGCCCTCCTTGAGGTCGAAATCGAGGCTGCCCTCGAGCTTGACGTCGCCGAAGCCGAGATCGAGGTCATTGATGGTGACGGCGTCGCCGTCGAGCTTGACCTGCGCCGCCAGCGCTCCTTTGACGCCTGGCGCCTTGCTGATGCCGAGGTCCTTGACGCTGAGGCGCGCGTCCTTGAGGTCGGCAGCCAGCTGGATGCTGCCGTCGCTGAGCGGTTTGGCGGAAATCGTCAGCGGTCCATCGAGGAATGCCGACGTGTCCACTCCGAACGTCTTGAACGCGCCGGAATCCACTTTCGCCGTCAACACCACGTCAGGCTTTTTGGGATCGAGCGTCCCCATCGCGGAGATCGTCGCCGGCACGCCGTCGAACTCGGTCGTGCCGCTGACATTGAAGCCCGCCTGGGTAACCCGGAACTGCAGTTGTCCCTTGTCGACCGAATGCCCCTCGATCGGCGCTGAGGTCGCCAGGTCCTGCAGCGTGCCGTTGATCACATAGTCCATGGTCCGCGGCTGGTTGGTCTTCTTGTCCGTGACGATGGTCGCCACCAGCCCGAGCGATACCTGGCCTTTCATGGCATCGAGGTTTTTCGGCAGCGCCAGTTGTTTCAACGCATCCGGCTGGTTCTTCTTGACCCAGTCGATCAGGGCCGGAATGCCGCCCGACAGGTCGCCGGAGATCTCGTACACCGCCTCGGTGTCGCTGTTCGAGCCGATGATGAAACCGGCATTGGCGATCGAGATGTTGCCCTGGGGCGTAGGAATCGTCGCCCCGTCTCCCGAGATCTGGATGTCGCTGTCCTTGAGGCTGAGCCTCATGTCGCCTTCGATGGTGATCGGATCCATCGTGTCGAGCGCCTTGATCTTAACGCCGACGCCGACGATGTCGATCGACATCGCGTTCTTGGGCATCGGCTTGTTCTCCCCGGGCTCACCGAGCGAACCGATCGGGAAGTCGTAGCGCATGGTGGATTTCTTGATGCGCCCGCCCACCACGTTCTTGACGAACCAGTCGCGCGAATCCTTGGCGAGGAACGCCGGCCACAGCCGCTTGAGATCATCGGCCGACAGGCCGTCGCCGGCGATGTTCATCTCGAAGCCAGTGCCGCGGCGCACCATGTCGATGCGCCCCGTCGACACCAGCTGGCTGCCGTCGGCCTTCCTGGCCTCGAACTGATCGATGCCCGTGGCGCCATAGAGCGGCGCCGACCAGCCCTGGAAGTTCACCTCGGTGAACGGCGCCTCCGGCGTCCCCGCTTCGTCGGCGATGGCGACGTCGCGCGCCGCGACCTTGATGCCGACGATGGGCCCGTAGAGCGGATCGAGCCCGAGCTTGAACACGCCGCTGACATAGCCGGTGCTGCCGGCAACGCTGACCTGCATCTCGCCCATGGTGAACTGACCGATGGCGGGGTCCCACACCACCTCGGCGATCGAGGTGGCGATCGGGAAATACTGGCCGTTGACCCGCACATCCATGCCGGTGAGGTCGATGTGGAACAGCCCATCAGTGATCTTCTGCACGTCGGTAAAGCCGACATCGATCGAGACCGACGCCGTGCCTACCACGGCGATCGCCGTCTCCTGCTCGCCCACGAAAGGCGCAAAAGCTCCCGGGTCGAGGTTGGTGATCGAGGCCTTGAGCCGGGCGCCGCCGTCATCGGTCTCGACCCATTCGAGAATGCCGTTCATCACCGATCCGCCGATCCCGGCGGAGAAGTTGCCCGAGGCCGACTTGCCGTCGGCATTGGGCGCGATATCGATGTTGATCTCGGTGAAGTGCCTGAGCACGCCATAGAGCGCATCGTTCATGTCGAGCGCGCCGCGCTTGACCACCAGCCGGGAGAAGTTGCCGAGCTTGGCCTGCTGCACGATGCCGGCGATGCCCTTGGCCGCGGCCTCGAGATTGTAGACCAGCCAATCGTTGTCGGATCGGATGCCCAGGTTGGCGTCGGGCACCTGCCCTTTCACATCGACGCCGCCGGCGGAGAGGTTGACTTCGGGGAACTGATCCTGCCCCTCGATGACCCGCACCGTTCGCCCACCGTCCGGCTCGTCCACATATTCGAACTTGGCGAGTCGCGGCCCGAACAGATCCTGGTTCACCTGCAGGTGCGGGCCGACGATCGTGACGGTGGCGCCCGGTTGCCCCACCAGGGCCCTCAGCGGCGAAAACCCGACCTCCAGCGCATCGACGCTGACCGTGCCGCCGGTTTTCACGTCGGTGAACGTCACCGGCTTGAACTGAATCACCGGCCAGACGAACCCCTCGAGCGCCAGCGCCATGTCGCCCAGCTCGAGCTTGCTGCCCGGGGGCATTGAACTCAGTACCAGGTTGCGCACCTGCGAGCTGACGAACGGCAGCGGAATCGGCGTGACCAGCAACACCGCATACATAATGACGAGCACAATGACGGGCGCGGCGACTGCCGCCGCTGCGATCCTACCCAGGATGCGCCATGCCGAGCGCTTGCGGAGCTGGGAGCCAGGGGCTGGAGTAGGTTTCACTGTTTTCCGACTTGAGGCCGCTCGCTTTGCCGCCCTATCCTAGAATCAAACCGAGCAGCGGTTCACTGCCAGATGATACCGGCTGCAATATGGCACTAACACCCACTGGATGCGCGGCATTTCCGGCGTTTTCCCATCTACCGAACCGGACGTCATGACCCTTCCCGCTCCCGGCACCCCTGCCCCAGACTTCGAACTTGTCACCGACAGCTACGAAAAGTTCCGCCTGTCGGATCATCTTGGCCATCCTGTGGTCCTCTACTTCTATCCGCAGGACGATACCGAAGGCTGCACGCTCGAGAACATCGAGTTCACCGACCAGATGCCCGAGTTCAAGAAGCTCGGTGCGGTGGTTGTGGGCATTTCGCCCGACACCGTCGAGAGGCACTGCTCCTTCCGCGACAAATACAATCTGGGGGTCATTCTTGCCGCCGATCCCGAGCGCAAGGCCATCGAGGCCTATGGCATCTGGCAGCTGAAAAAGCTCTGGGGCGTCGAGTATATGGGGGTCAAGCGCATCACCGTGCTGATCGGCCCCGATGGCAAGGTCGCCGAAGTCTTTCATGCCACCCGGATCAAGGGGCACGCCGAAAAGGTGCTCGCGGCGACTCGCGCGCTGCTCGCCAAAGCCGACCCCGCTCCCGCCAAGCCCCGGCGCGCCAAGGCGTGAACTTGGCCCGCGCCGCGGTTTTTCGCGTTTGTTAACCCTAACGGATCATGATCGGGGCCAGTGAAGTGGCGTCCCGGAGTTCTGGCGGTGCGTGCGAAATCGACCGGCATTCGGCCGGCCTCCAAGGTGTTCGGGGCGCCCCCGCCCAAGGCGATACGAGAGCCCGGCATCCGCCCCGGTCTGTTCTACTCCGCATTCGCCGCGCTCCTCGGCACCAATATCCTGACCCTCGTCGGCTTCCTGATGGCCCCAGACATTGCCGCCCTGCTGAACGGGCAGAACGATGTGGTCGTCTCCGCCTACGAGGACCGCATCGCCCAGTTGCGCGTCGAAGTGGATCGCCTGCATTCCCGACAGTTCGCCCAGGCCGGCGACATCAACCTGCAGCTGCAGGAGTTGAGCCAGCAGCAGGAAGTGCTGCTCGAGCAGCACCAATTGGTCAAACAGCTGGCAGCCAAGGCGGCCGAGCTTGGGATCGAAACCGCCGCCGCCGACTCGACCCGGGACGATGACGCGGCGCCGGTTGCCGATATCGCGCCGGTCGCCGCCACCGGCGACCTGGCTGAGGTCAGCGCCTCGATGACCCGAATGATGGACGAGAGCCGCATGGCGCTTGCCGCGCTGTCCGTCTCCGCCACCGAATCGACCGACACCATCCTCGACGTGCTCGACGGTCTCGGCATCAAACCGAGCATGCCCGACGGACTGACCGATGCCGTTGGCGGGCCCTATCAGCCACCGGTCGAGGGCAGCGACGGCAGCGGCATCGTCGACGATGCCAACGACGTCTACCTCGCGCTGGCGCGCTTCAAGGCGGCGCGCGGCGCGATTGACCTCGCCCCCATCCACAAGCCGATGGATTCGCTGAGCCGCATCAGCTCGACTTTCGGCAACCGCAAGGACCCGTTCACCGGCGGACGGGCCTTCCATGCCGGCCTCGATTTCCCGGCGCCCAAAGGCACCACGGTGCTGAGCGCGGGCTATGGCAAGGTGACTTTCGTGGGTGAGAAATCCGGCTACGGCAACCTGGTCGAGATCACCCACCTCACCGGCCTCGTCACCCGCTACGGCCACCTCAGCGCCGTCCTCGTCAAGCAGGGACAGGTGGTCAATACCGGCACGCCAATCGCCAAGGTTGGCTCCACCGGGCGCTCCACCGGGCCGCACCTGCATTTCGAGGTGCGCCGCAAGGACGTCGCGGTCGACCCCGGCAAGTATCTGGCAGCCGGCAAGCGCCTGGCCCGCTTCCTCGGCGCCTAGTCGAGTGCACCGCCGCAACGCCCCCGGCAAATCAGCCATGCATTCGCGCAAGATCAGTTGGTTGCTCTGGTTTTTCGGCGGGGACGGGTTTAGGTTCCCGCCACAATGCTGATGACCTCAGACATTCCGACAATGCTGCGGCTGCACCGGGCGATGTTTCTCGCCCGCGAGATCGACCGCGTAGAACAAGACCTGGTCAAGCAGGGGCTTGCGCATTTCCATGTTTCCGGCGCCGGCCACGAGTCGACCGCTCTGATCGCCGACTATCTCGGCGAGCAGGACTGGCTGCACCTGCACTATCGCGACAAGGCGCTGCTCTTGGCGCGCGGCTTGCCACTGGTCGAATTCTTCCGCAGCCTGCTTGCTACCGGCCCCTCGCACTCTGCCGGCAGGCAGATGAGCGCTCATTATTCTGCCCGTGAGCTGAATGTCGCATCGATGGTCGGCCCGGTCGGCAACAACGCGCTGCATGCCGTCGGCAATGCCCAGGCGGTGAAGTTCCACCCCGATTCTCCGGTGGTGATCTGCTGCGTCGGCGATGGCACCACCCAGCAGGGCGAGTTCCTCGAGGCGGTCGGCGAAGCCGTTCGCACCGGCGCGCCGGTGATCTTCGTCATCCAGAACAACAACTGGGCGATCTCCACCAAGACCCCTGGGCAGACCTTCTTCGACCTGCCGACCGGCCCGGCTGACAGCTTCCTCGGCCTGCCCATCCGTCGCGTCGACGGTGTCGACCTCGCAGCAACCCGTGCCGCCTTCGAGGCGGCCGTGACCCAGACCCGCGCCACTCGCGGCCCGTCGTTGCTGCTGATGGAGCTGGAACGGCTGTCGGACCACACCAATGCCGACGACCAGGCGCTCTACCGTACCGCCGATGAGCTGAAGTCCGGCAGGAGCCGCGATCCGCTGGAAGCCATCCGCCAGTCGCTGCGCGAGTCGCAGATGGGCGACCAGGCGCTCGCCCAGCTCGAAACCAGCCTCATCGCCGAGGTGGCAGCTGCCGCCGTCGAGGCGCGCGGCGAAGCCGTGCCCCAGACCGCCGGCGAGGCCAAGGCCCCCTACTCGGCCGAGTTCGCCCACGCCAGGGAGTATCGCGGCGACGCCAAGGCGCCGAACCTGACCATGCGCGAAGCGCTCAACCGGGTGCTGCGCGACCAGTTGCAGGCCAACCGCCAAGTGCAGCTGCTCGGCCAGGATATCGAGGATCCCAAGGGCGACGTGTTCGGCGTCACCAAGGGCCTGTCGACGGCCTTCCCCGGCCGGGTCCGTAACGCACCGCTATCGGAGTCGACCATCGTCGGCACCTCGATCGGCCGCGCGCTGACCGGTCAGCGGCCGGTGGCCTTCATCCAGTTCGCCGACTTCCTGCCGCTCGGCTTCAACCAGATCATTTCCGAGCTCGGCTCGATGTACTGGCGCACCGACGGCAGCTGGCAGGCGCCGGTGATCCTGATGGTCAGCTGCGGCGGCTACAAGGCCGGCCTCGGCCCGTTCCACGCCCAGACGCTCGAATCGATCCTGGCGCACGTGCCGGGCATCGACGTGGTGATGCCCTCGAGCGCCGGCGACGCTGCCGGCCTGCTCAATGCTGCCTTCGAGAGCAAGCGGCCGACGGTGTTTCTCTACCCCAAGAGCGCCCTCAACCTTTCCGACCGGCGCACCTCGGACGATACGGCGAAGCAGTTCGTGGTCCCCGGCAGGGCGCGCACGGTGCGCCAGGGGAACGACCTGACGCTGGTGACCTGGGGCAACCCGCTCACCCAGTCGCTGCTCGCCGCCGAGACGCTGTCCGGCGCCGGAGCCGAGCTCGAGGTCATCGACCTCCGCTCCATCTCCCCCTGGGACGAAGACGCGGTCCTGCGCTCCGTGCGCCGCACCCGGCGCCTGCTGGTCGTGCACGAGGACAACCACACTGCCGGCTTTGGCGCCGAGGTCATGGCGACGGTGATGGAGAAGGCCGGCATCCCGGTCAGCGCCAGGCGCGTCACTCGCGACGACATCCACGTGCCGTTCCAGTTCGAGCGCCAGATCGACGCCCTGCCTTCCTATCGCCGGATCATGGAGGCGGCCGCCGCGCTACTCGAGTTCGATCTCGAATGGGAGGCGCCCAAGGCCGATGCCGGCCCGGCCGCGATCACCGCCATCGGCTCCGGTCCGGCCGACGACGAAGTCGAGGTCGTCGAGCTGCTGGTGAAGCCGGGGGACATGATCAAGACCGGCGACCTGGTCGCTGTGGTCGAGGCGACGAAGGCGGCGGTAGACGTCCAGGCTACGGTCACCGGCAAGGTGCTGTCGATCCCGGTCGAGCCGCGGCAAAAAATCGCCGTCGGCGCACCGCTGATGTTCGTCGAGGCCGATGCTAGGGTGGCCCGCCAGCAGGCCACCGTGACTGCCGAACGGATCGACAAGGCCATCCTGAAGCGCCGCGGTGCGCCGCAGCCGGCGCCCGTCACCATCGGGCGCGCCGAGGTGCCGGTCGGTGTCGCCGGCATTGCCGGGGTGACCGGCGGGCGCAAGGTGCACAACGCCGACCTCAAGGGCAACTGGCAGACCCGCGACGCCGGCGACATCGTCAAGCTTACCGGCATCGAGAGCCGGCGCTGGGTGCAGCCGGGCGAGACGGTGTTCTCGCTCGCCGTATCGGCCACCCAGAAATTGCTCTATGAGCAGCGGCTCGACATCAACGACATCGACCTGGTAATTGCCGCCACCGGCACGCCCGACGTCATCACTCCGTCGCTCGCCTGCCGCGTGGCCGACGCGGTCAGCACGGCCGGGCGGGCCAGCCTGCCCGCCTACGACATCAATGCCGCCTGCTCCGGCTACCTCTACGCCCTGGCCCAGGCGCGCGACTACGTCACCAACAACCCCGAGGCTCGGGTATTGGTGGTGACCTCGGAAGTGCTCTCGCCGCTGCTCGACCAGAACGACTTCAACACCGCGGTGCTGTTCGCGGACGCGGCCACCGCATCGCTCGTCCAGGGCCTCGGCCACGACCAGCCGACGCTGTTCACCTTTGCCCAGCCGACCATCGCCGGGGCGCCGGAATCGGGCGAGTTGCTGAGCGTGCCGCGCGCCGGCGAAGGCTATATCAAGATGAACGGTCGCGAGGTATTCGCCGACGCGGTTCGCGCCATGTCGGCAACGCTCACCTCTGCCTGTGCCGCCGAAGGCATCAGCATGGACGATATCGACCTGATGGTGCCGCACCAGGCCAACCAGCGCATCATCGACGCCATTGCACGCCGCTCGGGACGCCCGGCCCACTCGATCATCCGCAACCTCGGCAATACCAGTTCCTCGACCATACCGCTGGCGCTGATCGATGCCCTGCCGACCACCAAGCCGGGCGACCGGCTCGGCCTCGTGGCCTTTGGCGGCGGCATCACCTATGCGGCGGCGATCGCAACGGTGGGACCGGGACGTTAGCTTGGGGTGAAAGCCCCCCGCAGCAGGCCCACCAGTTCCGCCTGCCGGTGCATTCCGGTCTTGTCGAAAACCGCCTGCACCTGATTTCGTACCGTCGCCACGCTGGCTCCGGTCGTGGTGGCGATCTGCGCGATCGTCATGCCGCTGCCCAACGCGCGGGCAACGCGGGCCTCCGCCGGGCTGAGGTCGAACAGCCCTTGGATCACCGCCACGTCGGGCAGCTCACGAGGCCCCACCGGGGTCATCAGGAGGATCGCCGCCGCACCGGTGAACACCTCTCGCGCCGATGCCCTGATCGGTAGCAGATGGGCCACCATTGGGACGCCACCTTCAGCGGCCGGTATCGGAATCGACCGCGCCAGCCCTTGATGCAGGCCCGCTTCTGTCGCCTGTAGGGCGGCAACAAGTATCCTGTCGGCGCCCGTGTTGGTGAAGCCCAGCCGATCGGGACGCGACAGCACTACCGCTGGATTCAGGCGTTCTAGCAGGCTGTTGGTAGCAATCGCTGCGCCACGCGCCCCCAGCACCGCAGCGGGGAGGCCTACCATCTCCATGGCCGAGACAGTGCCCTGCGCCCGAGCAAAAGCAATCCGCGCCGACATCAGAGCCGCCCGCGCCAGATGCGGGCGCAACAAGTCGAGCCGCTCCACCACGGCCCTCTCCACCGGCCCATCCTCAAGGTGCCTTTCGCCGTGAAAGATGAGGAGGTCTCCAGTGGGCACCTTGACGCCGGTCGCGACGCCCCAGCCATAACCGCGAGGCACGAAATACTCCCGCCGGATCGGATCGGCCTCCCATTCCTCGCGGGTAAACACATCGAGATCGGTGACGAAGCCAGGGTGGTCATAAGCCAGCAGCCGGGCCGTGCGATCGTCACGAGCGGGATAACCGGCGTCGAAGTATCCCTTCGACATCTCGTAGAGCCCAGCCGACGACGTCCAATGCACCGCCTGCTCCCGCACCGCGAACAGCACGGTACCACTCACTTGGCCCACGCCGGCAAGCTCTTCGAGCACCACCGGCCATAGCTCGGGAACGGCCCCGGCCTCGTAGATTCTGTCGATGAGATCATCGTCCGCCATGGCGGAGCTTCCTGGCGCCCGTTGGGTTGAGTTACGTAACTCACGCCCCTGCATTAGTTCAAATGCATCATGCGTGCGCAAGACGTTACCGGTAACAATCTGTGCAGCGCCAAGGTGGCCCTGGGCGCTCGTCTAGAACATTTCGGGTCTTCGGACGGTGGTTGGCCGGTGATTTGCCTCACCGGCCAACTTCGTTACTCGGCGTCCGCTACCGTATCGGCGTAGCCGGTGACGCGGGCCGCCAACGAGGCTTCCATGAAATCGTCGAGGTCGCCATCGAGCACGCCCGCGGTGTTCGAGGTCTCATGGCCGGTCCGGAGATCCTTGACCATCTGGTAGGGCTGCAGCACGTAGCTGCGAATCTGGTGACCCCAGCCGACATCCGTCTTCGCGGCGGATTCGGCATTGGCCGCTTCCTCGCGCTTCTGCAGTTCCACCTCGTACAGACGCGCCTTCAGCATCGCCATGGCGGTGGCGCGGTTCTTGTGCTGGCTGCGCTCCTGCTGGCAGGCAACCACGATGCCCGAGGGCACGTGGGTGATGCGGATCGCCGAATCGGTAGTGTTGACGTGCTGCCCACCCGCACCCGACGAACGATAGGTATCGACCTTGAGGTCGCTCTCGTTGATCTCGATGTTGATCGTATCGTCGACGACCGGATAGACCCAGGCGCTGGAGAAGCTGGTGTGCCGGCGCGCCGCGCTGTCATAGGGCGAGATGCGCACCAGCCGGTGGACCCCGCTCTCGGTCTTCAGCCAGCCATAGGCGTTGTGCCCGGAGACCTTGATCGTCGCCGACTTGATCCCGGCTTCTTCGCCGTCATGGATCTCCATCGTCTCGACCTTGAACTTCCGTCGTTCCGCCCAGCGCGTGTACATGCGCAACAGGATGTTGGCCCAGTCCTGGCTCTCGGTGCCGCCGGCGCCTGAGTGGATCTCGAGGTAGCAGTCATTGCCGTCGGCTTCGCCGGAGAGCAGCGTCTCGACCTGCGCCGAGCGCGCTTCCTTCAGCGTCTCCTGCAGCGCCTGCTCGGCCTCCTTGACGACGTCGGCGTCGCCTTCGGCCTCACCCATTTCGATGAGCTCGGTATTGTCCCGCACCGAGGCTTCGAACGATTTGACCGCCTTGACCTGCACGTCGAGCTCGTCACGCTTCTGCATGATCGGCCGGGCCTTCTCGGGATCGGCCCAGAAGTCGGGATGCTCGGTGCGAGCGGTCAGATCGTCGAGGCGGGCTTCAGCTGTATCCCAGTCAAAGATGCCTCCTCAGCAGGCTTACGACCTGCTCGATTTCAGCGATGACCTTGGTGATTTCGGCGCGCATTTCAGTCCTCAAATCCGTTGCCGCTCATGTAGTTGAGACGAAGGGCTCAATCAACCCGTTCTTCCCCGCGTCGTCGGCCCATGCTAGGCAGCGAGCCTCAGAGCGAGGGCCTTGCCGTGACGGAACGCATCGAAGGGGTAAGCTTCGTCTCGAGTGGCACGCCCGAAGCCGACCGCGCGGCCCAGCTCCTGCGCGAGCGCTACGGTGATTGCGGCTTCGACGCCGCGACGACAGTGGTTGCCCTCGGCGGCGACGGTCTGATGCTGCAGACGCTGCACCGCAAGATGGGCTCCAACGTGCCGGTCTACGGCATGAATTTCGGCTCCGTCGGCTTCCTGATGAACGAGTTCGCAGCCGATGGCCTGCCGGCGCGCCTCGCTGCCGCCAAGCCCACCCATATCTACCCGCTCGAGATGAACGTCCGGCTGGCCGACGGGTCCGAGCACAAGGCGCTGGCGCTCAACGAGGTCTCGCTGTTCCGCATGACCTATCAGGCGGTGAAGGTGGAGATTCTGGTCGATGGCCAGCCACGGCTCGAGGAACTGATCTGCGATGGCGTGCTGCTCGCGACGCCGGCCGGGTCGACCGCCTATAATCTCTCGGCGCACGGCCCGATCCTGCCGATCGACGCTCCCCTGCTGGCGCTGACCCCGATCTCGCCGTTCCGCCCACGCCGCTGGCGGGGCGCCATTCTCAACAACCGCGCCGTGGTCACCTTCCGCACCCGCGAGGCCGAAAAGCGCCCGGTCAGCGCCGTGGCGGACAATGTCGAGTTCCAGCGGGTGATCGAGGTGACCGTGCGTGAGAACCGTAGCCGCAAGGTAACGCTTCTGTTTGACCCCGGGACCGGCCTCGAAGAGCGCGTCCTGAGCGAACAGTTCCGGTATTAGCCGCCGACTCGGCAGCTTGCGAACCCGCACCGGCATCGGCGGCCGGCCGGAGCCACGCTAGGCCGCCGGCAGCGACAGCCGGTCTTCGCCTTCAATCTGCGGCAACGACATGTGCGATTGCGTCATGTCGGCAAAGGCCGACATCACGCCGCGGGCGGCGCGGCGGGCGAGGATCACATTCTGTTCGCTCAGATAGGCGAACGCCTCTTCGAGTTCAGGTGGGATCACCCCATCATGCTCGACGATCAGCTCCTCGGTCAGCGCCGTGACCACGAAATGACGAGCCGAAAGGTCGTCGGCGAGATCGGCGGCCCGCGCGTGGAAGATCAGGCGGGCCAGCATGTTGCGCACCGACTCGCTGAGGCCGCAGCGCGCGAACAGTGCATTGAGCGCTGCCCGACTGCCATGCTCGAGCAGCGTGAACACCTTGTCGCGCGGCGTCTCGGCCAATTCGGCAACGCAGTCGGCAAAGAACAGCACATGTCCCTGGACGATCGCGTGCAGCATCACCCGCGTCGACACGCATTCCGCCTCGACCAGTTCGATCGCGTAAGGCGCCCTGCCCGCTGCGGCCTCCTGCTCGCCGATTGCCGTCAATGCGGTGTCGGTCGCATCTCGCAACAGCCGGTCCAGCCGATGCGGCGCCACGGCGCCGCTGACCATCCGCGTGCCCCGCAGCGCCTCGGCCACCGCCTGCACCAGCACCAGCCGGGCATCCGCCGGCAGATCGTCCCGGGCGAGCAGCAGCCCGCGCAGTTCCGCATCGTTCGCCCCGTCGCGATCGGCCACCTGCCGCAGCAGCGCTGCCGAGAACGGCGCGTCCGGGCGCTCGAGCAATTTCACCAGCAGGGGGCGCCCGCCTTTGGCGACCAGCGCTTCGGTGACCCGCTGGCTAAGCCGCTCGCGGGTCGCCGTTGCCATCAGCATGGCCTCGTCGGCCCCGCGGATCAGCGCCATAAGGTCGGCATCGATCAGGGCGGGCGAATACTGCACCACCGCTCGCGCGATGACCGGACTGTCCTGCAGCAGGGCCAGGAGGATCGGCCTCGGCGCCTCTGTCGCGTGCAGCAGGCCATAGGCGAGCGCTCCGCGCACCCGCACCGAGGGATCGTCTAGGAAGCCGATCAGCGCGGCATAGAGCGCCGCATGCTCGTCGGCCGGGCCATGGTGATTAAGGTAGGCCATGGCGGCGAGATGGGCTGCCCGCCCCCGCTCCTCGCTGTCACGCGATTGGCTCAGCGCAACGAAATCCTGGTACGCAACCATCAAGCTCTCCGCCGAGCGAAGTCAGGAAAAGCTCAGGGACTTTTCCGGTTCGATCTGGCGACAGTTAGAGACTTGAGCCGGGATGCGCTTACCGAAGCGCAATCCTGCTCCCATCGCCAGAAAAGACGCTAGCGGGGAAGACTTAAGGAACGGTTCACCATAATTTGGGCGGCTTGGGCAAGGTGCCCTCCTGCCCGTAGAGCTGAGTGAACAGCGCGCTTCCCTGCGCCTCCGACGCCGGGCTCAACAGCGTGCGTCCCTGGATCTCGCCTTCGCTGGAGAACAGCGAGGTGAACGACATGTCGTCGGGCGTGAAGCGGGATGGCACCGCCGTGGTTTCCCACTTGCTGCCGCCCGGCGCGGCCAGTTGCTGCGTCGTGAAGCGCGTGTCGACGGTTCCGTCGTGCCTCGCCACCAGTGCGCGATAGACTTCGCGAATCGTCCGCGCCTCGCCGCCCTCATAGAAGATCGCGCGATTGGCCTGCGCCTGCTTGGGGAACAGCTTTGCGGCGATCTGGTCGGGATCGTTCAGTCCGGCGTTGAACAGCTTCTCGGCGCCCTGCGCGCCGAGGAAATGCGCGATGTAGAGTTCACCGGGGCTGGGCATCCGGCCGAACTTTTCGAGCAGATAGGCGCCATTGCTGCGGGTGAACGCCGCCGCCATGTCGGAGGCGATCTGCGGGTCTTCGCGCAGTTTCAGAACTTCCTGCCGCAGCGCCTTATCGGCGATGTAGTAATCGCCGTCGGAGTCGACCTTGATCGCGTCGGCGTACTGGCCGTAGCCAAGCCGCGGCCCCTCCTGTTTCATCACCTGCAGCCAGGTGCTGTCGAGGAACTGAAACAGCCCCGTGGCGCTCGAAGTCGACGCCTTGGCTTCCGGATTGAGGCTGCTCTCGCGGATCGCCGTGCGCAGCAGGTAGTCGAAGTCGACGTCGCTCTTGGCCCCTGCCGTATCCATGGCATAGGCAAGCGGCTGCGGCACCGATATCGGCTTCACGCCCATCGACTCGAGGGGTCCGTTGCTAACGTTCGATTAACCAATCACCTGCGACTGGTTAACGAATGGTTAGCCCTGCCACCATGTCACGACGTCGGCGAGGTTCGGCCGGTCGCGATCCTCGATCACCGTGGTTGGCGTGCCGATGTGGATGAAGCCGACGAATCGCTCGCCGCCCCGTGCGCCGAGCATGGTTTGGGCTTCCGTATCGAAGCCGTACCAGCGGTTAGTCCAGCTGGCGGCAAAGCCCATGGCGAAGGCGGCGTGCGAGAGGTTGAAGCAGACATTGCCGGCCGACAGCAATTGCTCCATCTCCGGCGCCTTGGGGTTGGGCTTGGGCGACAGCAGAACGCCGATGGTCACCGGCGCCGGCAGGAACTGCCGCCGCTCGATGTCGAGGCCGGCCTCGTCGAGCTCGGGGCGCTTGCGCCTCGCGATCTCAGCCAGCTTCTCGCCTGCCTGCACGCGCGCCTCACCCTCGATCACGATCAGCCGCCACGGCGCGAACTTGCCGTGGTCCGGCACCCGCGTGCCAATGGTGAGGATTTCGTTCAGCTCCTCAGGGGTCGGGCCCGGGTCCTTGAGGAAGCCGATTCCGACGGAGCGACGGGTCTTGAGGTAGTCGCGCACTGCGGCGTTGATGGGCATGGTCTGGTCCTTGCGAGCGTGAGGTCCTTATGACACAGCTTTTCCCCAATCCAAGCGTAGGCACGCGAGACATTTTGAAGCGAAGCGCCTGCGGGCGCTGATGGCGGGGACTTAGGGTGAAACTCAGGCACTGGATCGGCATCCTCGGGATCGCGACCATGCTCGCGCCGGCGTTTGCTATCGCCGAGGATCCGCCGGTTCCCCTGCCCCGCCGTGCCGACCGCATGCCGCAGGCCACCGAGCAGCCGACGGACACGCCGGCAGCCGCCGACGTCGCCAATACCCCTGCCGCCGACGTCGTCGATCCCGGGCCGGCCGCGGCCGCCGCCGAGGCGGTAGCGGTCAACACCACGCCGCAGCCGGTGACGCTGATGGCCAAGATCACCGAAGACGGCGGTCCGCTCCCCGACGGCGTCACTTGGCGGGTCTTCGAGACCCGCACCGATGCCGCCGGCGATCTGGTGCTGGCCAAGAAATCCGACGATGCCACCGCGCATCTCGAGTTGCCGCCCGGCAGCTACGTCGTCCATGTCGCCTATGGGCGCGCCCAGACCACCGACACACTGACCGTCGCCGAGGGCAACAATTCCAAGCAGCTGGTGCTGGATGCCGGTGCGATGCGGCTCAACGCGGCGGTCACCGGCGATATCGCCATCCCGATCAACCTGTTGCGCTTCGATATCTACACCAGCGGCAGCACCGAGGCCGATCGCACCCTGGTGGCGCAGAACCTCAGCCCCAACGACATCGTCACGCTCAATGCCGGCACCTATCATATCGTCTCGTATTTCGGCGACGTGAACGCCGTTGTCCGCGCCGACCTGCGCGTCGAGCCCGGCCAGTTGACTGACGCCACCCTCTATCATCGCGCAGCGCAGATCTCGTTCAAGCTGGTCAGCGAAGCCGGGGGCGAGGCCATTGCCGACATCGACTGGACGGTGAAGACCGCCGACGGCCAGACGGTGTTCTCCAACATCGGCGCCTTTCCTTCGACCGTGCTGGGCGAAGGCGATTACCTGGTTTTCGCCAAGCGCGGCGACCAGGTCTACAACCGGGAATTCCAGGTCCAGCCCGGCGCCGCCAAGGAGATCGAGGTCCTCACCACGGTCTACTGACCGCTGCTCGCGGAAAATTCTCCTCGCCTCTGTCGATCCAGTGATCCGTCGCTCGTCGTGTCGGTGCAGCAGGATGAACTCGCGCCAGATCGCGCGACGTCCGAGAGACACAAGGAGAACCAAGATGCGCTTTATGATCATCGTCAAAGCCACCCCCGAAAGCGAAGCCGGCATCATGCCGCCGCCCGAAGCCTTCGAAGCGATGGGCCGCTTCAACGAGGCGCTGATCAACGCCGGTGTGCTGCTGGCGGCAGAGGGTCTGCATCCCTCGAGCCAGGGCAGCCGCGTCACCTCCGAGGCGGGCCGCCTGGTGGTCCGGGATGGCCCGTTCGCCGAGAGCAAGGAGCTGATCGCCGGCTTCTGGGTGATCAGCGCCAAATCGCGGGACGAAGCGCTGGAATGGGTAAAACGCATTCCCTTTGCCGACGGCGAGACCATCGAGCTCAGGCGTGTATTCGAGGCAGCCGATTTCGCCGAAGTCGTCCCCGCCGAGGCGGTTGCCAAGGAGCAGGCGTGGCGCGACGCCAACCAGAAGCCGATTACCAACTGAGGAAAGCCACATGAAATTCATGATCATCCGCAAGGCGGACGCCGAGACCGAGGCCGGTGTGATGCCAGGCGCAGACCTCATCACCCAGATGACCCAGTTCCACGAGGATGCAGCAAAGCTCGGCATCGTCATTGCCGGCTCCGGTCTGATGCCCAGTTCGCGCGGCGCCAAGGTGAAGTTCAGCAACGGCAACCCCACGGTGATCGATGGTCCGTTCGCCGAAGCCAAGGAACTGATCGCCGGCTACACCTTGATCGAGGTGCCCTCGCGCGAGGCGGCTATCGAATGGGTCAAGACCTGGCCTCCCCTCGATGGTCACGGCAATGTGGAGATCGAGATCCGCCAGCTCTTCACCGAGGAGGATTTCGGCGAGGCCTATACCGAGGCCATGGCGGGCCGGGAGGTCGCCCGCACGGCGCTCGGCACGCCTCGGTAGGCGCCTTGCTCCTGCCCGGCATCTGCAGCTTGCTGCGGCGGATCGGATTTGATCTGATCCGCTGCCATGACCCAGAGAGAAACCCATCGCGCCATCGAAGCGGTGTTCCGCATCGAGCAGGCCAAGCTCATCGCCGGCCTGACCCGAATCGTGCGCGACGTCGGCCTCGCCGAGGAACTGGCGCAGGATTCGTTGATCGTCGCCCTCAACCACTGGCCGGAAAGCGGCGTGCCGCGCAATCCGGGCGCCTGGCTCATGCAGACCGCTAAGCGCCGCGCCATCGACTATTTCCGGCGCAACAAGATGGCGGCGCGCAAGCTCGACGAGCTGGGCTATGACCTGCGCGAAATCGAATCCACCGCGCCCGACCTCGATACCCCGCTGGATGACGATGTTGGCGACGACCTCCTGAAGCTGATCTTCACCTCCTGCCACCCGGTGCTGTCTGCGGAGGCGCGTGTCGCGCTGACGCTGCGCCTGCTCGGCGGACTCACCACCGACGAAATCGCCCGGGCGTTCCTTGCCGCCGAGCCGACCATTGCCCAGCGCATCGTGCGCGCCAAGAAGAGCCTCGCCGAGGCCGGCATGCCGTTCGAGGTTCCCCGCGCCGAGGAGCGCGCCGCGCGCATGGCTTCGGTGCTCGAGGTGCTCTATCTGATCTTCAACGAAGGCTACTCGGCCACCGCCGGCGACGACTGGACCCGTCCGCAGCTCTGCGAGGAAGCAATGCGGCTGGGCCGGATTCTTGCTGGCCTCGCCCCCGCGGATGCCGAGGTGCATGGGCTGGTGGCGCTGATGGAAATCCAGGCGTCGCGGCTGCGCGCCCGCACCGGCGCCAACGGCGAGCCGGTGCTGCTGCTCGAACAGAACCGCGCCTTGTGGGACCAGATGCTGATCCGCCGCGGCCTTGCGGCCCTGCAAAAGGCCGAGAGCCTTACAGGCGCCGGCCCCTATGTACTGCAGGCGGCCATCGCCGCGTGCCATGCCCGGGCCCGGCGAGCCGACGAGACCGACTGGCGGCGCATCTCGGCGCTCTACGATATGCTGGCGGAGCTGACGCCCAGCCCGGTGGTCGAACTCAACCGCGCCGTCGCCCACAGCATGGCCTTCGGCGCCGGCGCCGGCCTCGCCATCCTCGACCCCATCGCCGACGATCCGGCGCTGCGCAACTACCACCTGCTGCCCAGCGTGCGCGGCGATTTCCTCGTGAAGCTCGGCCGGCTGGCCGAGGCCCGCGTCGAGTTCGAGCGCGCCGCCGGACTGACCCGCAACGAGCGCGAACGCGTGCTGCTGCTCGATCGAGCCGCGGCCTGCCAGCCCGCAGCCTGAACCCCACGCTCGGTTGCTCCTCGCGAATTGTTCTCGAGCAGAACGCGCCCGCTATCTCCGTTACATTTCACAGTGCTATAGAGCGGAAGCTTGCAGCAGAAGCACACGTAATGGCCCAACCCGACCGTCGACTGGTCCCGATCGTATCGCTGGACATCGTGGGGTACTCCCGCCTTGTCGAGCGCAATGAACGTCAGACCCTGCGCCTCGTGCAGCGGGTCTACGACCGGCTGATCTCGCGCACCATCGGCGCGGCCGGCGGCAAGGTTTTCAAGACCATGGGCGACGGTCTGCTGGCGGAGTTCAATAGCGTAGTGGCGGCTGTACAGTGGACGGCCGACCTGCAGCGCCAGATCCATGAGCGCAAGATCCATGCGCCCGGCGGTGAGATGTTCCAGGTCCGCGCCGGCATCGTGCTTGCCGATGTGCTGGTGGCCGGCAATGACCTCTACGGCTCGGGCATCAACCTCGCGGTGCGGGTGCAGAGTCACTCGCCGGCCGGCGGCATGTGCATCACCAAATGGATGTATCAATACCTCGACGGCACCATCGAGCTGCCCTTCGTCGACATGGGCCCCACCGAGCTCAAGAACATCTCCAAGACGGTGCGCATCTATGCCTGGCACCCGGCGGGCCTGGTGCGACCGCAACCAGCCCTCGACACGCCGCCCCCCGCCCCGCCCAGCAATCGCCCCTCGGTCGTAGTGCTGCCCTTCGACAACCTCTCGGGTGAGGCCGACCAGAGCTATTTCGCCGACGCCGTGGTCGAGGAGATCACCGCTACGCTCAGCAGGGTGAAGGATTTCTTCGTCATCGCCCGCAACTCGGCCTTCACCTACAAGGGCCGGGCCGGCATCGACATTCGCCAGATCGGGCGGGAGCTCGGCGTTCGCTACGTCGTCGAGGGCTCGGTCCGCCGCGTCGGCGAGCGTGTCCGCATCACGGCGCAGCTGGTGGAGACCGAGGCCGGCAGCCATATCTGGTCTAACAAACTCGACGGCGCCGTCGCCGATCTGTTCGACCTGCAGGATCGCATGGCCGCCGAGGTGGCGAGCGCCATCCAGCCCTCAATTCGCCGTGCCGAGGTGGAGCGCGCCCGCAGGAAGCGCCCCGACGCCCTCGCCGCCTATGATCTGGTGATGCGCGCCCTGCCCCACCTGTGGTCGCACAGTCCCCAGGACAATGCCGAGGCGATATCCCTGCTGACCCGCGCCCTGGCGCTCGACCCGCATTACGGTCTGGCTGCCGCCCTCGCCGCCTGGGCGCATGGCCAGCAGGTCGCCTATAACTGGACCGCCGATTTCGCCGGCGAGCGCCGTACTGCCGCAGCGCTGCTCGAGACGGCCTCCCAGCACGTCGCCGACGATCCGACCGCTTTGACCGCCCTCGCATCGGCCATGATGATGCTGGGCGGCGACGTGCCGCAGGCTGCTGCATTTGCCGATCGCGCGCTCGAACTCGATCCGAACCACGCCTGGGCCTGGATGCGGCGCGGTTGGGGGCACGTCTATCTGGGCAATCCCGAACAAGGGCTCGCTGCATTCGAGCGTTCGGTGCGGCTGTCGCCGATGGACCCGTTCGCATTCAACGTGCATCTGGGGATGGGGCTTGCCAACTTCGCCGCCGGGCGGCCGCAAGAGGCGATCGCCTGGGCGCAACGCGCCATGTCCGAGCGCCCTGGCCTGACCTGGCCACACCGCGACCTGGCGGTCTATTTCGCCCATCACGGCGACCTGGCGGCCGCCGCAGATGCGCGCGAGCGCTTCCAGCGCGCCCATCCCGAGGTCACTGTCGCCGCTATCGGCGACGGCCTGCGCTTCATGTACCCGTCGCTGCTGGCGCGCTACCTGCAAGGGCTGCGGCTCGCCGGCTTGCAATAGGCAACTCGCCGCGCAACTTTATCCATTCCGTAAGCATTTCTCCAACACCAGCTCTGCATTGTCGCACGGCCACGAGGGTCTTGCCTTGGACATCCGACTAGAGAAGCGTCTTTCGCCCCGCCGCAACACCATGATCGAGGCGACCATCGTCTTCGATGGCGGACGCACCCGGATCCGCTGCATCATCCGCAATCTGTCCGAGACCGGCGCCAAGCTCGAAGTGGCCTCGGTGACCCGCATTCCCCGCACCTTCGATCTGGTCGTCGACAAGGTTCGCCCGCAGGCCTGCATCGTCGTCTGGCGCTCGGTGAAGGAACTGGGCGTGCAGTTCCGCGACCAGGGCATCCGCTGAACCCTGCCTGAACCGTGGGTTCGGAGTCGGTTCAGGGCCTGCCTCCTAACAGACCGGCCATTGACGCGGACGACATGTTCCGCCTCGCAGACCGCCGCCGTGCGGAATGCCCGTCTAACAGGAGAACAAAATTGCAGAAGACTATTGCGCTGGCCCTGCTGGCCGCGTCCCTCGCCGCCTTCCCGGTCGCCACCCCGTCATTCGCCTTCGACGCCAGCAAGAGCGTGCTGTGTGGTCCCGACGCCCCGGAGGGCTACAAGCGCCCGGGTGGCTATTGCGACGTCATCACCCAGAACAAGTCGCTTATGGAAGCCGAAGACGGCTGCATCCCGTACGTTCTGACCAACTTCGGCTTTGATGTCCCGGCCAGGACGGTGCTCGTCGCCGAGTACTGCTCCGAACCGCCGGCGCTGCCGCTCGCCGCGATCTGAGAACTTTGAAGAAGCGGCCGTGGGCCGCTTCTTC
Source organism: Devosia sp. A16 (assembly GCF_001402915.1). Classification (GTDB taxonomy): domain Bacteria; phylum Pseudomonadota; class Alphaproteobacteria; order Rhizobiales; family Devosiaceae; genus Devosia_A. The sequence continues at coordinate 4,809,898 of NZ_CP012945.1, forward strand.
TTTCCGTCTGTTCAAATGCCATTCAGCGGGCCTATCCTAAGGCTGGCAGCATGGTTCAGGCACGTCCCTTGGGGGGACTATTGTCATGTCGAGGCATGCATTCTTCGTCGCCGGTGAGCGCGTCGTTCACGTCGCCAACCCGTGCGGAGCAGGTTTTCAGTATCAGGCGCAGGCCCACACCCTGCCGCCACAGGTGCAGGTGGGCCCGCATCAGCACGATCTCGCCGAAACGGTGCTCGTGGTGAGCGAGGGCACGCTTGAGGTCATGGTCAACGGCGCCGTGGGCCTGGTCGCCGCCGGGGCGTTCATCAGCATCCCGCCAAAGACCTGGTTCGCCTACCGCAGCGTCGGCGACGATCCCGTAAGACTGCTCTGCCGCACGGCCCCCGCGGCGGCGGCGCGGCACGCCTGCACCGTCACCATCCACATCGCGGCCGCCTGAACGCCGCCCATCGACGAGCAGCCTCGGCCCCACCTGCGCAATCCTGCCGGAAACGAAAGGGCCGCATCGCTGCGGCCCTTGTTGTGCTTCAGGCGGCCTGCTGCTTGAGGTCGGGCGGCACCGCCTCCGCCATCAGCTCGACGATCGCGTCGGTGGCAGCGATCACCTTCTGTCCCTCGGTGCCGAGGCGGCGAACAGACACGGTCCCCTCCTCCGCCTCGCGCTTGCCGACCACGAACATCAGCGGCACCTTCTGCACCGAGTGCTCGCGCACCTTGTAGTTGATCTTCTCGTTACGTGCGTCGAGTTCGGCCCGAATGCCGCCGACCTTCAGCCGGTCGACCAGCTTCTGGGCATAGTCGTCGGCTTCCGAGACGATGGTCGCGACCACCACCTGGGTCGGGGCCAGCCACATCGGCATCTTGCCGGCATAGTGCTCGATCATCATGCCGATGAAGCGCTCGAGCGAGCCAAGGATCGCGCGGTGCAGCATCACCGCGTATTTCTTGGTCCCGTCTTCGGCCACGTACATGGCGCCCAGCCGCTCGGGCAGCACGTAGTCGAGCTGCAGCGTGCCCACCTGCCAGGAACGGCCGATGGCGTCCTTCAGGTGGAACTCCAGCTTGGGCGCATAGAAGGCGCCCTCGCCCTCGGCGATGACGAAGTCGTAGCCCGTGGCCTTGAGCGCATCGCCCAACGCCTTTTCCGCCGCGTCCCAGCGCTCGATGGTGCCACCGAATTTCTCCGGCCGGGTCGCCAGCTTGATCACCACGTTCTCAAAGCCCATGTGCTCGTACACCGAGTAGAGCAGATGGACGAAACGCTCGGTCTCGGCCTGGATCTGCTCCTCGGTGCAGAAGATATGGGCGTCGTCCTGCGTCATCTGGCGCACCCGCAGCAGCCCGTGCAGCGCACCATGGGCTTCGTTGCGGTGGCAGCAGCCGAACTCGGCCATGCGGATCGGCAGGTCGCGGTAGCTCTTGATCCCCTGGTTGAAGATCTGGATGTGGGCCGGGCAGTTCATCGGCTTGAGCGCCATCAGCTCCGCCTTGCCCGACAGCACCGGGCCTTCCTCTTCGGTGCCGGGCACTTCGTCAGGCACCACGAACATGTTCTCGCGATACTTGCCCCAGTGGCCCGAGGCCTCCCAGAACTTCGAGCTCATCAGCTGCGGGGTCTTCACCTCGTTATAGCCGTTGGCGTTCACCCGCCGGCGGATATAGGCCTCCATCTGGTTGTAGAGGACATAGCCCTTGGGGTGCCAGAACACCGACCCCTGCGCTTCCTCCTGCAGGTGGAACAGGTCGAGATCCTTGCCGATGCGGCGGTGATCCCGCTTCTCGGCTTCCTCGATCATGTGCAGGTAGTCGTCGAGTTCCTTCTGGTTGGCGAACGCCGTGCCATAGATGCGGCTCAGCACCGGGTTGTTGCTGTCGCCGCGCCAATAGGCGCCGGCCACCTTGGTGAGCTTGAACGCCGTGCCGACATCCTTCGTCGAGCGCATATGCGGCCCGCGGCAGAGGTCGAACCACTGGCCCTGCTTATAGATCTTGATCGACTGGTCAGCAGGAATCGCATCGACCAGCTCGACCTTGAAGTCTTCGCCCTTCGACTTGAACACCTGCTTGGCATGGTCGCGCGTCCAGATCTCCTTGGTGAACGCGGCGCCGCGCGCGACGATCTCGGCCATCTTCTTCTCGATGACCGGGAAATCGTCCTCAGAGAACGGCGTGTCGCGCTTGAAGTCGTAATAGAAGCCGTTCTCGATCACCGGGCCGATGGTGACCTGCGTCGCAGGCCACAACTCCTGCACCGCTTCGGCGAGGACATGCGCCGCGTCGTGCCGGATCAGCCCGAGCCCGTCAGCGCTGTCGCGCAGCACGAACTCGATCCTGCCGTCACTGTCGAGCGGATCGGACAGGTCGCTGAGGACCCCGTTCCACTTCATCGCCACCGTCTTCTTGGCGAGGCTTGGGGAGATGCCCTCGACCACGGTGGTCCCGGTGGTGCCACGCGCATAGTCGCGTACTGCACCGTCGGGGAACGTCACCTTGATCATTTTCATCTCCAATGGAAATTGCCGGCGGAAGTGCCGGCAAGGCGGGGTGTCTAGCATGTGTCGCGGGCCCGCGCCAAGCGGACGTGCGAAACCGCCCGGAGCACTGGCTCCGGGCGGTGAACTCGATTGGCGTTGCCGAACTCGGCGGGCGCTAGGTTCGCCGCCCTGATACCGCTCTGCCGATGGCGATCAGGATACAGGCGCCGATCACGCCGGCGATCAGATAGCCGAACCAGCCGCCGAACGAGATGCCCAACAGACCGAACACCAGGCTGGCGACGATCGCGCCAACGATGCCCAGGATGATGTTCATCACCACGCCGCTGCTGTTGTTCATGAACCGCCCGGCGAGCCAACCGGCGATGCCGCCGATGATGATCGCCGCGAGCCAACCCACTCCGTCGAATGCCATCTCACGTGTTCCTTCGCGTTAAGTATGCATCGGGCCAGAACATTCCGGCTCGTAGGCAATAACGAAGGACGAGCAAAATCGATCCGCGGTGGCGCTATTTCCATCGTCCATAGGTCCACGGCGCATACCAGTGCGCCTCGGGCGGCACCGTTTGCGGCACTGGATCATAGCCGTGCGTGCCGCCTGGACGGCACCTGACGATCCGCGCCAGGCCCATCCAGCCGCCCGGCCAGAAGCCATGGCGCCAAATGGCGTCGCGCGTGAACTCCGAGCATGTCGGGGCGTGCCGGCAGGTGCGCCCCATGAACATCGACAGCGAGTAGCGGTAGCCCTGGATCAGCCCATAGGAAACGAGCTTGAACGGCCAGTCGACGATGCTCCAGAACAGCTGCGTGATGCGATGCATCAGCCGGCGGCCGCCCCCTGCGGAGCCTCGAGCTTGTCCAGTGCCTCGCACACCGCGTCGAACACCAGCAGCGTCGAGGTGTGGCGTGGCCGGTACTCACGCACCGGTTCGAGATATTTGAGGTCGATCCATTTCTCGCCGGCCGGCGGCGGGCCGTCGGCTTTGAGCATGGCCGTCATCTCGTCGCGCACCCGGCGGAACTCGCTCACCGGCGTGCCGACCACGTGCGTTGCCACCACCGCCGCCGAGGTCTGGCCCAGCGCGCAGGCCTGGATATCGTGGCCATAGCCGGTAATCACGCCGTCGGCGACGTTGATATCCACCTCGATGGTCGAGCCGCACACCCGGCTGACTTTGCGGGCGCTGGCATCGGGCGCACTCAGGCGGCCTGGTCGCGGCTGATTGCCCGCGAGCTCCAGAATCCGGTCCGAATAAAGATCGCTGAGTTCCATTTTTTTCGCGAAACTGTTTCTTGGCCGCTACCGTTCTCGACCTATATAATCATCGAGATGCAACAAGTCAGCGGCGTCCATCGTCACTGACAGCAAACCGGGAACCGTGGGGCGACGTATTGCGTCTGTCGCCTGCTATTGACCGAGGAACCGAAGATGGACGCCAGCGCCAAGCCGCAGCACACTAAGCTCGTCCCTGAAATTGTCCGCCCCAGCCGCGAAGAAGCAGAGGCGGCGGTTCGGACTTTGATCGCTTGGGCCGGCGACGACCCCTCGCGCGAGGGGCTGCTGGAGACCCCGCACCGCGTTACCAAGGCCTACCGTGAGTTCTTCGCCGGCTATGACGACGACTCGGGCGAGGTGCTGCGCAAAACCTTCAAGGAGGTCGGCGGCTACGACGACGTGGTGCTGGTGCGCGATATCCCCTTCTCGTCGCATTGCGAGCATCACATGGTGCCGTTCTTCGGCAAGGTGCACATCGCCTACCTGCCGCACGATGGCGTGGTCGGCCTGAGCAAGCTCGCCCGGCTGGTCGAGGTCTATGCCCGCCGCCTGCAGGTGCAGGAGAACATGACGGCACAGATCATCGACGCCGTGAACGAACACCTCAACCCGCGCGGCGCCGCCGTGATGATCGAGGCCGAGCACATGTGCATGTCGATGCGCGGGGTCCGGGCTCACGGGGCGCTCACCATCACCCAGCGCTTTACCGGCGTGTTCGCCGAGGACCGCAACGAGCAGGACCGCTTCTTCGCCATGGTCGGCAAACGCTGACCTGGCGACCGCAACAGCGATCAAGTCTGTTATATCAGGGCGGGCATAGGGTGAGCCCATGTCCGCTGTCGCCAAAACCCTCTGGATTATCGAATCCCGCTTCGGCATGCCGCTGACGCTCGAGGAAATGGCGATGCACGCGGGCGTGTCGCGCTTCCACTTATCGCGCATTTTCCCCCAAGCCACCGGCTATTCGATCTCCGCTTACCTCCGCGGTCGCCGGCTCACCGAAGCTGCCAAGGCCCTGGCGGCAGGCGCGCCCGACATCCTCGCCGTGGCGCTCGACGCCGGCTACGGCTCACACGAGGCGTTTACCCGCGCCTTCAGGGAGTTGATCGGGCTCACCCCCGACCAGGTCCGCCGCCGCGGCCGGCTCGATGACCTGCCGCTGCTCGAGCCGCTGCGGATCGATCATGAGGTGCGGGTCGAGCTGTGCGCGCCACGCATCGAGACGCGTCCGCCCATGCGGATCGCCGGGCTGCTGGCCCGTCACGTGATGAACGGTGATGCCGCGATCCCGGCACAGTGGCAGCGGTTCAACGCCTATGTCGGAAACGTTCCGGGAGAAGTTGCCGGCGTCTACTACGGCCTCTCCGGCCATCACTTCGCCGATACCGATGAATGCGAATACATGGCCGGGATGGAAGTGCGGGAAACCGCCGAGCTGCCGCGCGAGTTCACGCTGATCACCGTACCAGCGCAGCGCTACGCCCGCCTCGCGCATCGCGGCCACATCACCACCATTCGCTCGACCATCGAAGCGATCTTCGCGCAGTGGCTGCCGACTTCCGGCTATCGGAAGAAATATGCCCCATGGAGCTTCATCGAGTATTACGGTCCCGACTTCAACGAGCGAACCGGCCTCGGCACTGTCGAGATCTGGATCGCACTGGAGGATTGAGCCCCGCCCGGGCGCGGGCTAGAACCCGGCCATGAGCACCACCTTCGCCGACCCCGCCAGCCTCAGCCACGCCGACCTCGAGGAAGGCACGCGGTTCGCGCCGAAATTCGACGCGCACGGCCTCGTCACTGCCGTGGCGCAGGAGGCCGGCAGCAATCGCGTGCTGATGGTGGCGCATATGAATGCCGAAGCCCTGCGGCTCACCATCGAGACCGGCGAGGTGCACTACTACTCACGCTCGCGCCAAAAGCTCTGGAAAAAGGGCGAGAGCTCGGGCGAGATCCAGCGGCTGGTGGAGATGCGCACCGACTGCGACCAAGATGTGGTGCTGCTGCTGGTCGAGCAGACCGGCCGCGGCGCCGCCTGCCACACCGGACGGAAGAGCTGCTTCTACCGCATCGTCGAGAATACCGAGACGCTGCGCCAGAGCGGCGAAGCGCGGCTGTTCGATCCGGCCCAGGTCTACAAGACTTAGCTTTACAAGCCTCAATAATGCGGCGGTGGCGGCTCCACCGCCGGCGCCAGCGCTGGGTGCGCCTCGACGTCGCGCAGTTGCGAGCCCAGATTGTGCAGCTCGCGCTTCAGCGCCTCGATCTGCTTGAAGTGCTCGGCCAGCGCCGCATTAAGCTCCTCGATCGCCTGGTCCTGGAAGGCGATCGTCGTCTCCAGAGTGACGATGCGGGTGGTGAGGTCGGTGATGTCGCTCATTTCCTCTCCTTCTCGGGGGCAGCGGGCCGGCGTTCGAACAACGGCGTGAGGAACAGGCCGGCGAGGAAACCACCCAGATGGGCCTGCCAGGCAATGCCGACCGATTGTCCGATCAGCATGGGCAGGAACGGTACTGCTGCATTGAGCACCAGCCACACCACAATGAAGAAGCCGGCGCGCTGGTTGCGCATCAGCTCGCCCAGGCTCGCCGTCCGCCGCCCCAGTACGCGGGTTTCGCCGCTTTCGGGGTCACGCCCGACGATCACCGGCTGGAAGATGAAGCGGCAGGCTGCCCCGGTCAGCCCGGCGACGCCGCCCGAAGCGCCGATCAGCACCTGAACGCCCGGCAGGGTCGTCACCGCAAAAGCCGCGGCCCCGGCTGCGGCGCTGGCGAGGAAGAGAATCACTGTCGCCCATGTGCCGTAACGACGCGCCACGGGGCTGCCGAAAATGGCCAACCAGGCGCAATTGATTAAAAGGTGCTCCCATCCCGCATGCAAAAACGCATGCGTGAACGGGGTCCACACCAACGGTATCCACCCTCCGTCGAACCCTTCTCCGGGGAGGCCGCGGGCCGGGATGAAGGCCAGCCAGTAAACCAGTTGCGCGTCGCCCTGTTCGTTAAGAACCAAGGTTCTGGCGAGGTGTACGGCCAACATCAGGCCCAACAGCGCAGTGATCACGCCGGGCAGCAATATCGCGGGCTGCCGACCGTCAGGAGCTTGATTTTGCTGGTGATTTGGCTCGTCAGACATAAAAACTCCCGGTTTTCCGGGCTTTGCAGCCCTATTCCCCGACTTATCCACACGGTCGCCGCCGCGTTAACCCTAACAATTGTTTAAGGGCGATTTCCGTTCGGGCTTTTGACACTCTTGGCGTTGCGGCGGTCGCCCCCTTCTCCGGGACGCGATGCTCGGGGTTTGGAACAAGGCAACAAGACTATGCAAAAGGCCAGCACCAAGGCGCTGTTCGACTATTGGAATGCGCTACGTGGCTCCCGCAGCGCTCCGGATCGACGCGATATCGACCCGACCCGAATCCGCTCCGCCCTCGCCAATACCTTTATTCTCGAGCTCAACGATACCAACGAGTTCGATTTCCGCCTCGCCGGCTCGCACCTGTGTTCTGCTTATGCACGCGAGCTCAAGGGCCGCTCCTTTACGCGTCTGTGGCACGAACGTGACCGCGATGCCATCGACACCCTGGTCCGCGCCGTCACCGAGGATCATGCGGTTGCCCTCGTCACTTTCCAGGGCACGACGGCGGTGCGCACGCGCCTGTCGATCGAGACCATTCTGCTGCCACTGCGCCATAACGGCTCCACCCAGACGCGCCTGCTCGGTGCCATGACGGCGATCGACGAGCCCTACTGGTTCGGCGTGCAGCCCGTCATGGAACAGCGCATCACCGGCCTGCGCCTGATCTGGCCCGATGACGTGTCGCTGACCGAAATGCGCAACGACGTCGCAGCATCAGTGCCGGTCGAGGACCTGGTCTTCGCCAGCGCCGGATCGGCGGTCCCTACCCCGATGAGCGCCACCGTCTACGGTCGAACCGCGCGCCGCTATGCCCATCTAGCCGTCATCGATGGCGGCCGGCGCTAAAAATCGTCGGTTCGGCGCATTGCGCGCCGCAAACCTTACCTTCGATTAACCAAGAGCGGACTAGTCTAGGCCAATCAATCGCTTGGCCCCGGCAGGTCTTCTCTGATGCTCACCGACAACGCACGCTCTGCGCGACCTGCCCGCTCGTATGCGCAGCTGCCGCGCTTCCAGCGCGTGCGGGTATCGCTGCTCGGACGCTATATGCTGACCGACCGCCGCGAGTTTCCCTGCCAGGTGCTGGAGATGTCGCCCGGTGATGCCGTGGTCATCGCACCGATCGCCGGTGTCGCCGGTGAACGCGTCATCGCCTATATCGACCACCTCGGCCGGATCGAAGGCGATATCACCGACGTCATCGACGGCGGCTTCAAGATGGACATCGTCGCCACCTCGCGCAAACGCGACAAGATGGCGGCTCAGCTGACCTGGCTGGCCAACAAGGAACTGCTCAACCTGCCGGAAGACCGGCGGCATGAGCGCGTGGTGCCCGACAACCGGCACTCGACCGTCGTGCTCGACGACGGCCGCCGCTACAACTGCAAGATCATCGACATTTCGCTCTCGGGCGCGGCGATCGAACTGGCCGTCCGGCCGGCGATGGGCACGCCGGTTACGTTGGGCCGCATGCGGGCCCGCGTGGTTCGCCATTTCGGTGACGGGGTCGCCGTCGAATTCGTCTCCGCCCAGGAGATGCTGACCGTCGTGCAGCAGAACCTGCGGATCAACTGAGCGCTCGCGGTGCGACTTGCCGCACGGGCAGCACCTCTCTCCACCCCCTTATGCCTAACGAGTCCTCAACCGGACCGTTCGAATTCGCCTAAAAACTAGCTTGCAGTTTTTCGTTCGGGGCAATTCGCCCCCGGCATCGTGGCTTCCGTCAGGGGGCAACCACGATGTCGAAGTTCAACGGGTTCATCGCAGCGGCAATCGCAGTCGGAATGGCAGCGTTCATCCTCGCCATGCCGGCACGCGCCGACCAGATCGATTTCACCAACCCCGCCTTCGCACCGGCCGGCGGCATCACCAGCATCCCGGTTGGCGCCGCCGAGTTCTGCAAGTCGCACCGCGGCGATTGCAAGGCCAACCCGAACGCCGTCGGCGCTATGGTGCTGACGGAGGCGCGCTGGGCCGAGCTGGTGCAGATCAACAACCTGGTCAACGCCGCCGTCACCGCCATCACCGACGAGGACTACTACAAGGTCACCGAGTACTGGGCCTACCCCAATGACGGCTACGGCGACTGCGAGGACTTCGCCCTCGCCAAGCAGAAGGCGCTGATCGACGCCGGCTGGAGCCCGTCGACGCTGCTGGTGACCGTCGTGCGTGAGACCAAGGGCACCGGTCATGCCGTGCTGATGGTGCGCACCGACCGTGGCGATCTGGTGCTCGACAACCAGGATGGCCGCATCCTGCTGTGGAACGAGACGCCCTATCAGTATCTGAAGCGTCAGTCGCAGGCCGATGCCGGCCAGTGGGTCGACCTGGTCGATCCCCGCACCACGTTCGTCGCGACGAAATAAGGCTCAGCTGCGCCCTGCCATCGGAAGCGAAAGAACTACGCCGTCAGCGCGAAATAGCTGCCGACGAAGATCAAGCCGGTGATGAAGGCCCAGCCGAAACCGACGAAGGCGGCGATCAGCGCCGAGCCGATCGACAGCGTGCCGTCGCGATCGTGCTGCCAGCCCATCTGCAGCATGATGAACGGTCCGCACACGAAGCTCATGGCGAGATGGCCGAGGCTGTGCGCGAAGGTCCTGCCGTCATAACGCAGCGCCGCTTGGGTGTTGGCCAGCCACTGGTAGAGGTAGGTGCCGACACCGGCGATCGAGAGGCCGACCGCCATGATCAACCCAGCCAGCAGCAATTCCCTGAGCATTCACACGCCCTCTGAATGATCACCTTAACCGTTTGTTAAGCATATCCGGCGCCCATTGGCATGTCACCTGACGCACACAACACTGGTTAATTTGCACCGATGACCGGCCACGCTCAGGTCCAGCGCCGCCACCACGCCTCGATCGGCTTCAACCTGACGGCCATCGCGGTGCTGCTTGCCCTGGGCGGCATTGGCGTTGCCTACCTGATCGACGCCGCCGGAAGGGGCGCCCGCACCCAGGTGCACCGCCTTGACACCGAAACCACCCTCACCCGAACTCTTGGTGGCCGCGATCTCGAGATTCCGCTGTCGTGGTTCCGCTACGAAGAGCAGCGCGTCGAGGGCTTCGCCAAGCAGATCGACTTGCGCTTCGAACTGCCGTTCGGCGTCGACGCACACAATGAGCCGGTCGATGTGACGCTGCTGCCGCGCAGCCGGGCGCGGCCGAGCGCCGCGCTGCTGGACGGCGTCTACCTGCACCAGTTCCTGCCCGAGCAATTGAGCGGCCCGCCGGGTCTGGTGGGCAAGCCGTTGCGGCCCGACGGGGGCTATGCCGGCGAGGTCGTCTGGTACGATGCGCTGTCGGCCGAACCGTTCGTCGCCAAATGCTCCAAGCCGATCGCATCAGCCGCGACCGGTCAGTGCCTCAGGACCGTGTATCTGGGCCCGGGCATCGCGGCGATCTACGCTTTCCCGGAGCCGACGCTGCAGCACTGGCGCGAGTTCGATGCGGAACTCACGACGCGGCTGGGGCAGATCGGCGCGCTCTGAGGCGCGCTGGTCCGAAGGTCGCGTTAGCTCCGACCCCGGTGACTGTGGACCCCCACCCTTGATCCCTCCCCGCCAGGGGGAGGGAGACGCAGACTGAAACGTTGGTGTGTGGATCTCCCTCCCTTGTGGGAGGGGACAGGGTTGGGAGCGCTGACGTTCCTAGTGAATCTCGTCCAGGTCGACATCCAGGATAGCCATCTGGAAATTGTACGAGCGGTCGCCATCCTCGTCGTCGACATAGATCAGGCCGAGGAATTCCTCACCCAGATAGACTTCAACGCTGTCGTTCTGCTTGTTGCGCGGACGAACGTCGATGTTCCGATTGCCGAACTTCTGCTGCAGAAATTTCTGGAGCTTGATGATTTCAGGGTGGTTCACGGCGGCTCCTTCAAGGGCATGCGCGGGGGCGATTTGGGATCGCCACAATAGGCATTGCGCCTCGCCGGGCAATCCCGGGTCACGCATTTTTCCGCGATGACGGGCGCAAATTCGCGCGCCGAGCCGAGGCGGGTCGTCGCAGAATCAGCCAGTGAGATCCTGCACGACCCCCAGCTGATCCATCACCGATGCCGGATGCGGCGTGCCGGCTTCGCCGATAACGCGCGCCGGAACGCCGGCCACCGTCACCCGCGGCGGCACTTCCTTGACCACCACAGAGCCGGCGCCGATACGCGCGCAATCGCCGACCCGGATATTGCCCAGCACCACCGCATGGGCGCCGATCAGCACGCCATTGCCGATCTTGGGGTGGCGATCTTCCTCGGACTTGCCGGTACCACCCAGCGTCACGCCCTGCAGGATCGAGACATTGTCACCGATGGTGGCGGTCTCGCCGACCACGAAGCCGGTGGCATGGTCGAGCATGATGCCCTTGCCGATGCGGGCGGCCGGGTTGATGTCGACCTGGAAGACGGCGCTCGACCGGCTCTGCAGGTAGAGCGCGAAATCCTTGCGCCCCATCAGCCACAGCGCATGCGCGAAGCGGTGCGTTTGGATGGCATGGAAACCCTTGAAGTAAAGGAAGCAATCGACGGCCTTGTGCAGGGCCGGATCGCGCTCCAGCGTCGCCGCGAGATCGGCGCGCGCCTCGATGCCGATCTCCGGGCGCGAGTCCAGCGCTTCGCGGAAGGCCTGCCGGATCAGGTCGGCGGAAACGTCAGGATGATCCAGCCGTTCGGCCAGTCGGTGCGCCAGCGCATCTTCGAAGCAACCGTGGTTGAGCACGTTGGAATAGAGCAGATTGCTCAGCGAAGGTTCGCTGGCCACCACCTGTCGGGCCCCCGAGACCACCGCGTCCCACACCGGGTCCATGGCCGTGACATTGGCCGTCTTCAAATTCGTGCTCATAAGGCTCTCCATCGGCGAGTGCCGATATAAGACAAAACGTGCTCCGATACCAACCCATAGCGCACAGATTGGTTCGCCGGCTCTGAACTCGCGCTGAATGGTTACTCCGGCGCATGCCGGGCGAGGAATTCCAATGCTGCGGCCTTGAACTGCTTGTCCCCGGTGGCGCGCATGTGGTCGCGACGCTCGATGGTGAAGGCTTCACCACGGGGAAGGAGTGCAGCGAGACCCTGCGCCGAGCCCGCCATGTCGTCGTCGCTGCCGACCGCCACCAGCACCGGCTGGCCGATGCGGCGGACATCGGCCTCCCGCATTGGTTCGCGCGAGTTGACCATGCAGGCGGCAAGCGCCGCCCGATCGGCTTTGTTGTGATCGGCAAAGATGCGGAACTGCCGCCCGGTGCGCCCCGTGACCTGATCGAGCGACTCGGCGGTCAGCGCCGAGATGATCTCCTCGCTGTCCTCGAGCCCCGAGATCAGGTTGAGCCCCATGCCGCCCCAGATGGCGCAACTGACCGCCGCGGGATCCTGCAGCATCAGGTAGGCGGCGATGCGTGCGCCCATCGAGTAGCCCATGACCGGCGCGCTACCGATGCCCAGATGGTCCAGCAGGCGCTTGGCGTCCCTGGCCATCTCGTGCGCGAAATAGAGCTGCGCGTCGTAGAGTTTTCGCGATGCACCGTGCCCGCGATTGTCGAAGGTGATCGGCTGGTAGCCGGCGGCGGTCAACGCCTCTACCCAGCCGGTATCGATCCAGTTGACCTTGCCGGACGAGCCGAAGCCATGGATGAGCAAGATGGGACGGCCCTGGCCATGCACTTCGTACGCGATGGAGATTCCGGAGGAACTGAACTGGGGCAAGGGACGGCCTTTCGGTTGGGGCGCTGGTTTAACAAGTCCCGCGCCCGCATCAAAGCCACATCCCCGCCCGACACGGAATGGGACAACCGCGCACGCCGGCACTCTTGGCTTCCCGCCCTCCCGCCGCTATGTTCCGGCCGAATTCGAACCCGAGGACCACCCGATGGCGCACGAGAGCACCCCGCACTTCCACAATACCCAGGGTCTGGCGCGTATCGAGGTCGGCTCCAAGGAGTTCATGTGCGTCGGCGCCCTGCCCCCGTTCGACCACCCGCACATCTATATCGACATGGGCAAGGACAACGAGACCGTCTGCTCCTATTGCTCGACCCTCTACGTGTTCAACCCTGAACTGGCGCCCGGGACCTCCGAGCCGCTCTCGGCGGTGTATCACTCCGAAGCCGCCTGATTCTGCCGATGTCCGGCAACGGACGCACCGTCTACATCGCGGGCGCCGGCATTGCCGGCCTGACGCTGGCCCTGGCGCTCGCCAAGTTCGGCGCGACCGTGGTGGTGCTCGAGCGCAATGCGAAGGTGCAGGAAGTGGGTGCCGGCCTGCAGGTCAGCCCCAACGCCCGCAAGATCCTCAACCGGCTCGGCCTCGACAAGGCGTTGGCGGCCGCGGCATTCGAGCCACGCGGCATCGATGTCTATCCCTATGGCGCCGACCATCCGCTGGTGACGCTGGAGCTCGGCGAGGTCATGGCGCAGCGCTTCGGCGCGCCCTACACCGTGATTCACCGGGCCGACCTCGCCGAGGTGCTGCACCGGGCCTGCAAGCGCTTCGCCAATATCGACCTGCTGTTCGGCGTCCGCGCCTATGACGTGGTGAGCCACGCGCGTGGCGTTTCGGTCACCGTCGACGAGGCTGACGGCAAATCGCGCTCCGCCCGGGCCTTCGCCTTTATCGGCGCCGACGGGGTCAACTCGCGCACCCGCACCGGCGTGCTGATGGGGCCGGAAGCCACTTATTCCGGTATGGTGGCCTGGCGCATCACGCTCGGCCAATCGGCCCTCGACGGCGTGCTGGCGCCCGACCGCACCAGCCTGCTGTGGGGCCCGGGCTATCATGCGGTAACCTACCCGTTGCCGCATCGCCGGCAGATCAACGTCGCGCTGTTCGCCAAATCCAAGGCGGCGCGCACCTTCGGCGCCGAGCCGCCACGGGCGCCCGAGCTGCCTTGGGCCGCACTGAAAAGTCGGCAGTTCGCCGCGATTCGCGAAGCCGCGGGCGACGATTGGGGCTTCTGGCCGGTCTCCACCGTCAGCACGCCGACCTGGTCGGAAGGTGGCGTCGGCATCATCGGCGATGCCGCGCACGCCATGTTGCCGTTCCAGGCGCAGGGCGCCGCCATGGCCATCGAGGATGCCGCCATCCTCGCGCCGCTGCTGATGACCGAAGCCGAGGCCGAGCAGGCGCTCCGCCGCTACGCCGCCTTGCGCCAGCCGCGCGTCGGACAGGTGCGCAAGCTTTCCAATTCCAACGGCTTCGCCTTCCACCTCGAATGGCCGTTCACCCTCGCCCGCAACGCCGTGGTGAAATTGCAGGGTCCGCGCGGCCATCTGAAACGCCTCGCCTGGCTCTACGGCTACGACGCCGCGCCCGACCCCGAGGGTCTGCCAGCGCCATCGCGACCGGCCCGCCCGGACGTTCACTGAAGCCGTTGGCGCTTGCCTTCGCCGGAGGCGATGTGTCAACTGCCGCTCCACATTGGGAATAATCGCCCCGCATGCCCGTTTCTCCGCAATCCAATCTCACGCTCGCCTGCGTGCTCATCACCATCTTCCTGGACATGCTGGGCTACGGCATCATCCTGCCGGTGCTGCCGCAACTGATCGGCCAGCTCTCGGGCGGCAGCGTCGCGCAGGCGGCGGTGATCGGCGGCTACCTGGTGTTCGCCTACTCGCTGATGCAGTTCCTGTTCGGGCCGGCGCTCGGCAACCTCTCCGACCGCTTCGGCCGGCGCCCCATCATCCTGATCGCCCTCGCGGGGCTGACGATCGACTACACCATCATGGGCTTTGCCAACTCGCTGGTGCTGATCTTCATCGGCCACACCATCGCCGGCATCTCCGGCGCCTCGGTGGCGACGGCAACCGCCTACATCGCCGACATTACCCCGCGTGAGAAGCGCGCCCACCGCTTCGGCCTGATCGGCGCCGCCTTCGGGCTGGGCTTCATCTTCGGACCGGTGGTCGGCGGGCTGCTCGGAGAGCTCGGCCCGCGTTGGCCGTTCTATGCCGCCGCCGTGCTGGCGGGCGCCAACCTGCTGTTCGGCTTTTTCGTCCTCCCCGAGAGCCTCGGCAAGGACAAGCGGCGTCCCTTCGACATCCGCCGCGCCAACCCGTTCGGCGTGCTGCTGAGCCTGTCGAAAAACCCCGTCGTGCTGTGGCTGTTGGCGACGCTCGGCATCTTCGTGCTGGCCAGCCAGTCCTTCCCGTCGGTGTGGAACTTCTTCACCATCGAAGTGCTGAACTTCTCGTCGGCGCAGATTGGGGTGGCGCTCGGCTGTTTCGGCATCGGCTTCGCCGCCAGCCAGGCGCTGCTGGTGGGCCTCCTGACCAAGCGGATCGGCGAGTGGTCGACGGTGCTGCTCGGCATGTTGGCGGCTTCAATCGCCTTCATCGGCACCGCCTCGATCCACTCCGAGATCCCGCTCTACTTCTTCCTGATCTTCGGTTCGCTCGCTGGCGTCGCCGGCCCGGCCATCAACTCGCTGATGTCGCGCCAGGTCCCCGACGATGCGCAGGGAGAGCTGCAGGGCGCCATCAACGCCACCAACTCGCTGGCGTCGATTCTAGGGCCGCTGCTGGCCACGCAGCTGTTCAGCCACTTCACCCAGGCTTCGCCCGGCACGCCCGGTTATTTCCCCGGCGCACCGTTCCTCGGCGCCGGTATCCTGGTGATCGTCGCGGCGCTGCTGTTCATCTACACCGTGCGCCGCTTCGACCTGATGCACCGGCCGCGCGTCGCCAAGAAGGACCACGTCCACGAGATGGCCCAGCCCGGCCAGCAGCAGACCCCACCGCATGATGAGAACGGGAATGGGAACGGACACGCCGCGTAGCCGGTGACTCGAAGCCCCCTCTCTTGCGAAAACTAAGGACTTAGCTGCGCTAAGCCCGAGTTTTCACTTTCTCCCCCGCCAAGGGGGAGATGATCGGTGCCTTCCACATGCACCTGAGCATCAGTCGGGACTCTCCACCTTGGCGGGGGAGAAAGCGATTTCTTAGGTTTAGCCGTTTGGCAAAGCCTAAGAAATCGCAAGAGAAGGGCTGCTGGAGGGCACAATGGCTCCCCCAGCGATGTCGCCCTTACTTCCCGAGCGTCGACGGCCACTTGCCGTGCTGCTCGCCTTCGCGGTCGGTGAGAATGAAGCCATGAGCGCCGAAGAAGTCGCGCTGACCCTGGGTCAGGTTGGCCGTCCCCTGCGCCTGGCGATAGCTGTCGAAATAGGCGAGCGACGCACTGAGGCAGATCAGCGGGAACTCGCCGATGGCGCCGGCCGCCACGATCTTGCGCAACGACTTGTGGGCATCCTTCATGATGGCGACGAAGTCCGGCACCATCAGCAGGTTGGTGGCGCCGCCTTTGGCATAGGCCGCCGACATCTGGTCAAGGAAGCGGGAGCGGATAATGCAGCCGGCGCGCCAGATCTTGGCGATGGTGGCGAGCGGCAGGTTCCAGCCGAACTCTTCCGACGCCTTGGAGAGCACCGCAAAGCCCTGCGCGTAGGAGACGATCTTGCCGGCCAGCAGGGCCTGCTCGAGGTCGGTGAGCGAGATGTCGGCCTTGCCCGCCGACGGCCTGCCGTAGACCGCCTCGGCGGCCACGCGCTCCTCCTTGCGCGAGGAGATCGAGCGGGCCGCCACCGCGCCCTCGATGGCCGTTGCCGGCACCGCCAGCTGCTGCGCCGCGATCGCGGTCCAGGTGCCAGTGCCCTTCTGGCCGGCCTTGTCGAGGATCAGCTCGACCAGCGGCTTGCCGGTCCTGGGCTCGATCGCCTCGAGGACGTAGCCGGTGATCTCGATCAGGTAGGAGTTGAGCGGACCCTGGTTCCAGTCCTTGAAGACCTTGGAGGCGGCCGCCGGATTCAGCCCGAGCCCGTCGCGCATCACCCCATAGGTCTCGGCGATCATCTGCATGTCGCCGTACTCGATGCCGTTATGGATCATCTTGACGAAATGGCCGGCCCCGCCTTCGCCGAGATAGGCGCAGCACGGCTCGCCGTTGAACTTGGCCGAGATCGCCTCGAGGATCGGCTGGGCGTTCTTCCACTGCTGCTCGGGGCCGCCGACCATGATCGAGGGGCCATGGCGAGCGCCTTCCTCACCCCCGGAGACGCCGATGCCGAGGAACCCGATGCCCTTGTCGCGCAGGTATTCGAAACGCCGCTGGCTGTCGGTATAGAGCGAGTTGCCGCATTCGAGGATGGCGTCGCCCTGTTCGAGGTGCGGCAACAGCTGCTCGATCATCTCGTCGACCGGCTTGCCGGCCTTGACCATGATGATGATCGAGCGCGGCCGCTTCACCGACTGGATGAATTTCACCAGGTCGGCTTCCGGCACGACCTTGCCGTCGAGCCCCTGCTCCTTCGCCGTGGCAACGAAATCGTCGATCTTGGAGGCGGTGCGGTTGTGGACCGCGATGGTGTAGCCTTTTTCGGCGATGTTGAGCGCCAGATTGGAGCCCATTACTGCGAGCCCGATCAGCCCGATATCGGCAGACGCCATCATTATCTCCATTGGGAGTCATTAGGATTTCTTTGCGCGGCTTTTTGGCACGGGCGAGGGCCGAATGCCACCCCATCGGAACCTTGAAGCACCTGCCCTGTGCACGTTCCTCACCACCAGGCTCGCCTGGTCTTACCAAGCCGCGCATCATCCACTAGTGTCGCGCCGGCTGAGCCTGGGAGGGGCACTGACTTTGGACTCGATTTCTCTATTCAATCTGAGCGGCAAGCGCGCGCTGGTCACCGGTTCCAGCCGGGGCATCGGCTTCGGCATTGCCCTCGCACTGGCCGGCGCCGGCGCCGAGGTGATCCTCAACGGCCGCGATACGGCCGCCCTTGGCGAAGCCGCCGCGCGTCTGGTCGACGGCGGTGCGCTCGGCGTCAAGGCGCTGGCCTTCGACGTGACCAGCGAGGAGAGCGTCGAGGACGCCATCGCCCACGCCGAAACCGAGATCGGCCAGATCGACATTCTCGTCAACAATGCCGGCATGCAGCACCGCGCGCCGCTCGAGGAATGGCCGCTCGACAAGTTCAGGCAGGTGATCGACACCAACCTGACTTCGGCCTTCATTGTCGGTCGCGCCGTGGCGCGCGGCATGATCGCCCGCAGGAGCGGCAAGATCATCAACATCTGCTCGGTGATGAGCAATCTGGCGCGCCCGTCGATCGCTCCCTATGCGGCGAGCAAGGCAGCCATCGCCAACCTCACGCGCGGCATGGCCGTCGATTGGGCGAGGCACGGCCTCAACGTGAACGGCATCGCGCCGGGCTATATCCGCACCGAGCTCAACGAGGCGCTGCTGAAAAACCAGGAGTTCAATTCCTGGGTCGAAAAGCGCACCCCGATGGGCCGCTGGGGCGACCCCACCGAGCTGGGCGGCGCTGCCGTCTTCCTCGCTTCCGAGGCTTCCACCTTCGTCAACGGACACATCCTTTATGTCGACGGCGCCTTCACTGCCACCGTTTGAGAACGCGCGGATCATCATCGCCATGGGAGTGTCGTCGTCGGGCAAATCGGCGACCGGCGCGGCGATAGCGCGCCGGCTGCATGCCCCCTTCCTCGACGGCGACGGCTACCATCCGCCGGCCAACAAGGAGAAGATGCGCAACGGCATCCCGCTCACCGACGAGGATCGCTGGCCGTGGCTCGAAACCCTCGCCGGCGCGCTGCATGAGGCTGCCGAACAAAAGGGCGTCGCAGTGGGCGCCTGCTCGTCGCTGAAGCGCGCCTATCGCGAGTTTCTCACCGAGAAGGCCGGCGAGCCGATCCTTTTCGTCTTTCTCGATGGCGACATCGACACCATCCGCAAGCGCATCGAAGCCCGCAGCCACGAATTCATGAGCCCCAAACTGCTCGACAGCCAGTTCGCCACGCTCGAACGGCCCGACCCGGACGAGAACGTGCTGGCGGTCTCGATCGAGGATCCCATCGAAACCGTGGCGGGCAAAGTGGTCAAGCAGCTCGGCCACCTGAAGGTCTTCAAGCGCGGACAGTAGCCGGCAGGTTGCCGCCATGTTTGCATTCGTCTGCAATGGCGAAAGCCAACCTTCACCGCTGCCGGACTAAGCTCGCCGCTGCAGATCTTCTGTGGGGCGGTCATGTCGGGACGCGATCTGGTGCGCGATGTGCGGAGCACGACGAGGCCGGCGGCCGTTTCCGGCCAGTCCCTGGGACTGTTCGACCTGTTGGTGACCGCGCTGGCGGTCGTCGCCGTCGGCAGCCTCGCCTATTTTGGCTTCGCCACCTGGATGGCGCCCCACGCCCCACAGCCGGGCCCGCCCCAGCAGCTCGTCGCCACCACTGATCCCGACCTGGTGTGGACCGACGAGGATACCGCGCGCTGCCGGAACGAGGCGCTGGCCAGCGGCGAAGTAGACCTGCCTGCCCAGGCCATTATCGCCAATCGCGCCGTCACTGACGGCTTTGCGCCGATGGCAACGATGATCGCCTGCCGCATCGCCACCAAGAGCCTCCGCTTCTGCGACCCCGAGCAGAAGGCTGGCCTGGTGGCGATGATCAATGACTATTTGGCCCGGCTCGACATGATCCGGCTCGGGATGGGCGTGCAGGGCGCACCGATGGCCGTGCTCGGCGAGATGTTCGGAGGCGAGGTCCAGGCGGGGGCAGGAATCTACCAGATCGAAAAGGACGGCACCTTCGCGTTCATGCAGGTCTACCACGAGCGGATCTCCTCCGCGCTGCAGCGACTGGGGCGCGACGGCATCGCATCGCCCACCGATTTCGCGACTTTCATGGGTTCCGGCGTGCCGGCGAGCATTACCGACATGTTTGCCGGCGTGGTACCCGAACGCCAGGCGTGCACGGCGTAGGCCGTCCTCAAAACCCGAATGAGAACTGCCCGGACGGCGAGGCGGCCTTCTCGAGCGCCAGCATTTCCATCTTGGCCCTCACCCCACCCGGGGAGGAGAACCCGCCGGTGCGTCCATCGGCGGCCAGCACCCGGTGGCACGGGACGATCAGCGGGATCGGGTTGGCCCCCATCGCCGCCCCCACGGCGCGCGACAGCGCCACATCGCCGAGCCAGCGGGCGATGGCGCCATAAGTGGTCGTCTCGCCCCAGGCGAGGCCGCGGATATGCTCGTAGATGCGCCGGTTGATGTCCGACACGCGCGACAGGTCGAGTTCGACATCGATGAAATTGTCGTTCGCCCCCTCGGCATAGGCGAGAATTCGCGCCGTGATTTCCGGCTGACCATCGGCAGCTTCGACGCCGCCCGTCTGCTCGAGCCGCGCCCGCATCTCCTGAAGCCCTTCGCCCGGCAGCAACAGGCGACAAATCCCGGCATCGGTCCAGCCGATCGCCATGGGTCCCAGAGCCGTGTCGAGCATGCGGTAGCGCATGGTGCGCAATGTAGTGGCGACCGGCGAAGCAATGAACCCGAAAACTACGAAATTCCGCTCACCTTCAGCCACTCATGCAGCTCCCGCCTCAGAAAGCTGCGCAGCGTGCCCTCGCGCGAAAACCCCCACCACAGGACCGCGCCCTGCCACTGGCTGGCCATCAACCGGCCGAGCAGCGCCTGCCGGACAGGGTCATTGCTGAGCCGCCGGCCAAGTGCGCGGTTCATCGCTCCGTTCCACTGCACGCCGCGGGCCCGAAGCACCGGATCGCGAAAATCCTCGCGCAGCAGCAGCAACCCCTGCGCAGCCTCCTCACCGGCGCCATAGCCGGCCGACAGTCGCACCAGCAGAGCGATCGCCCCCTCCGGATCGACAGGATGACTGGCGTCCGCTCCGGCAACTGTCAGGTCGAGCTGGTCCCACATCCACAGCAGCGCGGCGCGCAGCAGCGCTTCGCGGTTGCCATAACGCTGCACCAGCGTCGCCGGCGACAGGCCGGTGGCAACCGATGCCGAAGCGAAGGTCAGGCCCGCCGGGCCTTCACGCGACACCAGGGCGGCGACGGCTTCGACGACATCCTCATCCGAGATCTTGCGGGGTCTGGACATGGCTTCCAATATAAACGAATGTTCGTTTATAAATCACTGAGACCAGCCTCACCAAGGAGAATCGTCATGGCCCGCATCGTCGGCTACATCGCTTCGAGCCTCGACGGCTTCATCGCCGACCCCCAGGAGTCCCTGACCTGGCTCACCCAACGCACCGATATGCAGCTGGGCGAGTTCGACTACAACCTGTTCATCAAGCGGATCCGGACCGTGGTGATGGGGCGTGGTACCTATGACTGGCTGGTGCGCGAGAACATCCCCTGGCCGTATGGCGAGCAGCGGGTCATCGTCGTCACTTCGCGCCCCCTGCCCTCGCCGATCGGCAAGCTCGAGACCCGGACCGATATTGATGCGCTGGTTGCCGAGCTCAGGGCGCTCGACGACGGCGACGTCTGGATGCTGGGCGGCGGCCAGTTGCAGATGGCCTTCATGGAACGCGGCGCGCTCGACGAGATCGAGATCTACGTCATCTCGCAACTGCTCGGCGGCGGCTTCCCGCTGTTTCCCGCCACCGGCTTAGAGAAGAGCCTGAAGCTGCTGTCTTCGAACACGCTGGGCACCGGCTGCGTTCGGCTGCATTACAGTTTCGAATAGGCCCTGGGTCCCAGCGAAAGCTCAGTTATGCCTACTGCGTTCGACCTGAGCGCTCTTCGGTGAGCTTGCCATCGGAAAGCGCCTCAAGCTCGGCGTCATCCCCGCGAAAGCGTGGACCTCCGTTTGAGATCGCGCCGCGGGCACAAAAACGGAGGTTCCCGCTTTCGCGGGAATGACCCGGTGGGTGGGGCAGGACCACCCGAGCGACGGCCGGACCCAATTCCCCATCCCACGCAAACGGATAGATTGGTCCGCCTTCGCCGGGTTGAACCGCCCCCTAGATCGGCTGGCTCTCCAGCACGATTTCCCACTTGTCGCCGAGTGCGATCTGGATCTCCGAGACGAGGAACGGCAGCAGCGCGTTGAACTCGTTGCGGTCCCGCTCGGAGATCCGCCACGTCGGGTCGTTCGGATTGTCCCAGTTGACCTGGCGGTCGTAGAGCTCGTTCAGCCGCGTCAGGCGCCGGATGATGTCGTTGGAAAAGCCCCAGAACCCGAGTTCTGTGGCGTGGCCGTCGACGAACAGCGGCGCCAGCCCGTGGCTTACCATGCCGAAATCGACCAGGAACACCACCTGTTTCACAGTGGATCGTGCCCCAGCTTGCCGTGGGTCCCGCGCCGCGTCCGGCGCCTCGCCCGTCCAATCGACGGATACTGCTTTGCCGGAGGTCATAGAACCTCCGTCATGTGCCGGAAATTGGGCATCACCGCCCTCGTTCGGAGGCGTTTTCTCCGCCACCACTCAAGATAGCCCATCGTCTATCGCCCCTCAGATCCGTCCGCAGGAGCAAGGTTAGCCAGTTCGTCTCCCATGGGCAATTTCTGCCCAGCAGAGTATCCAACTGCTTGTGCAAAAGCTCAGGCGAGCCACACCGCAATCAACGCCACCACAGCGGGAATTGTCTGTACAAACAGGATCTTGCGACCAACGGTGACGGCCCCGAACACACCTGCCACGGCGACGCACAGCAGGAAGAAGATCTTGACGGGATCGCCTGGCTCGCCCAGCCAGATGCCCCAGATCAACCCTGCAGCGAGGAAACCGTTGTAGAGGCCCTGGTTCGCGGCGAGCGTCTTCGACTCGCTGGCAAAGGCCGGCGTCGTGCCGAACGCCTTGATCCCCTGCGGTTTATCCCACAGGAACATCTCGAGGATCAGGATGTAGATGTGGATGAGGGCGATGACGCCCGTCAGTATGCTGCCGACCATGCCCGCGACTCCGTGCTGGATGCGCCGAGCCTAATGCAAAAAGGCCGCCCGAGGGCGGCCTTTCCTGAACCTATGAGCGGTCGCTCAGTGCTTGAGCGCGTCGCGCGCTGCCTGCTTGACCTTGCCGGCCGCCTTCTGCACCGAGCCTTCCACCTTGTCGGCGGCGCCGTCGGCCTGCAGCTTGCGGTCCCCGGTCGCCTTGCCGACGGCTTCCTTGACGTTGCCGCGTGCCTGTTTGGCCGCACCCTTGATCTCGTCCTTGTGCATTCCCGGTCTCCCTGGGGGTTAGCGTTCGGAGCAGATAATGCGGGCCGGCCACCAAACGTTCCGACGACGGGGCAAACTCGTCAGCGACCCCTACCGCTATCCCCGGCGCTTGGCATGGAGCTTCATCGAGCCCGACAGGTACTGGGCGAACCCCGGCTCGATCGTCTCATACCGCGCGACGAAATTCGGATGCTGGAGATAGAGGTCGGCGAGACCGGCATAGGCCTCGGGCGGACATGGCCTGCCCCACATCTGCGAGACCCACATCCGATGCCGGTTCAACAGCGGGTCGAGGGTGGGCGAGCCCATCGGCACTCCGCGGCGAAGCCCCTCGGCAAGCCCCTGCTCCATGTCGTGCAATTCGCGGTTGAGCTCGAGCTTTTCCGCCTCCGACAGCTTCTCATATCGGCCTCTGCTAAGCGCGATGCGCTCCGGCATGTCGCCGCCATACTGCTCCACCAGCCAGGCCTCGTATTCGGCCTGCTTGTCGGGCGAGACGCCTTTGTACAAATCCTCGTTCTTCATCACGCATTCTCCTTCAATGCTGGCGATCGTGCGGTCGATCGTCCTGACGAGTCGGGCGTAGCGCTTCGCCTCCTGGTTCAGACGTTCGCGCTGCCGGCGCAGCGCCGCCAGCCGATCGAAGTCAGGCGCATCGAGGATGGCGGCGATGTCCGAGAGTGGAATGCCGAGCTCTCGATGGAGCAGGATCTGCTGCAGCCGCAGCAATTGCTCCTGTCCATAGTGGCGATAGCGGTTGTGCCCCGTGAACGCCGGCCTCAGCAGGCCGATCTGGTCGTAGTGATGCAAGGTCCGGATCGACACCCCGGACAGCTTTGCCACCTCTGCAACCGTCAGTGTTTTCATCACCCGTTCTCCGCGGGATAAGGGGATAGTCCCTGACGCTACGTGAGGGTCAATATCGATTTGCGCAAAAGCCGCGACAGCCGGTTTTACAGCGCGTCAACCAGGCTGCCCGCTATCGCCGGCAAATGTGGAAACTCGGTATCTTGTCCGCCGTTGCTCCCCCTCAGACTGCAAGTGCAAGCAGAGACGCGGCGCATGCCAGCGAGTTGCCCTGGGGGTCTGCGAGGTGAAATGGCGCAACGGATCGACATTCAGGACCTGCTCGTCTGGGCCTTCCGGCACCAGTCGGTGGAAACCTCTGCCGGAGCCGATCCGGACGCATTGGCCGTCTACTGGGCCGTGCTCGCCCTGCCCGTGCCGCATGCCACGGTGATCCGCCGCTTTGCCCGCGAAGCCCGCCGGCCCGATTGGCACGCCGCCCGCACGCGCTGCGTTTCTCTCGACGGCGTTCGGCGCGGGCGACGCTTGTACACTGAATGGGTCCGGGCCCTGACGGTGCTGCAGCGAACGCTCGACGGCTCGCTCGGCCGGTTTTCCGTCACCGGTCCGCATCTCGACGATCAGCCTTGGCTACGCGAGCGGCTCCGCGCCTAGCGGCACTGCTGCACTAACCGCGCCAGCGCCGACGACGAACCGACAAGCCCAAAGCTGTGCGTCTTGTAGTGGCCGGCGGCGTCGACGACGCTCAAGCCCGTGCCCGACTTGAGCAGCGCCACCAGCGGCCCGTCTGCCGGCACGCTACCGGCGAACATGCCATCCATCGCCTCATACCGCATCGATACACGCTGGGTGGCAATGCCCACGTTGAAATCGACATCATTGACTTCGTCTCCGTCAGGAGCGCGCTCGCCTCCGGCCGCGAGGTCGTAGCGGATGTAGACCTCACCCGACGAGCAGGTAAGAAACAGATACGCTTGAGGTGCATCGGTCGCGCAGGCGGCAGCGGTGAAGACCAGCCCGCCTTCGTCGTCTTGCGGCCCAGCCGTCCAGGTCTCGCACGCCTCCTCGGCCGCAGCCGGCAGCGCCGCGAACAACAGGGCGAATGCAAAAAGCATGAAGCGGATCATGGCGCTTCGCCCAGATAGCTGACCTCGATCCGCTGAAACAGCGGCCCCTGCTTCATGGTGTCGAGCCACCTGTTGAACTCCGCCACGTCGCGAAAGCCGGCCCTCCTTGCGTCCCCCTCGGTCACGTCGGCCGGCGACAGGTCGTCGATCCGGCCGATCTTCAGGAGCCCCACCTTGGTCTTGAGCGTTCCGCCCGGCTTCACCGTCGGTCGCGTCCAGCGCCGGAACTGCAGCGTGATGTCACCCCGCTTGATCGCCTCGAGCACCTCGAGCTTCAGCAGCATCCGTCACTCCTTCTTGACCCGCACAGCAAGGCTCGGCGCCGATACCGAGCACCACCTAGGCCGAAGCACCCGTGGGGCGTCGAGCCTGCGCGCCAACCCTTCGATGTCGTCGGGGCGAAGTCAAGGCGCGGCCGCGCGACGCGGCGCATTGGCAGGGATCTACTTGGCGACGTTCGATCGAAGCTGTCATTGCCATCCCAATCGTTGCATCAATGTCGCTGTTGCACAGATGCGCGACACCAACGTCAAATATCGCGGCAGCCAGCTTCCGCTGCGTAAAAATCGTCGATACGGTCCACCTCAGGACAAGGCCGTTCAACTCAGTTGGATTTTCTGTTGTGAGAGCTGACCTATCGCATCATCCACGAACAGTTGCAGAACACCAGACGGCCACTATTCCTCGACTGCTGATTGTTCCGCCGCGCCACCGCTCACCGCTGGTGGACGCACAAGACCACAAGATCGCTCTCTCCCTCGTCACCGATGTTACGCTCAGCCTGTGCCGAAGCCGGCTCTATGAAGTCATCGCGCCGCATTCGGCAATGAAACTGACCAGCGGCCCGATCTGGGAGGAGATGCTCCCGGCCGACTATATCGTGCTCACCGACGTGGCGCTTTGCGAGACCGGCCTGCCGGTTTCGGTAATGAGCATCGACGTGGTCGCCACCGCGCTGGGCCAGCGCGTCTATCGCGGCGAAGTCGAGCTGCGCTCGGGCGCGCTGCAGAGCATTCATGACAGCTTCTGCGCCGTGCTTGCCGACAAGATCTGTGGCGAGATCGGCGCCTACGAGCTGCGGAAGTATCGCCGCACGGGCGCCGCCTCGGCCTATGTGCACTACCTGATCGCCATGCAGCGGCGCGATCGCAACGACTTGCCGTCCCTGCTGCGCGCCCAGAAGTCGCTAACCCGCTCGGTGCAGTTGTCACCGGACTTCGTGCCCGCCCTGGCCCAGCTCGCCCGCACTAAAACCCTCGAATGGCTGGAGCGCGGCAGTGCCGACCGTACGCTGCTGCTCGAGGCCCGCCACTTGGCGCAACGCGCTCACGGCTACGATCCCAACGACAGCGCCAGCCTGCGCGAGCTTGGTCACGCGGCGCTTTATCTGCACGATCTCGCCGGTGCGCGGGAGCACTTCGAGGCGGCGCACGAGCTCGCCCCGAACCATGCGGATCTGCTCGTCGACCAGGCGGACGTTCTCACCCACCTGTCGATGCACGACGAGGCCGAGGCAAAAATTTCGCGGGCGCTTTCGCTGAACCCGTTGGCGCCGGACGACTATTACTGGATCGCCGGGGCGGTCAGCTTCTTCCGGCGCGAGTACAGGCAGGCGCTGCGGCGCCTGTCGGCGATGGAGTCACCGGGGCTGGCGCTCCGCCTGATGGCAGCCTCGGCGGCGATGCTGAACGACCAGGAAGCAGCCGCGAGCTACCGCGAGCAGGCGCTGGCCCGCGATCCGGCGTTCACACTCGACAAGTGGCTGAGCCTCTATCCGGCTCCCAACTCCGACGACACCGAGCACTATCTCGATGCCCTGTTCCTGGCGGGCTTTCCGCGAAGAACTTAACCAGATGTTAATGCAATTGGGATCCTCCTTTGTTGTTCACAGGAGGATCCCAATTGAACAATTCATCCACTTCTTCGAAAGTTGTTACCGCAACGGCGAACAGCGCCAAGGCCATGCCGGCGCTGCCGCGCATTCCCAGCCGCAAATTCTTCCGGCAGTAGTTGGTGGGCGGCGCCGGTCCGACGCCGCCAAGCTGGTTTGAATATGGCGAACGCAATACAGCGGCCGCACTGACCGTTGCGCGGTTGCGGCCGCATCTTGCTTCACTCGGCATCACACGCCTCGCCCGTCAGACCGGCCTCGACCGCATCGGGATTCCGTGTTTTTCAGCTATCCGGCCCGCGGGACTGACGCTCAGCGTCAGCCAGGGCAAAGGTCGCGACGATGCCGGTGCGATGGCGTCGGCGCTGATGGAGGCTGCCGAGTTCGCCATAGCCGAGCGATCCGAGGTGCCGTCGCGTCTTGCCACCGCCGCCGCCCTTGGGCAGGCCGGCGAACGCTTCTGCGACGTGGCGCGCCTGTTGCCGGCCGATCGCCCGCTGCCTATCGATACGCCGATCCGCTGGCTCGGCGGACGCAGCTGGCCCGATGACGACGCCGTCTGGATTCCGCGCGACGCCCTGACCATCGGCGAGCCGGCCACCGACCTGCCGGAGGTCAGCCGCAGCACCAATGGCCTCGCGTCGGGCAACACCACTCAGGAAGCGCTGTTTCACGCCATCTGCGAACTGCTCGAGCGTGACGCGACCTCGCTGTGGTCGCTGCTGTCGGACGCGGCGCGGCTGGCGACCGAGTTCCCTGTCGAAGCCGTGGACGACGCGACGATCGGCGCCTTCCACCGGCAGATCGAAGCCGCCGACCTCGAACTGCGGCTGTTCGACCAGACCACCGAGTTCGGCGTCCCTTGCGTCATGGCGGTGATCAGCGAGCGCGGCTCAGACAAGGCCAGGCTGTTCGACATGGCCGCCGGCTATGGCTGTCATCCGAACGGCGCCCGTGCCATCGGGCGCGCCATCACCGAGGCGGCGCAGACCAGAATCACCAATATCGCGGGCGGACGGGACGACTTTCTGCCAGCCGAGTATGCCGAGCAGGTCGACGAGTCGATCGCCTTCCTGGCCACGCCCGGCCCCGGCCGGCGACAGCCCCCCGCCTGGCTGGCCGCCGACACGCCGCTGCCCGAAATGCTCGATCGGCTGGCGCAGCGGGTCGGGCCGGCTGCCGGAATCGTCTGGAGCGGACTGGGCGGCGCGCCCTATGGCATCGCGGTGGTGCGGGCGCTCTCGACAGTGCTCGAGGACCGCGAGACCAACGTCAATTGGTTGCCCGGACCGCGGGCCCTCGAGGTGCTCGGGTCATGAGAGTGCTGTTCGTCGGTCCCTCGCTCTACGGCGAAACGCCCGACCTGACGGGCCTCGTCGTCCGCTCTCCGGCCCGGCAGGGCGATGTCGCCCGCGCGGTGCTGGACGGCGCCGGTGCGATCGGGCTGGTCGACGGGTTCTTCGATGCGGTCGCCGCGCCCTGGCACAAGGAGATTCTGTTCGCCCTGGAGCGCGGCGTGACGATGCTGGGAGCGTCCTCCATGGGGGCGCTTCGCGCCGCCGAATGTGCCGCCTTCGGGATGCTGCCGATCGGCGCGATTGCCCAGGACTACCTGAGCGGCGCGCTCGACGACGATGCCGCGGTGGCGATCTCTCACGGCCCGGAAGAGCTCGGCTATCCACCGCTGACCGAGCCGCTGGTCAACGTGCGGCCGACCCTCGATCGCCTGCGCGAACTGGGGCTCATCTCCGACGCGGAGCGGACGCGCATCTGGGAGCGAGCCGGTCGGCTCTATTTCAAGGACCGCTCGCTCGAGGCCTTGCTGCCCGCCGATGAGCGTGAGGAGCTGATTGCCGCCTACCGCAAGCACAAGGTCAACCGCAAGGCGGCAGATGCGCTGCTGCTGGTCGCGGAGCTGAAGACCTGCAAAGCCATGGCGAGCGTCCACCCGACAGAACCCGAGCCGTCGTTCTTTTCGAGGTACGTTCTTCCTGAGCTGATGGGCTGACAGCGCCGCGTCCCGGCCTTGCTTCGGGCGGCTGCTGGTGCGGGCGGTGGGACTCGAACCCACACGGGGATACCCCCTCCGGATTTTAAGTCCGGTATGTCTACCATTCCATCACGCCCGCGCTGCGACAGGGCTTCCCACAAACATGGCAAAAACTCAAACGGGAATGGGGAGATAAACCCTGACATCGCCTGTCAGGAGGGGCAGCTATTGCTCCGTGTCAGTCAAAACCCCGCGAGGCCCACCATGCAGTTCATCGACCGCTACCCCATCACCGTCACCGAACAATTCCTGGCCTGCCGCGATTTCTGGGCCAGGCACCTGGGTTTCTCGGTCGTGTTCGAGAACGAGTGGTTCGTCTACATGCAGGCCGATGGCGCCAGCATCGCCTTCATGTCGCAAGAGCACCCCTCTTACCCGCCCGGTCCCGAAGCCTACGCGGCCGGCACCAGCATGGAACTGGAGGTGCAGGACGCGGCGGCGGCCCTCGAGGAAGTCCGCGCCACCGGCAGGGAGCCGGACTATCCGCTGACCGACGAACCGTTCGGCCAGCGCCGCTTCAGCCTGAAGGATCCGTCAGGCCTGTGGATCAATGTGGTGCAGCAGCTTTAGCTCAGTCGGTGCCGCCCGAGATCGGCGGCACGTAGGCGACATCGAGGTCCCACGGGAAGAAGATCCAGGTGTCCTGGCTGACTTCGGTGATGAAGGTGTCGACCATCTCGCGGCCCTTGGGCTTGGCGTAGACGGTGGCAAAATGCGCGCCGGGGAGCATGTCGCGGACGACGCGCGCCGTGGCCCCGGTATCCACCAGGTCGTCGACGATCAGGATCTTGCCGCCGCTGCGGGCCTTGTCGAGCAGTTCGGGGGCGATCGGCTTCAGCACCTTGATGCCGCCCTGGCTCTGGTGGTCATAGCTCTTGACCGCCACGCTCTCGACCACCCGGATATTGAGTTCGCGCGCCACGATCGCCGCCGGCACCAGCCCGCCCCGGGTGATCGCCACCAGCGCATCGAACGGCCCAAGCGCCTGCAGCCGCCAGGCCAGCGCCCGGCTGTCGCGATGGAACTGGTCCCACGTCACGGGGAAAGACTTCTGCGAGGTCTGGTTCAATTGCTTCTCCTGCGGCGGCCCCGCCGCCTGTTGTCGGGAAGGCCCATCGGGCCGGAATCAGTAGGCTTCCACTTCCGGCGAGAGGCCGGCAGCGCGATGCGCCTCGGCCACCATCTCGCGCACGCGGGCGGCAGCCTCCGCCAGGCGCAGCTCGTCGGCGGAGCGCAGCACCAGCTCGGTCATCACGAAACTCTGCCCCATCTGCGGGTAGCTGCCCATCTTCACGTCGGGAAACTCCTGCTGTATCTGGCCGAGCGGTCCGCCGATGGTGCCCTCGCCCACCCGGCAGCGCAGCGTGATCGACTTGATCCTGTCACCGCCCCTGAGCGTCGGCCGGATCGCCTCGAGCATCGCCTGCATGATCTTGGGCACCCCGGCCATGACGTGCACGTTGCCGATGCGGAAGCCCGGCGCAGCGCTCACCGAATTGGCGATCAGCGACGCGCCCACGGGAATGCGCGCCATGCGCAACCGCGCCTCGTTGACCTCGGTACCGCTCTGCTTCCAGCGCTCTTCCATCATGGCGCGGGCCTCGGCATTGATCGGCAGCGCCACGCCGAACGCCTTGGCGACGGCGTCGGCGGTAATGTCGTCATGCGTCGGGCCGATGCCACCGGTGGTGAAGACATAGGTGTAGCGCGCACGCACCGCGTTCACCGCGGCGATGATCTCGTCCTCGACGTCGGAGACCACCCGCACTTCCCTGAGCTCGATGCCGAGCTCGGTGCAGTAATCGGCCGTCGTCCCGATATTCACGTCCTTGGTCCGACCGGACAGGATTTCGTCACCGATGACGACGAGAGCGGCGGTAACGGGTTCGGGCGATGGCATGATGGCCCCGGAGATTGGCGAGGCACAATGCATTGCCTCACCAAAGCCTGAAAGGTCAAGCAATCCGGCGAGTCACCGGGCCCGGTTGCCCACAGTATTGGCGCCAGGACTGGCAGCGCCAACACACTTCCAATCGGCGGCCCGAACGCCTACTTTCGTTTCGAACGGAGCCGCCATGATCACCTACGTCGAAGCCGAAACCAAAAGTCGCCGCACCTCGGGGGTCATCCCGCTGCACGGCGAAGCCGGCTTCAACGGCATGCGCAAGGCCGGCCGCCTCACCGCGGAAGCCCTCGACCTGCTGGTCGATGCGGTGAAACCGGGGGTCACCACGGCGGCGCTCGACCGGCTGGCCTACGAGTTCGCCCGCGACCATGACGCGATCCCCGCGACCCTGTTCTACAAGGGCTATCGCCACTCGATCTGCACTTCGATCAACCACGTCGTCTGCCACGGCATTCCCGAGGAACGGCCGCTGCGCGAAGGCGACATCGTCAATATCGACCTGACGCTGATCGTCGACGGCTGGTACGGCGACAGCTCGCGGATGTACCCGGTGGGCGAAATCAGCCGCAAGGCCGAGCGCCTGATCGACGTCACCTATGCCGGCCTCGCCGCCGGCATCGCTGCAGCCAGGGCCGGCGCCACCACCGGCGATATCGGTGCGGCGATCCAGGCGCTGGCCGAGGCCGAGCGGATGAGCGTGGTGCGCGATTTCGTCGGGCACGGCGTCGGCCAGCTCTTCCACGACGAGCCCAACATCATGCATTTCGGCGTGCCGGGCACGGGCGTGCCGTTGAAGCCCGGGATGATCTTCACCATCGAACCGATGATCAATCTCGGCCGCCCGCATGTGAAGATCCTGGCGGACGGCTGGACCGCGGTGACCCGGGACCGCACGCTCTCGGCCCAGGCCGAGCACTCGATCGGCATCACCGAGACCGGTGTCGAGATCTTCACGCTATCGCCGCGCGGCTTGTTCAATCCGCTCGACGCTCGTCGCTAGCCGATGAGCGAGGGGGAGAAGCCATCGCCGGCAAATCTCTCCCCGCGGGGCCTCGGCGAGGCTCCTGCCCCGCACTATCTCGGCCATCGGGAGCGCGCCCGGCAACGGTTCCTGAAGCTGGGCGAGCAGCATATCGAGGATTACGAACTGCTGGAGCTGATCCTGCAGATCGTCATCCCCCGCAAAGACACCAAGCCGTTGGCAAAGGAACTGATCCGGGCTTTCGGCAGCTTTTCGGGTGTCTTCTCGGCGACACCGAAGCAGCTCGACCAGATCAAAGGCCTTGGGCTGGTCTCAGCCACCAACCTCAAGATCATCCAGGCTGCCGCCCAACGCTTCGCGCGCGACCGGATGACCCCGGACCTGCCGATCCTGGGCTCGTGGACGGCGCTGATCGATTACTGCCACGCCCAGATGGCCTTCAACGACGTCGAACAGTTCCGCATTCTGTTCCTCGACAAGAAGAACCGCCTTATCGCCGACGAAGTGCAGCAGACCGGCACAGTCGACCACGCCCCCGTCTATCCGCGCGAGGTGATCAGGCGCACCCTCGAACTGTCGGCAACGGCGCTGATCCTGGTGCACAACCACCCCTCCGGCGACCCGACGCCCTCGACTGCCGATGTCGAGATGACCCGTCGCATCAACGACGTGGCCCGGCCGCTGGGGATCACCGTGCACGATCACATCATCATCGGGAAATCGGGGCATTCGTCGATGAGAGGGCTGAAGCTGATCTAGCTTCGCTCTGGCAACAAGCCCCTCACCCGAACTGCTGCAGAACCGGGAAGGTCTCGAGGAACCAGTAGGAGATGCGGGTAAACTGTCCGGTGAGGAACAGCAGTCCGGTCACCACCAGCAAACCGCCCATCACCTTCTCGACCATGCCGAGATGCTTCTTGAACCCCGAAAAAAAGGTGAGGAACGGCCCGATGGCGATGCCGGCCAGCAGGAACGGCACGCCCAGTCCGAGCGAATAGAGCCCGAGCAGCGCCGCTCCGTCGAGCGCCGTCTCCTTGGTCGAGGCGACTGCGAGGATCGCCGCCAGCACCGGCCCGATGCAGGGCGTCCAGCCAACCGCAAAGGCGAGCCCCAGCAGGAACCCGCCCACCGGGCCGCTGGCCACGCCGGGACCATTGTGCCGCAATTGCCGATCAAGGAAGGCGATCCGGTAGACGCCGAGGAAATGCAGCCCCATGGCGATGATGAACAGCCCGGCGATCGGCGTGATGATCGGGAGCGCCTGCCGGAACGCCTGTCCGAACGCCGTAGCCGTGGCGCCGAACAGGATGAAGACGATCGAGAACCCGGCGATGAAGAACACCGAGGTGAACACGCTTTTCCGCCAGATCACCCCGGCGGTGGCGCCGTCGCTGCGCAACTGGTCGAAGCTCGCGCCGCTCATATAGGTGAGGTAGGGCGGCACCAGCGGCAGCACGCACGGACTGAGGAAACTCAGCACCCCTGCCCCGAACACCAGCCAGAACGAGAACCCGTCCATCATGCCTCCGACAAATCGCGCGAAGTCATAGCCGGTTCGCCGCCGAAGGCAATGCGACGGGCAGCCGCTCGCCTCGATGTGAAGCGCGACACAAACTTGACTACACCACTCATCTTTCCTCTAGTGCGCCTATTGATCGCTTCGAGGGATTTGAGATGAAATTGTTGTCCGCCGCGCTGGCCCTGCTCGCCGCCCTGCTCGCGCCGGCCTTCGCCCAAGACTTTCCGGTGACCGTCGGCCACATCTACGGCGCCACCACGATCCCAGCGAAGCCGCAGCGCGTCGTCTCGGTGGGCATGCATGAGCAGGACTTCCTCTATGCGCTCGGCGTCGCCCCGGTCGGCGTCAAGGAATGGTGGGGCGAGCACCCCTACGCCACCTGGCCCTGGGCCGAGGCGGCGCGCAAGGCCGTCAATGCCACGCCCGAGGTGATGACTGTAGACGGCATCAACCTCGAATGGGTCGCGGCGCAGCGCCCCGACCTGATCATCGCCATCTATGTCACCATGGACGAGGCGATGTACCGGAATCTGTCGAAGATCGCGCCGGTGGTGGTGACGCCGGCAGGCTACCAGCATTGGGGCGCCCCATGGCAAGCGGAACTGACCATCATCGACCGCGCGACGTCAGGCAACTCCGAAAAGTCGGAGGCTATCATCGAGAGCT
Organism: Devosia sp. A16; assembly: GCF_001402915.1. Lineage (GTDB taxonomy): Bacteria > Pseudomonadota > Alphaproteobacteria > Rhizobiales > Devosiaceae > Devosia_A. The sequence goes on from NZ_CP012945.1 coordinate 4,843,732, forward strand.
TCGCCGATCGCTTCGCCGCCGTACGGACCCAGTATCCTCAGCTTGCCGGCAAGACCGGCACCAATCTCTACCTCAGGGAAGACGGCAGCTTCGATGCCTGGAGCAGCAACGATCTCGCCAGCAAGTTTCTGATCGATCTCGGCCTCAGCTTCCCGCCCCAGCTCGACAAGCTGGCCCAGCCCGATAACCGCATCACCATCAGCCCCGAATTCATCGAGCTTATCGACATGGATGTGGCGATCTGGCCGGCCGATAATACGGCAATCCAGCACAAGGTCGAAGCCATGGGTCTCTACCAGGGGTTGCGGCTCGCCACCGAGGGTCGTTCGGTCTGGCTCGACGACGGCGATGGCCTCGCCAGCGCCGCGATGAGCTGGCAGACTCCATTGTCGCTCGGCTACCTGCTCGACCTGCTGCCGCCCAAGCTCGCTGCCGCAGTGGATGGCGACCCGGCGACGGCGATTCCCCACTGAGCCATCCACTGGCGCTGGTGGTCGCGGACCCCCACCCCTGTCCCCTCCCCGCAAGGGGGAGGGAGACCCTCACACCGGCATCTCAGTCTGCGTCCCTCCCCCTTGCGGGGAGGGATCAAGGGTGGGGGTCAGCACGCGCCGGCGCCGATGGAAGCCTGGGTCCTGCTTTCGCGAGGGATGACATCGAGGTTGGGCCGGGGTAAGGACCGTTTGTCTCTTTTGTATGCCGACACGAGCAACAAAGGAGATATGTCGCCACTCTGGCCAGGCTGCCCCATGTCCCGCCCGATCCGCATCGCGCCCTCCATCCTCTCCGCCGATTTCACCCGGCTCGGCGACGAGATTCGCGCCATCGATGCGGGCGGCGCCGACTACATCCATGTTGATGTGATGGACGGTCACTTCGTCCCCAACATCACCATCGGCCCGCTGATCGTCTCGGCGATCCGGCCGATCACCAGCAAGGTCATCGACGTCCACCTGATGATCGCGCCGGCGGACCCTTATCTCGCCGCCTTCGCCAAGGCCGGCGCCGACTCGATCACCGTGCATGCCGAGGCCGGCCCACATTTGCATCGATCGCTGCAGGCGATCCGCGGCGAAGGCAAGCGCGCCGGCGTCGCCATCAACCCCGCGACCCCCGTCTCCGCCATCGAGCATGTCATCGGCGACGTCGACCTGGTGCTGGTGATGAGCGTCAACCCTGGCTTCGGCGGGCAGAAGTTCATTCCGGAGAGCCTCAACAAGATCCGGCAGGTACGCGCCCTGATCGGCGGCCGGCCGATCGACCTCGAGGTCGATGGCGGCGTCACCGAGCACAATGCCAAGGCGCTCGCCGACGCCGGCGCCGATCTTTACGTCGCCGGCACTTCAGTGTTCTCCGGCAACGACCCCAATACCTATGCCGGCCGCATCGCGGCCATCCGCAACGCTGCCACCGCCGTTACCGCGTAACGCATCGGTTACGCGAACAAAGAGCCATAAGCCCATGATTCCGCGCTATTCTCGCCCCGAAATGGTTGCCATCTGGTCGCCCGAGACCCGCTTCAAGATCTGGTTCGAGATCGAGGCGCATGCGACCACGAAACTGGCCGAGCTCGGTGTGGTGCCCAAAGAGGCCGCCGAAACGATCTGGGCCAAGGGCGGCAGTGCCAGTTTCGACGTCGAGCGCATCGACGAGATCGAGCGCACCACCAAACACGACGTGATCGCCTTCCTGACCCATGTATCGGAGATCGTCGGTCCCGAGGCCCGCTTCCTGCATCAGGGTATGACCTCGTCCGACGTGCTCGACACCTGCCTCGCGGTGCAACTGTCGCGCGCGTCCGATATCCTGCTCGACGACATCGACCGCCTGCTGGCGGCGATCAAGCGCCGCGCCAAGGAGCATAAGTACTCCATCACCATCGGGCGCAGCCATGGCATCCATGCGGAGCCGACCACCTTCGGCATCAAGCTCGCCGAAGCCTATGCCGAGTTCACCCGCAACCGCGCTCGGCTCGTCGCGGCGCGCGAGGAGATCGCCACGGCGGCCATTTCAGGCGCCATCGGCACCTTCGCCAATATCGATCCGCAGGTCGAGGCTTACGTCGCCGAAAAGCTGGGGCTGAAGCCCGAGCCGATCTCCACCCAGGTGATCCCCAGGGATCGCCATGCGATGTTCTTTGCCACGCTCGGGGTCATCGCCTCTTCGATCGAGCGCATCGCCACCGAAATCCGTCACCTGCAGCGCACCGAAGTTCTCGAAGCCGAGGAGTTCTTCTCTCCCGGCCAGAAGGGCTCGTCGGCCATGCCGCACAAGCGCAATCCGGTGCTGAGCGAGAACCTCACCGGCCTCGCCCGCCTCGTCCGCGGCATGGTCACGCCGGCGCTGGAAAACGTCGCGCTTTGGCACGAGCGCGATATCTCGCATTCCTCGGTCGAACGGATGATCGGCCCCGATGCCACGGTGACGCTCGATTTCGCGCTCAATCGCCTCGTCGGCCTGATCGACAACCTGCTGATCTACCCCGAGAACATGAAGCGCAATCTCGATCTGCTCGGCGGGTTGCACAACAGCCAGCGCGTGCTGCTGGCGCTGACCCAGGCCGGCCTCAGCCGCGAGGACTCCTATGCCGCGGTGCAGCGCAACGCCATGCAGGTCTGGCAGGCGCGCGGCGACCGCGCCGGGCTCTTCGCCAAGCTGCTGAAGGCCGATCCCGAGGTTTCAGCCAAGCTCGGCCCCGCCGAGATCGACGCCATGTTCGACGATTTCTATCATCTCAAACACGTCGACGCGCTGTTCGAGCGCGTCTTCGGGCCGGAGGTCTGATGCCCGTCGTCTACGCGCGCGAAGCCGCCCTGCCCGTCGAGGACTATATCGACGTGGTCGGTCACAGCGCGCTCGGGCCGACCCGGCCGATCGACGATCGTGAGCGGATCGCTGCAATGATCGCCGGCGCCGACCTGATCGTCAGCGCCCGCATTGACGGCCGCTGCGTGGGCCTTGCCCGCTGCCTCACCGATGTCGCCTGGGTCGCCTATTGCGGCGATCTCGCGGTGCACAACGATTTCCAGGGACGCGGCATCGGCAAGGGCTTGCTCGAGGCCTGCCGCGAGTTGCTGGGCGAGGGCGTCGGCATGGCCCTGCTCTCGGTTCCCGAGGCAGTCGGCTTCTACGACAGGCACGGCCCGTCGGTGGACCTCCACCGCTACGGCCATGCCTACTTCATGAACCGAAAGCGCGGCGTATGAGAATTGCGGACGCAGATATCCTGATCCTGCCCGGCCTCGGTAATTCCGGCGCCGGGCATTGGCAGCGCCGCTGGGCCGAGCGTTTCTCCACCGGCCGCATCGTCGAGCAGGACGAGTGGGACGATCCCGATCTGCGCGACTGGATCGCAGCGATCGTCGAGGCGGTGGAGGCCGCCGAGCGGCCCGTGGTGCTGATCGCCCACTCGCTGGCGGTTTCAGCGCTGGTGCATGCCGCGCCACGCTTTCCCGCCCGCAAGGTGAAGGGCGCCTTCCTCGTCTCGCCGCCCGATCACGAGGGTCCCGGCTTCCCGCGCGAGGGCCGCAGCTTCGACAACGTACCCACCGACCCGCTGCCGTTTCCCTCGCTGCTGGTGGTCTCGACCAATGACAGCTACGTCACTCCCAACCGGGCTGCCGACATGGCGACCGCCTGGGGTTCGGAACTGCATTTTGCCGGCGAGGCGGGGCATATCAACCTCGCCTCCGGCCATGGTCCCTGGCCGGAAGGCCTGCTGATGTTCACCCGCCTGATGCAGCGCATCTGACGGCTACATCGCGGCGAACTGCACCACCAGCTTGCCGGTCCCGTCGCGGAGCAGCAGCTTGCGCTGCCCGGCATCGATCCAGAAGCTACGCGCCGCGCGCAGGGCAGCGTGGAACTTCTGCTCCTGGTTCATCACCGCTTCGGCGCAGGCCATTTCGGTGGCCGTCAGATCGCCGAAGGTGATCGCGTCACCTTCGATCTTGGCGCTGCCGCCGAAGCCATTGCAGCCGCCATTGCCCCAAACCTTGCCGTCCGCAGCGATCTCGAGGGTGGTCTGCAGGTTGTCGATCACCCCGCCTCCGTCGATATCCTCGGCCAGCCATGCACCGGCCAAAGGCAGCGTCGCGGCAGGGCCGTCGGCAACGCGTTGCACCAAGAGTTCGACGGCGTTGGCCTGAGGATCGAAGGTGTGACGCTGGTTCGTGGTGAACATCAACTTGCCAGCAGCGGTGATGCTGGCCCGCCAGGCGTAGCTATGACCGGGTTCGATCGAGCCAGGATCGTAGTTGATGCTGAAGGCAGTCGGACCGGAGTTGGCCGCCACGCGGGTCTCGGCGATCAGTCTGGCCGGCGCGTCGGCGAGCGACACGTCTTCGAGCCGCACGGTGACGACGGCGCCCACGGGCTGCAACATGCGCTCGCGATAGACGACATTACCTGTGATCGTGGCCCCGTCTGCCAGCGCAACGCCGACGACGGACGCCAACATGGCGGCGCTGATCAACGTCATCAATGCTCGGCGGCCAATGTGAAGAGAGCGTGTCATCTTGCCCCTCCCGGTCGGAAGCCAGCACGAAACGCCTCGCGCCCATCGGGCGCAAGGCAAATCATCCTGATGGTTTCGGTCGGCTTGCTGGAGGGCTCAGCCCTCGTTCAGCACCTGATCGCGCGCTACGGCGACGAGTTCGGCCATCTTCTGGCGAATCATGTCGTCGGAGACCGACGCGCCCTTGGCCTTGAGGTCACCCGAGATCTTGCGGAACACATCCTCGTCGCCGGCTTCCTCGAAGTCGGCCGCCACCACCTCGGCAGCGTACTGCCGGGCGTGCTCGTCGCTGAGCCCCATGTGTTCGGCGGCCCACAGGCCCAGCAGCTTGTTGCGGCGGGCTTCCGCCTTGAAGCGCAGCTCGGAGTCGTGCGCGAACTTGGCTTCCTGGCCCTTCTGGCGATCGTCGAATCCCGACATCTATGCTCTCCGCATTCTGCCCGTAATTCGGGCGCCCTCGATGGGTTTGCACATAAGCTGGACCGCCAGCCAAATCAACGGGTGCCGGTCGCGGCATTTGGTCAATGCGATCAACGGCTGATGAGCGTTTTGGATGCGCGCCATGCGCTGGCAAAGCCCCTGCCACAGCAGCATTCGGGGGCCAACGCGGGCATGCCGGCGGGCGCAGTCAGCGGTGAAAGAGCTTGCATTAGGCTGGCATTCTGGCGCATGAACGCCGCAATTTCCCACATTGTCCGAGAGGCAGGGCTCATATGAACCGTCGCCGCAAGATCTATGACGGCAAGGCCAAGACGCTTTTCGAGGGGCCCGAGCCCGGGACGTTGATTCAGTACTTCAAGGATGACGCGACGGCCGGCAACGGCGCCAGGCACGAGATCATCGACGGCAAGGGCGTGCTGAACAACCGGATCTCGGAATACATCTTCTCCAAGCTGAACGGGCTTGGCATTCCCACCCACTTCATCCGCCGCCTGAACATGCGCGAGCAGTTGATCAAGGAAGTCGAGATCATCCCGCTCGAGGTGGTGGTGCGCAATGTCGCAGCCGGCTCGCTGACCAAGCGGCTCGGCCTCGAGCCCGGCACCCAGCTGCCCCGCTCGATCATCGAGTTCTACTACAAGGACGATGCGCTCAACGACCCGATGGTGTCCGAAGAGCACATCACCGCCTTCGGCTGGGCGACGCCGCAGGAGCTCGACGACATCATGGCGCTCGCCATCCGCGTCAACGATTTCCTTACCGGCCTGTTCATGGGCGTCGGCATCCAGCTGGTGGACTTCAAGATCGAGTGCGGCCGCCTCTACGATGGCGACCTGATGCGCATCGTGCTGGCCGACGAGATCAGCCCCGACAATTGCCGCCTGTGGGACATCAAGACCCGCAACAAGCTCGACAAGGATCGCTTCCGCGAGAACCTCGGCGGGCTGGTCGATGCCTATCGCGAAGTGGCCCAGCGCCTCGGCATTCTTGTGGAAACCGACAACGCGTTGACCACCGGCCCGCGACTCGTGCAATAGCCGCCTCGGAGTGGGCCCGGCGGGCAGCGATGCCGTTCGGTTCGGGCCTATGACCACTGAAGCTGCAGGGCGTCGCCCTGCCCTTTCCGGGAATTTTCGATGAAAGCCCGCGTTACCGTCACGCTCAAATCCGGCGTCCTCGACCCTCAGGGTCAGGCGATCCAGGGCTCGCTGAAGAGCCTCGGCTTTACCGGGGTCGGTGCCGTCCGGCAGGGAAAAGTGTTCGACCTCGAGCTGGGTGAATCCGATTTGTCACAGGCAGAGGCTAATGTCCGGGCGATGTGCGACAAGCTCTTGGCGAACACCGTCATCGAAAACTACACGATAGAAATCACGCCTTAAGATTCACCGCTTATGGTGCTGGCCGCTCGCGTAACCAGAGCCAGTATCAGCAAAGACCGCCCCGATGCTCAAGACGTTCTCCCTGTCGATTGCCTTCTTCCTCGCGCTCGGCCTGCTCTTCGCCGCCTATGCGTCGGTTCCCGTCTGAAGCTCTGAGCTCCAGCGCTTTCAGCGGCGCCTTCGCTCTCTCGCAAAGCGGAGCGGAGCGTTTTCCCGCAAATCTCTCCCCACTCGGCGTCATCCTTGCGAAAGCAGGGACCCATGTCGTCGTTCGCACCAACTGATGGTTGGTCCCTGCCGTCGCAGGGATGACAGCGGGCACGACGACTGCTCGCCTCGACATGGGGTCAGCTCAGACTTTGGTCGCGTGACGTAAACGTCACAGCTCGCTTGTCGCCACCTTTCCGCCGCGGCGCGCCCATCGAATCGTCGCAGGGCCGCATCACAGCTCTCGGTTAACCGTGCTGGTTCAGACTCCATTCAGCCATCGAGGCGCATTGGAGCCATGCACGGTCGGCGACTGTTCCGGCCCCGCGAACCGACCTAAAGACCGCCCATTCAAGCGCAGCCCCGTACTGCTGACCGAAATCGAAATGATCAAGACCTTCTCGCTCTCCGCCCTGTTTTTCATGACCATCGGCGTGTTGCTCGCCACGCACCTGTCGCTGCCGCTCTGACTCGTCCCGGGCGGATCGGCTCGATAAAGCTTTATCATTAAGCACCCGGCTTAAGCCTAAGTGCAGGCATTTGGCCCAGGTGAGCCACCGCGCGCTAGAACGCGTGGGACGCGCTCCCGGAGCTCACGCAGATGCTGCCTGCCACCAACCGCCTCGATTGGGTCGATGCCGCCAAAGGACTGTCCATCATCCTCGTGGTGATGATGCACTCGGCTTACGGCGTCGGCGAAGACCTCAACGGTACCGGCGTCCTCCACTACATCATCGGCTGGGCTACCCCGTTCCGCATGCCCGAGTTCTTCCTGATCTCCGGGCTCTTCCTCGGAGCCGTGATCGCGCGCCCATGGGCCGCCTATGCCGATCGCCGCATTGTCCACTACCTCTATTTCTACGCACTGTGGGCGGTGCTGCAGATCGTCTTCAAGGTCGGACTCGGCACCGGCGACTTCGCCGCGGTGGGCAGCCAGATCCTGTGGGCCGTCGTCGAGCCATACGGGGTGCTCTGGTTCATCTACATGCTGGCGGTCTACTCGCTGGTGACCAAGCTGCTGTTCGGTTTCCGGGTGCCGCATTGGCTGGCGCTCGGCGCCGCGGCGGCACTGCAGATCTTCCCGGTCACGTCAGGCATCGGCCTCGTCGACCACTTCGCCGCCTATTTCGTCTATTTCTACGCCGGCTACGCGTTTGCGCCTCTGGTGTTCCGCATCGTCGCCTCGGCCCAGGGCAACGCGGTGTGGGCGACGCTGACGCTTATCGCCTATGTCGTCATCGAGGCCTATCTGGTCTTCGCCGGCGGCTCGGAACTCCACCCCCGCGGCATCACCATGGGCTATGCCGCCCTGCCCGTGCTGCACCTGGTACTGGGCTTTGTCGGCTCGCTCGCCGTGTGCCTTACTGCCGCGCTGCTGATCCGGCTGCCCTGGATGGGCTGGCTGCGCTGGTTGGGCGAACACTCGATCGTCGTCTATCTCAGCTTCTCGATCCCGATGGCCGCCAGCCGCACGCTGCTGCTGAAGACCGGGCTGATCACCGATGTCAGCACGGTCAGCGTCATCGTGATGAGTATCGCACTCGTCCTGCCGCTGGTGCTCTACTGGCTGATCGCGAAAACCGGCTGGGGCAAGTTCCTCTTCGAACGCCCCGCCTGGGCGCATCTCCCCGGCACGCCGGGCAGCAGGGGCTACGTGAAGCCCGCTGCGGTGCAGCCGGCCGAGTAAGCCACAGCCGATCGGGCGGAACCGCGGTTCCGCCCTTGCTTTTGCCACCAAGACTCACCAAAGGATCGGCATCCCGCATCTGGAGCTGCTGCCGATGAAAGCCGCCGTCGTCGTGTTCCCCGGTCTCAACCGTGATCGCGACATGATCGCTGCGCTCACCAAGATCGGCGGCGAGGCGCCGGCGATCGTCTGGCACAAGGATGCAGAGATCCCCAAGGTCGACCTCATCGTCATTCCCGGCGGCTTCTCCTATGGCGATTATCTGCGTGTCGGAGCCATCGCCGCGCGCTCACCGGCCATGGATACCATCCGTGAGCGCGCCGCGCAGGGCGTCAAGGTGATGGGCGTCTGCAACGGCTTTCAGATCCTCAGCGAGGCCGGGCTGGTTCCCGGCGTGCTGATGCGCAACGCCTCGCTGAAGTTCGTCTGCCGAGAGGTCAAGCTCTCGGTCGAGAATGCCGCCACGGACTTCACCCGCGGCTATACGCAGGGCCAGGTGATCCGCTGCCCGGTCGCGCACCATGACGGCAACTATTTCGCCGACGCCGAAACCCTGGCGACGCTCGAAGGCAACGGCCAGGTCGCCTTCCGCTATGCCGAGGGCACCAATCCCAACGGCTCGATCAACGATATCGCCGGCGTGTTCAACGCGCAAAAGAACGTGCTCGGGCTGATGCCCCACCCCGAGAACCTGATCGAGAGCGCCCATGGCGGCACCGACGGGCGCAATCTGTTCGCGACCTTGCTGGCTGCCTGAGCCAGCAACCAGCAATCAGTGGGTGGCGGATCGCCGCGGAGGGCTTTAGTCTCGGCGCATTGCAACGACTTTGCCGAGATTGCCAATTGCGGATACTGCTCGCCTGCGCCGCGCTCCTCGCGGGTGTGACCGGCCTCGCCCTCGACTGGGCGGCCATATTTCCGTCGGTCATGACGGTGTCGGCGACCAATGCGGTGGCGCGCTCGTTCCCCGATGCCTTCGTCTATTTCTGGACCTACTTCACCCACCTCACCAACCTGTGGCTGCTGCTGACCTACGCTGCCGCCCTTTCCGGCTGGCGCTGGCTCGGCTGGTTCCGGCGTCCGGTGATCATGGCCTCGGCTGCCGCCTTCATCACGCTGGTGATGCTCTATTACCACTTCATGCTCGCCCCGACGCTGAAGCTCGAAGGCGCACTCGGCACCGCCACCGTCCTGCTCCACTATGTTGCCCCGATCCTCTACCTGATCTGGTGGGCGCTGTTCGTGCCGCATGGCGTGCTGCGTTTCAGCCATATCGGCCTGATGCTCGTGCCTGGCATCGGTTACGTCGCCTGGGTGCTGCTGCGCGGCGCCGTGGTGCACGAGTATCCCTATGACATCCTCGATGCCGACAAGTTCGGCTATGGCGGCGTGGCCGTCGGCGTCGCCGTGCTGCTCGTTGCCGTCAGCCTCTTTTCCGTGATCATTGTCTGGGGAGATCGGATCCTGGGTCGCAGGGGGAAGCCGGCATGAGCTTGCGGACGGCACTGCTGTGGTTCGGCGTGGTGGCTGGTCCGCTGTCGCTGCTGGTGCGGACCTACCTGACGCTGGCCAGCCGGGTCGATAACGGTGACAGCCTGCTGGGGGCACTGGCCTTCCTGTTCACCTTCTTCACCGTGCTCACCAACCTGATGATGGCGCTCTGCTACGTCGCAGCGGCGACCGAGTGGCGCTGGCTCGGCTGGTGGAATCGTCCCTTTGCCCGTGGGCTCACCGCCGGCTCGATTATCATGGTGTCGCTCTACTACCTGTTCTTTCTTTCCGGTCTCGAGACGCTTACCGGCATCGACAACCTCCTCAACATCTACATGCACTACCTGGCGCCATGGCTGTTCGTGCTCTGGTGGCTGTTGACCGCCGGACACGGCGCCCTCCGTTTCAGCGATGTGCCAAGGATGCTGGTCTATCCGCTCGCCTATGTGATCGTGGTGATGATCCGCGGCGCGCTGGTGCACGAGTACCCCTACCCCATCTTGAACGTTGACGAACTCGGCTACGGCCAGGTGGCCGTCGGGTGCTTCGGCATGCTCGTCGGCTTCGTCGTCATCTATGTCGTCACCGTCGCCGTTGACCGCTGGCTGGGCCGTCGCCAACCCGCCGGCGCCTGACGCCTTGTTTGTGACACCCTGCCCGCCCTAAGCTCGCGCCTTCATCGGGGCGGAAGGTCCATGGGTTTCGAGTGGTCGCGGGACGATGCCAGCATCGCTGACGGCTTCCTGCGCATAGCGCACGAGCAGATCGCCAAGGCTATCGCCGGCGCCGAGAACAGCGAGGAGTCGCCTGCCCGGCGGGTGCACGAGGCCCGCCGGCGCTGCAAGAAACTGCGCGCGCTGTTCCGCCTGGTGCGCCCCGACTTCGCTGCCTACGAAACCGAGAACACTTTCGTGCGTGACGCCGCTCGTGGCCTGGCGCAGGCGCGCGACATGCGCGTCGCGCGCGGCACGCTGATCGAGCTGATGCAGTGGGCGGGTCGGCCGATCGAAGTCGATGCGGATCACCCCGCAGAGGTAGAACTCGAGGGCCTCTCCCGCTTTGCCGGGCAGATGCGGGCGCTCGAGCACCGAAGCCAGGGCTGGCAGGTCGGCCGCATCGATATCGACACGCTGGCGAGCGGCCTGAAGCAGACCTACCGGCGTGGCCGCTGGACCCGCCGCCTCGCCGAAAAGCACCGGACCGACGAGGCGTTCCACGAGTGGCGGAAATACGCCAAGTATCACTGGAACCAGTTGGGCCTTCTGGAACACTGTGCCGGAGACGTCCTGCCCTCCGCCCACAAGAGCGCCGGAGATCTGGCGGATCTGCTCGGCCAGCACCACGACCTCGCCGTCCTCGACCGGGTCCTCGCTACCACCCCCGAAGCGCTCGGTATCGAGGTCGACGTAGGATTGGCTCGCGCGGCCGCGGCGCGGCGCCAGCAGGAACACGAGAAGAGGATCGCGGTGCTCGGTGCACAGGTCTTCGCCGAAACGCCCAAGGCGCTGAAGGCGCGCTTCGTCGCCTATCTCGACGATTGGACTCAACGACAGGCGGCCGAGTAGTGGCGATCGAGATCGAACGCAAGTTTCTCATCGCCGGCGATGGCTGGCGCGGCCTCGTGCTGCACAGCCAGGCGTTGCGGCAAGGCTATCTCACCACCGGCGGCAAGGGAGTTACCGTGCGGGTTCGAACCGTAGATGACCAACACGGCTTTATCACCATCAAGAGCGGCGGATCGGCCCTGGCCCGGGCCGAGTTCGAGTACGAGGTGCCGATCACCGATGCACGCCAGCTGCTGGCCCTGAGCCGGGGAGCGCAGATCGACAAGACCCGGCACAGTCTCGACCTCCCCGGCGGCGACTGGGTCGTCGACGAATTCCATGGCCGGCACGAGGGGCTGCGGATCGCCGAGGTCGAGCTCGAAAGCCCGACCGGCAAGCTGGACCTCCCCGATTGGCTCGGCGACGAGGTGACCGGCGACCCGCAATACTACAACTCCAGCCTCGCCTTGCTGGTCGGCGGGGAAATCTGAAGGCAGCCGGGTGTCCGACGTCAAACGTATCCGCTATAGCGAACACACGCGGATCAAGGCCGGATTCTCATGACCTTCAACAACCACATCACCATCACGCCAGAGCTTGTCGCCGACCACGGGCTCAAGCTCGACGAATACCAGAAGATCCTGCAGTTGATCGGCCGCGCGCCGACCTACACCGAGCTTGGCATCTTTTCGGCGATGTGGAACGAACACTGTTCGTACAAGAGCTCCAAGAAGTGGCTGCGCACGCTCCCGACCTCCGGCGAGCGCGTCATCCAGGGCCCCGGCGAGAACGCCGGCGTCGTCGACATCGGCGACGGCCAAGCCATCGTCTTCAAGATGGAATCGCACAACCACCCCAGCTACATCGAGCCCTATCAAGGCGCGGCGACCGGCGTCGGCGGCATCCTGCGCGATGTCTTCACCATGGGCGCCCGGCCGGTTGCGGCGATGAACGCATTGCGCTTCGGCGATCCCAAACACGAAAAGACCAAGCACCTGGTTTCCGGCGTCGTCGCCGGCGTCGGCGGCTATGGCAACTCCTTCGGCGTTCCGACGGTGGGCGGCGAAGTCGAGTTCGACGAGCGCTACAACGGCAACATTCTGGTCAACGCCTTCGCCGCAGGGCTCGCCGATACCGACAAGATCTTCTACTCCAAGGCGGAAGGCGTCGGCCTACCGGTGGTCTATCTGGGCGCCAAGACCGGCCGCGACGGCGTCGGCGGCGCCACCATGGCCTCGGCCGAGTTCGGCGACGATATCGAGGAGAAGCGCCCGACCGTGCAGGTCGGCGACCCCTTCACTGAAAAGCGCCTGCTGGAAGCCTGCCTCGAGTTGATGGCCACCGGAGCGGTGATCGCCATCCAGGACATGGGCGCTGCCGGCCTCACCTGCTCGGCCGTCGAAATGGGCGCCAAGGGCGACCTCGGTGTCGAGTTGAACCTCGATATGGTGCCGGTGCGCGAAGACGCCATGACGCCTTACGAGATGATGCTGTCGGAAAGCCAGGAGCGCATGCTCATGGTGCTGCATCCCGAAAAGGAAGCCGAAGCCCGCGCCGTGTTCGAAAAGTGGGAGCTCGACTTCGCCACCGTCGGCCACACCACCGACGACCTGCGCTTCCGCGTCATGTGGCAAGGCGAGGAAGTCGCCAATCTGCCGATCAAGGAACTGGGCGACGAAGCGCCTGAATACGATCGCCCCTGGGTTGCCCCGGTGCCGCCCGAGCCGCTCGCCGCCGACGACATCCCGCAGATGGATATCGCCGATGCGCTGCTGAAACTGCTCGGCTCGCCTGCCCTGTCGTCGCGCCGCTGGGTTTATGAGCAGTACGACACGCTGATCCAGGGCAACTCGCTGCAGCGGCCCGGCGGCGACGCCGGCGTCATCCGCGTCGACGGGCATCCCACGAAGGCGCTGGCCTTCACCTCCGACGTCACCCCGCGCTACTGCGAGGCCGATGCCTATGAGGGCGGCAAGCAGGCTGTGGCCGAGTGCTGGCGTAACCTCACGGCTACCGGTGCCGAGCCGCTGGCCGCTACCGACAATCTCAATTTCGGCAATCCTGAGCGCCCCGAGATCATGGGCCAGCTGGTTCATGCGGTGAAGGGCATCGGCGATGCCTGCCGCGCGCTCGGCTTCCCGATCGTTTCGGGCAACGTCTCGCTCTACAACGAGACCAACGGCCGCGGCATCCTGCCCACCCCCACCATCGGGGGTGTCGGCCTGATACCCGATTGGTCGAGAATGGCCCGGGCCGCCTTCGCCGCCGAAGGCGAAGCGATCCTGCTGTTCGGCGCGCCGGACTGGTGGGGCACGCATCTGGGCCAGTCGATCTACCTGCGCGAGCTGTTCAACCGCAAGGACGGCACGCCGCCGCCGGTCGATCTCGAGCACGAGAAGAAGGTCGGCGACCTCGTCCGCATCCTGATCCGCGACGGCATCGCCACCGCCGTACACGATCTGTCCGACGGGGGCCTCGCGGTCGGCCTCGCCGAAATGGCCATGGCCTCGGGTATCGGCGCCACCGTCAACCAGCTCGACGGCGGTGACCCGCTGCCGCTGTTCTTTGGCGAGGATCAGGGCCGTTACCTCGTCACCATGACCCGGGCCAACCTCGATAAGTTCTACGCCGAGGTCTACCCCTATGCCGGCGTCTTCGCCCCCTGGATCGGCAATACCGGCGGCACTACGCTGACCCTCGGCGAAGCCCGCCCGATCGGCATTGCCGAGCTGCGCGCCAGCCACGAAGGCTGGTTCCCGCAGTTCATGGCCGGTGAGATCGCCGAAGTCTAGGCGCCCGACTGAGAGAGACAGCCCCTCCCATCCTCCCCCACAAAGGGGGAGGTGAAGAGTCGAGGCTCTGCCTTCGATTGTGCCCCATGAACCGGCCGGGCGCCTCCCCCTTCATGGGGGAGGATGGGAGGGGGCCGCCTCTATCAGCGACCCACTGCGCAGATGCCATTTCCGTGAGCCGGTGTAACAATCTCGCCCGCCAATGCGTATATACAGCGCATCCCAACAATGGAGACCATCATGACGACCACTGAGCGGGCGGTTCTGGCTGGCGGGTGTTTCTGGGGCGCGCAGGAGCTGCTGCGCCACAAGGACGGGATCATCTCCACCCGCGTCGGCTACTCGGGCGACGATGGCAAGGCCAACGCCACCTATCGCGACCATGGTGACCACGCCGAGGCTGTGGAGATCATCTTCGATCCCAGCCGCATCAGCTACCGCGACATTCTCGAGCTCTTCTTCCAGATCCACGACCCCACGACGAAGAACCGGCAGGGCAACGATGTCGGCCGCGCCTATCGTTCGGCGATCTTCTACGAGAATGCCGAGCAGAAGGCGGTGGCCGAGGAGACCATCAAGGATGTCGACGCTTCCGGCCTGTGGCCCGGCAAGGTGGTGACGGAGCTGCAGGCGGTCGGCCCGTTCTGGCAGGCCGAGCCCGAGCATCAGGACTATCTGCAGCGCATCCCCAACGGCTACACCTGCCATTGGGTCCGGCCCAACTGGAAGCTGCCCAAGCGCCAGGCTGCCTGAGTCAAAGGGCGCCGGGAAACCGGCGCCCGCTCCGTTGAACGGCCCCTCCCCGCATGCCATATCTCAATCGGGCTCAACCACCGGGAGACTTGCCATGGGCATGGCCGCCAACGAAATCGAAAAACGCATCCTCAAGGCGCTTCCCGACGCCATCGTGGAAATCCGCGACCTTGCGGGCGACGGCGACCACTATGCGGCAACCGTCACCTCCGAGGCCTTCCGCGGCAAGACCCGCGTCCAGCAACACCAGATGGTCAACGCCGCCTTCGGCGCCGACATGGGCACGGTACTGCACTCACTAGCGCTGCAGACCAAGGCGCCGGACTAGAGCTCCCTTGTCCTCCCCCGCGTGGCGGGGGAGGGGGACCAGCGAAGCTGGTGGAGGGGGGAGCCAATCGTGCGGGCATCGTCGAAAAGCTACAGCAGCGCAAGACGCATGCGCCGCGAGATGCCCCTTCCCGAAGTGATCCTCTGGCAGCTCATCCGAGGCGGCAAAGTCGGCGGCCTGCGCTTTCGACGCCAGCACCCGGTGGGACCATTCGTTCTCGACTTCTACTGTGCGGATCGGAAGCTGGCGATCGAGGTCGATGGCCGCGCCCACGATGATGCTGAACGGGTCGAACAGGATGAGCGGCGCACCATGTGGCTGAACAATCAGGGAATTCAGGTGATCCGGTTCATGGCGAGTGACATTCTCGATCCGCAAGGACTTGAAGCCGTTCTCGTCGCTATCCGAGAGAACGCGGCCCCCTCCACCAGCTTCGCTGGTCCCCCTCCCCCGCCCCGCGGGGGAGGATCAGAAGGCGAAACCGCGCCATGACCCGCACCGTCCTTTTCGACGTCGACGGCGTCCTCGTCCACGGCTACCACGCCCGGCCGGAAAAGCAGGTCCGCTGGGACGAAAACCTGCTCGCCGACCTCGGGGTCGATCCCGAGCGGTTCAAGACCGAGTTCATCTACGATGTCTTCGTCAAGAAGGTGATCGTCGGGCAGATGTCGTTGCTCGAAGCGCTGGACCGTACCCTGCCCCGCCTCGGCTATCGCGGCCCGAGCATGGCCTTTGCCGGCTATTGGCTCAGCCACGACAGCAACATCAACCAGCCGTTGCTCGATGTCGTGGCGCAGCTGAAAGCCGCCGGAACGCCGCTGTTCATTGCCACCAACCAGGAGCATATGCGAGCGCAATGGCTGTGGCAGCAGCTGAAGTTCGGCGAGCTGTTCGAGGATATCTTCCATTCGGCCCGGATCGGCCATGCCAAGCCGGCCAAACCCTATTTCGACTGGATCAGCAACCGCCTGGGCCGACAGGCCGAAGCCCCCTTGTTCTTCGATGACCGCGAGGAAGTGGTCCGAGCGGCTCGGGCCCACGGCTGGGAGGCCGTGCAGTATGACGAGCTGGAAGATGTCACCAGCCACCCCTGGATCGCCGAACGACTAAGCATCGTCAAATGACGATGAGCACCTCGACAGCGCCGCATTGCGGGACTATCTAACGTAAGAACAGAAGCCGGCCCCTCCCCGGCCTGAAAGGCATGCATATGAGCGACATCAACGCACTGATCGACGAGCAGGTGAAGACCAACGACGTGTTCCTCTACATGAAGGGCACGCCCGACTTCCCGATGTGCGGCTTCTCGGGCCGCGTCGTCCAGATTCTCGGTTACCTCGGCGTCGACTACCAGAGCGCCAATGTGCTGGAGAACCAGGAGCTGCGCGAGGGCATCAAGGCCTACGCCAACTGGCCGACCATTCCGCAGCTTTACATCAAGGGCGAATTCGTCGGCGGGGCCGACATCGTCACCGAAATGTTCCAGGCGGGCGAACTGCAATCGCACCTCGCCGAAAAGGGCATCGCAGTCAAGCAGACCGCTTGATCGGTCCTAGATCGAACGGCATAAGGCCACGCCCTCCGGCGTGGCCTTCGCTTTTGGTCAGTTGCGCTGCCGCGCTACAATTGCCCGGAAAGCCGCGCTGTCGCGGATCGCAGCGAATGCCCAGTGCGCCTCGAGCCACTCCGCCTTGCCTTGCCAGCCGCCGTTGACGAGCCGGGCAAGGCACGCGAGTGCCCGGTCATGCTCACCCGCCAGCACCCATGCGCCTGCGGCATGAAAAGAATGCCAGTTCACCTGCGCGGACGCCGTCTCCAGATGCGCAGCCCAATCCCGACACTGGGCCTCGGTGAGATCGCCGATATTCTCAGCCGGCAGATTGGATGAGTAAGCGACATATCTGACCTGCTGGCCCAGGCCGATCGCTTCGGCGATGCGGATCGAGCCGATGTTCGAGGCATGACAGTGCCAGCCGATATCGTCGATGCCGCGTCGGCGGCATGCCTCCATCGCAGCGGCCGCGGCACTGCGCGCCAGCCCGAGCCGGCGAAAGCCGGGTTCCGTGCCGACACCAAGCTCGGTGCGCGCAGCGATCACGCAGTCCGGTATGCAGTGGCTGACGACGGCGCCATTGTGCAGCACGGCATGCCCAACGCCTGCATCGAGAAGAGCGGTGGCCATTCGCCAGCCTCCCGCCCGCTCCCTGACCAACTCAGCGACGGCCGGACAGCGACTTGCTGAGGCCCGGTCGATTGTCACCAGCTCGAACGCAGCCGGCATGACGGGAGCCGTCACCGATCGCTCGGGCGCAAACCGCAGGCGTGGGTGTGGCCGTGCGAAGGGGTTGTCCCAGATCTCCCGCAGGCGGGAGTGCCAGTTGCGTTCCGGCAGGAAATAGCTCCAGGCCGGTATCAGTCTCCGAAGTGCGGCCGGCTGCGCCAGACGCTCCGGATTGCCCCCGAGATAGAAGGCTTCGCCGTCTGATACCAGCACCACCGCCGGTCGTGCGGGATCGTCGATCCAGACTTGGCCCTCCAACCCGCGGGCCAGGATGGCATCGACCGGGGCGTGAAGGGAAAGCGTCTCAGTCAGCAGCGGGCGGACGGCCTCATATGCGGTCTCGTCGAGAATCTGCATAGGGAAAATACTCTGTAATCGGGAGGCGCCCAGCGGCGCACACAATCGGACGAGCGGCCTCGCCGCTCACACTCTTTTCCGGCATCGGTCCGCCGGCGCCCGACAATGACTGCCGTCATTTGTGCCTCCGATTATGCTGCGATTACAGGGCTTTGGTAGCTTGTCGCGGTTCAGTAGGCCAGCCCGAACTGGATCTCGATGCGATGATAGCGTCCGCCTTGTCCCGCCCACTGGTGATAGATCTCGCGGCTCTCGCCTGAGAACGCATGGCGCGACAGCTCGATCTGGCGCACCAGCGGCTGGTAGCCTTGGGTGAACAGCGTCCGCATGGGCCCCTGATGCGTGGCGCTCGCCACCATGATCGGCTCGAGCTGCTGCAACTCGAATATTCCGTCGTAGCCGTCGGCATTCACCACCGGCCGGCAGAAGCGGATATCGAACAGGGTCTTGCTGTCACGTGGCAGGTTGTGGGCGACGAAGGCCCAGGGGCCACAAACCTCTAGCCCGAACCGCCGGACGTCGGCGTCAATCGCGACGGTGAGCTGCGCCGCTGCGGCTCTGACCTGCGCGATGCTGAGCCGTCTCGCCGCGCTCAGCACCAGCATCGGCTCGGTTTCCTTGATGTCCATTACCCCGGCTCCCCTTTCCGCCGGGCAACCTGATCCGCGGTCAGTTTTCACACAACTCGAATGCTGGAAATTTTACCCGCGCGAGCCCTCGATGCTCCGCCGCTGCGAGAAAATTCTACCCTGAGATCAGGCCGAGCGGCGCAGCATGGCATCAGCCGTGCGCGCCGGGACGTCCGCCGCGAAGCGCAGCTCACGCAACGGCCGCACGCGGCGGGTTGCTTCAGCATAGAGCGGATGCGCCTTGTACGCGGCCAGTGCCGCCTCGTCGGCGAACTCGGCATAGACCACCACGTCGACCTCGTTGCCGAACTGGTCGACCTTGCTGTTCCGCGTCACCTCGAAATGCGCAGCGTGCGGGATCTGCCCCAACAGGCTCAGGCCTTCCACCACGGCATCGAGATTGGCGGGCTTGGCGGTGAAAAAGACGATGTGGCGGATCACGGTGGAGCTCCGTTGCTGCCAGCCGATATAGTCCTCCATCCGCTCCAGACAACTGCGGCATGAGGCCACGATCACGCAACGTGATGGCTGGCATCACGGAAAAGCGTTTCTCGGGCTCGCCGGACGGGGTGTAGGTACACAGTCCTGCTCCGCCCCGCTCCGAGTCACCGTCATGTCCTCGATCACTGCCTCCCGGTCCCTGGCGACGCCACTGATCGCGCTGATCATCTGCGGCTGCGTCATCGCCGCAGTGACCAATGGCATCCGCACCAGCTTCGGCCTGCTGACGCTGCCGATGACCTCGGACCTGGGGCTGACGCGGGAGGCCTGGGGCATGGCCATGGCCATCCAGAACCTTGCCTGGGGCATCGCCCAGCCATTCGCCGGCGGGCTCGCCGACCGCTATGGCACGGCCAGGGTGATCGTCGGCGGCCTGCTGATCTATGCTCTGGGCCTGGTGCTCATGGTGGTCTCGCCCACCGGCACGCTGCTCAACCTCACAGCCGGCGTAGTCACCGGCGTAGGCATCGCCACGTCCTCCTTCTCCATCGTGATGATCGCCTTCGGCCGCAACGTGCCGCAGGAAAAGCGCAGCCTGGTGTTCGGCGTCGCCACCGCGGCCTCGTCGTTCGGCCAGTTTGCCTTCGCACCCATCGGACAGGCCTCCATCACCAGCTTTGGCTGGCAGAGCGCGCTCATCTATGCCGCCGCCATTCTGGCGCTGGTGATCCCGCTGACCTTCGCGCTGCGCGGCCGCACCGAGCGCGCCGCCGGACAGGCCGACCTCAAATTCATGCAAGCATTGAGCCGTGCCTGGGGCTACGGCTCCTATCGCCTGCTGGTCATCGGCTTCTTCGTCTGTGGCTTCCACCTCGCCTTTGTCAACGTCCACATGCCGGCCTATCTGGTGCAGTGCGGCCTGGCGCCGGAGGTCGGCAGCTGGGCCATCGCGGTGATCGGGCTGTTCAACATCGTCGGCTCGCTGCTCGCCGGCTATCTTGGCGGCCGCCTGCCCAAGCAGTTGCTGCTCGCCTCGATCTACTTCAGCCGTGCGGTGGCCATCGGCCTGTTCGTGCTGTTCCCGGTCACCGAGGTCAGCGCCTATGTCTTCGCCGCCGCGATGGGCTTGCTGTGGCTCTCCACCGTGCCGCTGACTGCTGGCCTCGTGACGCTGTTCTTCGGTGCCCGCTACATGGGCATGCTCTATGGCGTCGCCTTCTTCAGCCACCAGCTCGGCTCGTTCGTCGGCGTGTGGCTGGGTGGGTTCGTGTACGACCACACCGGGTCCTACAGCCTGGTGTGGTACCTGGGGATCCTCCTGGGCCTCGCCTCGGCGGCCATTCACCTGCCGATCCGCGAACTCGGCGCCAAGTCGTTCCAGCTGAAGCCGGCGCAATAGCCTGCGCTTCTCCCGAGTATTGATCGGCCGCGGGTTGCCAAAGCCGGAAGATGCGCGCATCTTCCGGGCCTTTCCGGCCCTCCCCCCGGCCAAATCCGAGCAAGCAATGTCCGATACATCTCCGGCCGCGCGGGGTCTGTCCCGCGTCGAATTCATTATCCTTGTTGCAGGGCTGATGGCGCTCAATGCGCTCGCCATCGACGTCATGCTGCCGGCGCTGCCCTACATGGGAGAAGCATTCGGCATCAGCCACGAGAACGAGCGGCAGTTCGTTGTCGGCGTCTACATGTTCGGTTTCGGCATCGCCCAGCTCGCTTACGGTCCGCTCACCGATCGCTTCGGTCGGCGCGGTCCGCTGCTGGTGGGGCTGGGCATCTACCTCGTCTGTGCCTTCGCGGCGACTTTCGCGCCCAGTTTCGGCGCGCTGCTGGCGCTTCGCTTCGTCCAGGGCATGGGTGCTGCCGGTACCCGCGTCATCGCCACTGCCGTGGTGCGCGACAGGTATTCGGGGCGTGAGATGGCCGAGATCATGTCACTGACCTTCATGGTGTTCATGGCCATCCCGATCCTGGCGCCCGGCATCGGGCAACTGATCCTGCTGACCGGCCCATGGCAGTACATTTTCCTGTTCATGGGGGGCCTCGCCACGGCGATCAGCCTGTGGGCCTTTTTCCGCCTGCCCGAGACCATGCACCCCGAATATCGCCGCCCGCTCAGCTTCAAGTCGGTCATCGACGGCTTCCGCATCGTGGTGACCAACCGTGTGGCGCTGTTCTACGGCCTGGCCGGTACCTTCCTGTTCGGCGCCATGTTCGGATTCATCTCGGCGAGCCAGCAGATCTTCGTCGAAATCTATGGTCTGGGCCCCTACTTTCCGGTCGCCTTCGCTGCCATGGCCGGCACGATCGCCATCGCCCAGTTCATCAATTCGCGCGTGGTGCGTCGCTTCGGCATGCGTCGCCTCAGCCATGCCGCGGCACTGGTCTATCTCGGCGCCGCAACCATCCTGGTCGTGGTGGCGCTGATGGGCCCGGTGCCTTTCCCGGTGTTCTTCTGCCTGTTGATGGTGATCCAGTTCTTCTTCGGCTGGGCCGCCTCAAACATGAACTCCCTGTCGATGGAGCCGCTCGGCAATGTCGCCGGCACTGCCGCCTCGGTGTTCGGCTTCACCCAGACGGTGGGCGGTGCGTTGATCGGCACCTATATCGGCCAGCACTTCAACGGCACGCTCGTGCCTAACGCTCTGGGCTACGCCACCATGGGGGCGCTGGTGCTGATCTCCATCCTGATCGCCGAAAAGGGCAAGTTGTTCGGCGTCAGCCCGCAATACGAGACGCATCAAGGCGAGGGCGGGCACTAGCGCCGGTGGGGGCTGCAGCGGCCAGCCACATCGGGCAAACGCTCAGTCCTTCTTGCGACCCACAAAGATCGTCCAGCCGAGCATCGGCCGGATGATCCGCTGGTAATGCATCCAGTCGTCGCGGCTCTTCTGCAGCACCTCGGTATGGTCGCGATGCCCGGGATTCTCCCGCGCCCACAGCAGTGTCGCATGCCGTTGGTGGCTCTGGTAGCGCTCGTAGTCGGCGTCGGACGCGCTGATCGTCGCCGACACCTCCGCTCCATGCCGCTCCATGACGCCGATCATGCTGACGGTGTCGGGCGGCAGGATATCGCCCTTCGGCACGGCCGGTGCGTGCCGCAGCACAGTGGTGCCCAGCACCAGGCTGCCCCCCGGCTTCGCGGCATTCGCCATCCATTCCAGCGCCGCGGGCACATCCCCCAGCGAGGCGGCGGCGCCCAGGCACAGCACCACGTCATAGGAGGCCGGCTCCACGCTGAAGCCCTTGACCGCGGCATTGTGGAAGGTCAGCCGTCCGCGAGCCGGGCTCTTGCGCCGTGCCGCCTCGAGGAAGCGCGCGTTGATGTCGATGCCGACGCCCTCTATGGCGTATTTCTCCGCCCACTGCCGCATCAGCCAGGCTTTGCCGCAGCCCATGTCGAGCACGCTCAACCCATCGCGGATCGAGCAGTAGTCGTCGAGCAGGCGCAGCTTCCGATCGGTGATCGGGTTCTGGATCTCGACCTCGCGATCGGCGATCGCCCAATAGTTCAACTGGTCCAAACCGCGTCTCCCCTCGCCGAGTTCAGGCCGTCACTATACCGTAAACACCTCTGAGCGCAGTAAATTCCAGGTATCGCGATCGCTGGCAATTATGAGGCCGCCAGCGCGATGGCTCGGCAGGTAGCGCGATCCGTCGAAGCGCGCCACATGGCCGCCGGCCTCCTCGGCGATCAGGCACCCGCCAAGATGATCCCATGGCATCAGCTTGTTGAACGCGACGAAATGCGAGAACCCGGTGGCAAAGGTCCGGTAGTCGTGCCCGGCGACGCGGTAGTTGGCAGCCACCCGCACCTTGGCGAGGTTGGCCAGCACCCTGGGCTTGCTTTCGCCCGGCAGGAAAGTGATCGAGACATGCCCCACGAGGTCGGCGAGGCCTGGCGATGGCGCCACGTTGAGCCGCCACTGCGTGCCGTCCGGCCGCCGTTGCCAGGCGCCGCCGCCCTGCTCCGCCAGCACCCAGTCGTCGCCCATCGGATCGTAGATGATACCGGCTACGGTCTCGCCGTTCCTGACCACCGCCGCCATGGTGGCGAACAGCGGCAACCCCGCCGCGAAATTGGCGGTGCCGTCGACCGGGTCGACGACGATCGCGAACTCCGCCCGGTCCAGCTCGTCGAGCAGCGCCGGATCGGCCGCCACCGACTCTTCGCCGACGAACAGCGCCTCCGGCCAGGCGGCCGCTACCGAAGCCTTGATCCGCCGTTCCGCCTGCTCGTCCGCTTCGGTGACGAGATCGATGGCGTCGGTCTTCTGCCGGATCATGCCGGCATCGAGGTGACGGAAGCGCGGCAGGATTTCCGCCTTGGCCGCATCACGCAGGATGACGGCAAGGCGGTCGATATCGAAGCTGGACATTGTCGCTCTGGGTTGGATGGTCGGGATCAACCGCCGGAAGCGCCACCTTTCGGCACGCCCTGGAGGCCGAGGAAGTCGAACAGTTTGGGGTCGAGCAAGTGGCTCGGTCGCACATTGCCCAGCGCCCGGATCATGATGTCCTTGCGCCCCGGCATCCGCTTCTCGATGTCGTTGAGCATTGCCTTCATGGCGTTGCGCTCGAGCCCTTCCTGCGAACCGCAGAGGTCGCAAGGGATGATCGGAAACGCCATGTGCTCGGCGAACTTCTCGAGGTCCGGCTCGGCGCAATAGATCATCGGGCGCAGCACTTCGACGTCGCCGTCGTCGTTCAGCAGCCGCGGCGGCATGGCCGCGAGCTTGCCGCCATGGAACAGGTTCATGAAGAACGTCTCGAGGCTATCCTCACGGTGATGCCCCAGCACCAGCGCCGAACACCCCTCCTCTCGCGCGATGCGGTAGAGGTTGCCGCGCCTCAGCCGCGAGCAGAGCGAGCAGTAGGTCGCCCCTTGCGGCAGCGTGCTGGTCACCACCGAATAGGTGTCGCGGTACTCGATCCGGTGCGCGATCCCGTGCTTTTCCAGCCACTCGGGCAGGGTATGCTTGGGGAAGTTCGGTTGCCCCTGGTCGAGGTTGCAGGCGATCAGCTCGACCGGCAACAGCCCGCGCCATTTGAGGTCGAGCAGCAGCGCCAACATGCCGTAGCTGTCCTTGCCGCCGGAGATAGCCACCAGCCATTTCTCGCCGGGTCGCGCCATGCCGAACTTGTCGATGGCCTCGCGCATGTTGCGCACCAGGCGCTTGCGGAGCTTGTTGAACTCGACGCCGCGTGGCGCAGCGGTAAACAGCGGGTGCGCACCGGAGAGGTCTTCAGCGTCGGCCTGGAACTGCGCTGGGCTGGCGATTTCATTCATGCCGCTGCTGTAGCAAACCCCGCGCCTTACCGGAAGCTTGCGGCGAGTTTAACTCGCGGCAAGGTGCCCCGTGGTTCCTTGCCGGTTCCGAACTTAGTCAGTTAGATGACAGCGATATCCGGAACCCCAAGGAGTCGTCCGTGTTCCGCTCATTCTTCCCCGCGCCCAAGCTGTTTTTCACGTCGGCTGCCGTTTGGTTGCTGATTGCGACGATCGCCTTTCCGTTCTTCGGTGACTCGATACGCTCCGTCGCCAGTCTCGATCGCTGGCTGATAGCGCCGATGTGCGCACCCGCAACCACGGCCGACCCAGCAGCGACCACCAGTTCCCCGCAAGCAGACCAGGCTGCGCCCACCACGCCCGAAGTCGGCCAGAGCACGCTGCCGGCGGGCGTCGCCGCACCGGCTTGTACCCCGGAGGGGACCTTTCTCACAGGCGAGCAGGCGTGGCTTTACCAGTATGTTCTGATGGTGGCCCTGCTCTTCTGCATCTTCTGGTTCTTCTACCAGCGGAACGAGTGGTACTGGTGGTCGGTTGTCGGCTCGACCGCCATCCTGCTCATCACTTACTTCAATGTGCAGGTCGACGCCTTCGTCAACAACTGGCAGGGAACGTTCTTCGACACGCTGCAAAGCGCGCTTTCCAAGCCCGGGTCGGTGCCAGCACCCCAATTCTACGCGGAGATCGCCACCATCATCGCGGTTACGGTCCCACGTATTCTGGTGCTGGTGATCCTCAGCTTCCTGACCAGCCACTATGTCTTCCGCTGGCGCAAGGCCATGAACTCCTACTACATGCAGTACTGGAGCTCGATCCGCACAACGGAGGGCGCCGCGCAACGCGTGCAGGAAGACACGATGCGCTTCGCGCAGATCGTCGAAGACCTCGGGACGAGCTTTTTCGACGCATTGATCACCTTGGCCGTGTTTCTACCCATCCTCTGGGGTCTGTCGCAGCACATCACCGAACTGCCGATACTCGGCAGTGTCCCAGGAAGCCTCGTGTGGGTGGCATTGGTGTCGGCCGCGCTCGGAACCGTGTTCCTCGCGGCTATCGGTTTCAAGCTTCCCGGGCTGCAGTTCGAGAACCAGAAGGTCGAGGCCGCCTATCGCAAGGAGCTGGTTTACGGCGAAGATGATCCGGAGCGCGCTGCCCCGCCGACGGTGCGGGAACTCTTCGCCGGCGTGCAGAGGAACTACTTCCGGATCTATTGGCACTACACCTACTTCAACTTCGCCCGATACGGCTATCTGCAGTTGGCTGGGTATATTCCGCTGCTGATGTTGGCGCCATCCATCCTCGCGGGGACGCTGACCTTGGGCCTGTACCAGCAGGTTCAGCAGGCCTTTGGTCAGGTCGCGTCGTCGTTCCAGTTCCTCGCACGCGCCTGGGGCACGGTCATCGAGCTGATCTCGGTCTACAAGCGGCTGCGGGTCTTCGAGAGCCACATCCCTCGCGACCAGGAACCCATCAAGGAGTCGCTGACAGGCGTCGCCGGCGCCTGACCGGAAAGGGCCGCTGCCAGGCGGCCCTTTTTCACACCCCCAGATGCTCGCGCAGAAACGGCGAGAAGCGCCCCGCTCGAACCAGCGGGTAGAGCGCGTTGTGCTGCACCTCCACCCCCGTCACCGAAACCGGCACCACACGGGCCGGGACGAGCTTCGCGATCTCCTCCGCCGCGGCCGCATCTTGCGCATGTTGTGCGCCGTGGACGATCGAGATGCCTTTAGCCGCTGTTTCCCCGTGCCAGGCGACGAGCAGTTCCGCGCCGCCGAGCCCGACTCCGGGCAGGTCCTGCCAGCGGCCCGCATGCGGTGACCGGCACCCTACCGCCATCACCGCATCCACGCCGAGCTTCAGCCCGGCCAGCACGGCGGGCAGCCCGCCGCCGCTGGTTCCCGCGGTGACGATCCGCCGATAGCGTTGGGCCTCGCCCAGCCTGGGCAAGGCCAGGATCAGCCCTTCGATGGACTCCGCGATGCCGCCGAGGCCCCGGCGATAACCCTCCTTGCTGCGGTCGACGAGCATCAAAACGTCGACCGCATCGGCATCGAGGTGCTGCATGAACGTCGGTGTCGGCATCATCAGCCGGTCGGCATTGCCGGTGAAGGCGATGATCAGCGTCTTGCCCGACCGCTCGCCGCCCCGACTAAACAGCCAGACGTCCCGCGCTACCGGCACGCGCTGGAACACCTCGGCCCGCTCCTTGCCGGCTTCGACGAAGTCGCCCACGATCTTTTCCATGTGCGTCGCCAGCATCGCCGTGAGGCTGGCGCTGCCATCGGCTCCGACGTTCTCGGCGGGAAACATCCAGCTGCCGCCGGCCAGCCTGTCGCGTACCGCCAGCGCCTCCATCGGCGTCATCACGTTGGTCATGGCGATGTGCACGGCGTTGATCTGGTTCAGCGTCCTGCACCCCGCCACGCGCTGGAAATACGCCTCGATCATGCGATGTCCCGCTGTATGGCGCCGACCAGGGTTCCGAGCGTGGGCATGGTGGCGAGCTGGTCGGGCACGATCTCGACCCCGGTATTGACCTCGACGGCGATGCAGAGCTCCATGGCCCCCAGGCTGTCCATCTCGAGATCCCCCATTGCGACGTCGCGCGTACCGGCGACGAACTCATCGGTCCAGCCGTTGTCGCGGAGGCCAAACACGCTGGCGCCCAGCATCGCATCGACCAGCATCTGCCGGATCTCCCGTTCGGTCATTGCTGCCACCGCTGTTCGAACAGCACTGCGATCGCACGCCGCATGATCTTCCCCTGACTGTTGCGCGGCAGTTGCTCGACCACCAGGATCCGCCGCGGCGCCCTCAGCGCCAGATGCTCCCGCGCATAGGCCTGCAACTGCGCCGCGCTCGTCGTCGCCTTTGCCTTGAGCTCGACCGCGGCCACCGGGATCTGCCCGTGAATGCGCGACGCCAGTGGCAATGCCGCCGCGACGCTCACGTCGGGATGCCGCTCCAGCACACGCTCGATCTCGGCCGGAAAAATGTTGAGGCCATTGAGGACCATCATGTCGTCCTGCCGCCCCTGCACGATCAGGCTGCCATCCGCCCGCAGCATGCCGACATCGCCAGGCCAGAACCACCCGTCGCGAAACCGCTCGGCGGTCTGCTCTCCTCCATCGAGATATCCGGTCGCGACGCCGGGCGCCCGCAGCCGGATACGACCGGTCTCGCCACGCGGCAGCGGTTGGTCATCCGGGCCGACGATCTGCAGGTCCACCCCCGGCAGCGGCCGGCCCACCGACTCTGCCTCGTCGTGCTCTCCGGGCCCCGCCATCGCGATCGCCCCACTCTCGGTGGAAGCGTAGCGGACATAGAGCAGCGGGGTCACGCGCTGTTCGACGGCGCGGCGCACGTCGATGGGGATTGCCGACCCTCCGGTACGCAGCTTGGTCCCTTCGAAACGCCCCGGCCGATCCTGCGCTGCGAGGTTCGAGGCATGCATGCGCGAAATATCGAGACAGGTCACCCGATGCCGGGCACAGAAGGCCGCTTCGTCGAAGTCGCCGGGTGGCCGAAACACGTTGGTTCCCCCCATCAGCATGCAATAGAGCCGGTGGCGCTTGGAGTTGTTGTGTTCGATCGACGCCAGCCGCAACAATCGCTCGGTGCTGTACTCGGGGTGTCGCAGCGCCTGGGCGGCGAGCTGCGCTGCGGTGAAGGCGATGATGTTCATGCCCCCGGTCGTGCCGGAGGTCTTGAGGTAGACGCCGCCCTCGCCTTCCCCCTCCGCCGCGAACACCGCGTTCCGCCGCGTCACCTCCGCCCCCTGGCCGACCACGTGCGTCACCCCGACCCGCCCTGCCAGCTCGCTTCGGACGGCGGGCGGATCGTGCGTCGCGAGGGTAATGTGGTGGGCGCCGGCAGCAATCAGCGCTAGCGAGGCGATGAGATGCTCGACCTCGTCGGCAATCTCGACGCCGACGATGGCTCCCGCGCCGACACCCTGCTGCGCGAGGCGCGCGAGGTAGCGTTCCACGCGACCCAGCAGTTCGGCATAGTCGAACTGCCCGGCTTCACTGACAACAGCAGTGGTGTTCCCCCGCCTCGCGAGTTCGTCGAGAACACTCAATTGGCCGCGCCCGCCTGCCTCGAGTTGCTTGTCGCTCGACGGTAATCATGCCGGCGAAAGACTGTCACGAGCCGACAAACAAAAAGGCCGCCCCGAGAGGCGGCCTTCGATGATTTCGATACGGTGTTGCGCGATTAGCGCGAATAGAATTCGACGACCAGGTTCGGTTCCATCTGCACCGGATACGGCACATCCGACAGGGCCGGAACGCGGACATAGACTGCGGTCTGCTTGGAGTGATCGACTTCCACGTATTCCGGAACGTCACGCTCGGCCAGCTGGTTGGCCTCGAGCACGATGGCGAGCTGCTTGGAGCGCTCACGCACCTCGACCTTGTCGCCAACCTTCACCTGGTAGGAAGGGATGTTGACGCGCTTGCCGTTGACCAGCACATGGCCGTGCGACACGAACTGACGGGCCGCAAACACGGTCGGCACGAACTTGGCGCGGTAGACGATGGCGTCGAGACGGCTCTCGAGCAGCCCGATCAGGCGCTCGCCGGTATCACCCTTCACGCGGGCGGCTTCGGTGTAGAGCTTCTTGAAGGCCTTCTCGGTGATCGAACCGTAATAGCCCTTCAGCTTCTGCTTGGCGCGCAGCTGCAGACCGTAGTCGGAGGTCTTGCCCTTGCGGCGCTGGCCGTGCTGGCCCGGGCCATAGGCACGGTTGTTGAGCGGGGACTTCGGGCGGCCCCACAGGTTTTCACCAAGACGGCGGTCGATCTTGTGTTTGACTGAATCGCGCTTCGACATCGGAATCCTTTCTTAGATCGTCGAAAGTGATTGCGCCCTCCTCTGCCCGTCCTTGCGGAACGGACCGACAGATTCTCTGGTTTCAGGGAATCCCGGGTGCGCTCGAGGAGCCCGGGGGCTCGACAAGTGCGCGCGTGATAGAGGCGGAACCCGCCTGAGTCAAGCGCCGGACAGCGATCAGACCATCTTGCGGTCGAGCGTGCGCTGGTTGCGCAGCCCCGGGAACACCCGGCTCCAGATCACTGCGATGGCGATCGAGCCCATGCCGCCGATGACCACGGCCGGAACCGGTCCGATCAGGTGCGCCACCGTACCGGCCCGGAATTCGCCGAGCTCGTTCGACGCGCCGATGAACACCGAGTTCACCGCATTCACCCGGCCGCGCACCTCTTCTGGCGTCCACAACTGCATGATGGTCTCGCGAATGGTCACGCTCACCATGTCCGAAGCTCCTACCAGCGCCAGCGCCGGGACGGACAGCCAGACCGTCGTCGAAAGCCCGAACAGCACGGTGAAAGCGCCGAACAACCCCACGAACAGGAACAGCAGCCGGCCGGCATGGTCGCGGATCGGAAAGCGCGTCAGGAACAGCGCCATGGCGATGGCGCCGATACCCGGCGCGGCGCGCAGAAAACCGAGTTCCTGAGGCCCGGCATGCAGGATGTCCTTGGCGTAGATCGGCAGCAGCGCCACCGCCCCGCCCATCAGCACCGCGAACATGTCCAGCGAGATCGCCCCCAGCACCACCTTGTTGGAGAAGATGTAGCGGAAGCCCGCCAGCATGGTCTCGAGGCTGGTCGCCTGATGCGACTCGCGCTGCTGCGGTTTGGAGATCATCAGCACCGAAACCATGGCGATCACCAGCAGCACCGCGCCGGTGCCGAACGCCACCGACGGTCCGATGCCGTACAGCAGTCCTCCCACCGCCGGCCCGGCGATCGAGGCGAACTGCCAGGCCGACATGTTGGTGGTGATCGCGTTGGCCAGCGCCTCCGGCGGCACCAGGTTGGGCGCCAGCGACTGCGCGGCCGGGCTCCAGAACGCCCGTGCCGTGCCCAGCACGACCAGGATGCCGAAGATCGGCCACACCTCGTGGGCCTGAACGTTGACGAAGGCGAGGAACCCCAGCGCGCACAGCAGTTCCACGCCGAGGCAGATCGCCATGATCAGTCGCCGGTTGAAGCGGTCGGCGGTGAGCCCGGTGATGAGGATCAGCACCAGCGCCGGCAGGAACAGCGACAGCCCCACCAGCCCGAGCAGGAATGGCTCGCCCGTCACGTCGTAGATCTGCCAGGCGATCGACACCGACATGATCTGTACGGCGAAGCTGACCAGCAACGTCGTGAGCCAGAAGAAGCGGAAATTGCGGTAGCTGAAAGCGAGCTTGGAAGGCTCGGAGGGGGCGTGCGACATGGTGACGCCTGATGCCATGCCCGGCGAACCGCCGTCAAAGCATACTTTCGGTCCTGCCGACGATCAGTCCTCGGGCTTCGCCGCTCTTGCCGCCTCGGCCTCCCGTGCCTTCCTGCCCTGCCGCAGGTGCGCCCGGTCGATCGACGAGATCACCCCGCGCAGGGTGCGGATTTCCTGGGTCGACAGCTGCGCGCGGGTAAAGGCCGCGCGCAGATTGTCCACCATGGTCGGCCGCTTGTCGTCGGTCTTGAAGAAGCCGGTCCGATCCAGCGTCTGCTCGAGATGAAGAAAGAGCCCGATCAGCTCTTCGCGCGGCGCCGTCGGGTCGAGCCCGCCGGTGAACGGCAAGACCTCGCCCTTGTCCGCCTGCTGCCGCCACTCGTAAGCCATCAGGAGCACCGCCTGCGCGATGTTGAGCGAGGCGAATGCGGCCTCGACCGGGAACGTCACGATGGCATCGGCCAGCGCGACCTCCTCGTTATAGAGACCCCATTTCTCCCGTCCGAACAGCAGCCCGGCCTTTTGCCCTGCTGCAATGTGCGAGATCATCCGCTGCGCCCCCTCTTCGGGGCCATAGACCGGCTTCTGCATGTCGCGCCGGCGAGCGGTGGTGGCGAACACCAGCTGCAGGTCGGCAATCGCCTCCTCGAGCGTCGCGAACACCCGCACCTTGTCGATGACGTGGTCGGCCCGCGAAGCCGCCGCTATGGCTCTCTCGTTCGGCCAGGGGTCGCGCGGGTTGACGATCCTGAGGTCCCACAGCCCGAAATTGGCCATGGCGCGAGCCGCTGTACCGATATTCTCGCCCAGTTGCGGCTCGCACAGGATGACCGCCGGGCTCGGCCGGAAGGTGAACTCCTGCGATTTGTCGGTTCCGGCCATCGGCGCGTCTGGTCCTCTAGTGCATTGACGGGCGCCCCGATGCCTCGGAGTCGCAAACCACCACCTGGTCGCGCCCTGCCCGCTTGGCCTCATACATCGCGCTGTCGGCAAGCGAAACCATTTCGGTGAGTCCCGCGCCGCTCGCTGGATCGTATGCCACCCCGATGCTGATGGTGATGCGCTGCAGGCTGCCGTTCTCCAGCACCACGGCGAGGTTGGCGACGGCCCTGCGCATCCGCTCGGCGACCGCCTGCGCTTCGCGCCGCGTGATCCGCGGCAGGACCAGGGCGAACTCTTCGCCGCCGATCCGGCCGAACAGGTCGCCCTGTCGGATGGCGCTGCGGATCGCCGCTGCCACCCCCACAAGCACCCGGTCGCCCGAGGGATGACCATGCCGATCATTGATCTGTTTGAAGTGGTCGGCATCGAGTACCAGCACCGCGACTGCCGCCCGCTCCTCGAGCAGCCGGGCAAGCAATCCGGCTCCTGCCTCCATGAAAGCGCTGCGCGTCAGCGCGTCGGTGAGCGAATCGTGCCGCGCCAGGCGCTCCAGTTGTTCGATGCGTCGCCGGCGTTCGGCGTTGACGCTCGCAATCACCATCGGCCCAAACGCCACCAGGGCCACTCCCAGATGGACCACGGTGATCGAATCGCCGGTGACCTCGGTGCCCAGCCCCGGATCGAACAGCCCCAGTTTCATCCCGATCATCGCGGTGCCCGAGTAGATCATGACCAGTACCGCCGTCGCCGGCAGGGGCAGGCTCAGCGCGCACCAGATCAGCGTCGGAACCGGAAACACGATCGAGACCGGATGTGGCACCAGCAGCGCCACTACGATCATCAGCACCGTCGCGACGATGGGTGGCAGCACCGCTTGCCACGCGACGCGACCGAGAGCGGGCAGCGACCACCCCCTGGCGGGCGACGGCAGCGTCAGGATGACCGGCAACAGCGCCAGATAGTTCACCAGCTCTGCGGCAAACCAGCCCGACCAGCCCTCGAAATAGCTCACCCCGGTGAGTTCGCTCAACGCCAGGCCGCCGACCACGCCCGCGGCTGCCGACGCCGCGCAGGCCATCAGCACGAGCGAGATCACGCCTTGGGGCCGGGAGAGCGCCCGGTCTTCCGGTTCCAGTGCGCCGAACAGCAGCGTAAACGCCAGCACGCCAACCAGGTTGCCCAGCGTCAACAACGCGCCGATCCGAAAGCTGTCGCCCATCACCAGCCCCGCCGCGAGATAGCCGGCGGTGGCGCCAAGCAGCACCGGCACGGTGCGTAGCCGCATAGCCCGAACCAGGATTCCGGCGAGGATTGCATTGGCCGGCCAGAACGCTGCCAGAAATCCGCTTGGTCGCGAAATGCTCCCGGCCAGGGCTGCCAGAAAGACCAGGACGGCGACGACAAGAATATCGCGTGGAGAAACGGCAAACAGACGGCTGCGGCCATCGCCGTCTCCGGCCGCGGGAGTGAAGTTCATCGGGGGCCTCTGCGCGTGCGTCCAACCGTGGACACCGCGCCGGACGCCTGACCCCTCAATCAGCACCCGGCATCTACTGCGATGCCACAACGGGCATAGTAGAACACGCATACGCGTCTTCGTCAGGAGGCTCGCATGCCAGCCATGCAGTTTTTGCAAGTCGACGGAAAGCTACGTACAAACTAGTATTCCGCGCGCGTGAGGTCAGGCCACCATATGGCGGTGCAACTCCTTCACCTTGCTGCTGCGCAGCCACTCGCGATCGAGGATGGCAAAGTGCAGCTCCTCATCCCACTCGCCCTGGAACAACGCGTGCTCGCGGAAATGCGCCTCCAGCCGCATCCCGAGTTCCTTGAGCAGCTTGGCTGACGACTGGTTGCGCCCCGAGCACCGCGCGAAGATGCGGTGCAGCCCGAGCTCTTCGAAGCCGAGGTCCAGCATGGCGCGTACCGCTTCGCGCGCATAGCCCTGCCCACGCTGCGCTGGGCTGAGAATGAAGCGCAGCTCCGCCTGCCCCGCAGTCGCGTCGGTCCAGCGCAGTGACACCTGGCCGATCAGCAGCTCGTCGGCCTTGCGCACCACTGCGAGGGTGAGCACATCGCCCGGACGGTTCAATCGTTGCTGCGCGCACATCGCATCGAGCGCGGCTTTCACCTCGACACGATCGCGCGCCTTCCAATCGAGATAGCGCTGCACCTCAGGCAACGCATGATAGGACATCACCGCATCCAGGTCGGACTTCTGGAAGCTCCTGAGGGTAAGTCTCTCCGTCTCAATAGGAAAATCGGGCATCGTCATGTCGGCTCCTCCCCTTACGCTTCAAATGTAAGGTGGGAACGTCACGGATTGATGGCGGTTCCGCCTTAGTCGTTGAAATATCTTGCTAAATCCAGCCGCCCCGATGGAATAGCCAAGTCCTTGGCAGCACTTAGCTTCCGGCGTCGGCGCGCCACTCTTGCTCGAGCAGGGCATAGACGAACTCCTCGTCCCAGCCGCCCTTGAACAGCGCATGCTCGCGGAAATGTGCCTCCCGACGCATGCCCAGCCGCTCCATCACCTTCCAGGAGCTGGCATTGCGCGCGTCGCACCGTGCATAGATCCGGTGCATCCCGGCCCCTTCGAAGCCCATCTGCAACAGCATACGGGCCGCTTCCGTGGCAAAACCCTGCCCGTGAAACTCGGGGTGGAAGATGTAGCCGATCTCCGCCTGGCGAGCCGCCGCGTCCCGAAGGATCAGCGACACTTCGCCGATCACCTGCTGCGTATGCCTAAGCTCCACTGCGAGAAACACTTTGGCGCTCTCGGTATCGAACCCGTACTGCCCGATCCGGTGCTGCACCACCTCGGTGACGCTCTCGTGGCTCATCGGACCATCGAACAGGTACTGCGCCACATCCTCGCGCTGCCGGTAGGCGAACACCGCATCGACATCGCCGCGGCTGAACGGCCGCAGTCGCAGCCGTTCGGTTTCGATCGGATAGTGGGGCGCATAGAGCATGCCGTTCGTCTAAAGCCGGCGTCGCCGAGGATCAAGCAGGCGGCTTGCGCATGGCAAATCCTCGGTGTCAGCATGCGGCATGACCGCGAGCGACAAACCCCAGATCGAACTCAGCGCCGGCTGCGCCTGCGGCGCCGTCACGCTGTCGGTCAAGGGCCGCGTCCGTTCGATGTTGCTGTGTTCGTGCGAGGATTGCCAACGGGCTACCGGCACCGGGCATTCGACCGTCGCTCTGGTCCGCACCGGCAATGTTGCCGTCACCGGCCCCGCCGCCAGCTTCGCCCGACCGGCTCACTCGGGGGCAACGCTTACCCGCTGGTTCTGTCCGACCTGCGGTACGCCGCTCTACGCCAGGTCGAGCCGCGCGCCCGAGTTGCTGATGCTGCCGGTCGGTCTGTTCGGTTCGAACGCCACCTGGTTCGCCCCCAGCCAGTTGATCTTTGCCCGCAGCCACCACGCCTGGGACAGCCTGCCCGAGGCGATCGCCCAGCACGCCACCTATCGCAATCCGGAGTCCACCTGATGAGCACCGCATCCGACGCCATGGGCGAGCGGCTACGTCCGCTGCTGCCCGCCGGCCTCGTCGAAAAGAAGATGTTTGGCGGCATTGGTTTCATGCTCAACGGCAACATGGCCATCGGCACCACCGCCAAGGGCGAACTGCTGGTCCGCATCGACCCGGCAAAGCAGGCCGAAGCACTGGCCCAACCCGGCGCCTACCAGATGCATATGGGCCCTCGGCCAATGACCGGCTTCATCGCGGTCGACGCCACCGGCACGCCGGATGACACGGCGCTGGGCCGCTGGATCGCTTACGCGCTCGGCTTCGCCAATACCCTTCCGCCAAAGTAAGGTCCTGCCGCCAGATGAAGTCCACCTCCACCACCATGACGCACCTCGCCGAGCGGATTCGCGATATCCTCGACGGCGATCCGCGCATCACCGAAAAGACCATGTTCGGCGGCCTCACCTTCCTGCTCAACGGCCACATCCTGGTCGGCTGCAAGAAAGACGGTCGCATCCTGCTCAGCGTCGGCAAGGACAACAACGAGGCTGCCTTGGCCCGCCCCCGCGCAACGCAGATGATCCACGGCGACAAGGCCATGCGCGGTTTCATCTGGGTCGATGCCGAGGCGATCGAAGAGGACGACGACCTGCGCGACTGGGTGGAGACGGCCGAGCGCTGGGTCGCGGCGATGCCGCCGAAGTAGCCGCGACGGTACCACCGGTCCCCTCCCTCCCTCTCGTGGGGAGGGTAGCGAAGCAGGGTCTGGCGACGCCAGGTCCGTTGCGTAGCTGGGTGGGGGCTGCCCCACGCTCAGAGCGTGTGCCCCCCCTTGATCCCTCCCCACAAGGGGGAGGGAGACGAGGACAGCTACACCTCCCCTAGATCGCCGAGAACACCAGCGTCGCGTTCACCCCGCCAAAGCCGAAGGCATTCGACAGGGCGTGGCGGACGGTCTTTTCCTGCGCCACCTTGGGCACCAGGTTGAACTGTTCGCCGACGTCGGGGTCTTCGAGGTTGCGGGTCGGCGGCACGATGCCGTTGCGGATTGCAAGGATCGAGAACAGCGCCTCGATGGCGCCCGCCGCCCCCATAAGGTGGCCGGTGGCCGACTTGGTCGAGGAGATCGCCAGGTCCTTGCCGCGATTGGCGAACACCGCGCCGATCCCAGCCAGTTCCGCCGCATCGCCGACCTGGGTCGAGGTGGAGTGCGCGTTGATGTAGTCGATCTCGCCCGGGGACAACCCGGCCATCCGCAGTGCGCCGCGCATCGCCGCCTGCGCTCCGGCGCCTCCCGGCTCACCGGCGGTCAGGTGGTAGGCATCGGCCGACGTCCCGTAACCGGACAGTATCGCGAGCGGCGTGGCGCCCCGCGCCCTGGCGTGGCTAAGCCGTTCGATGACCAGCACCGCGGCGCCCTCGGCCAGCACGAACCCGTCGCGCTTGCGGTCGAACGGTCGTGAGGCGCCTTCCGGATCGTCGTTGAACGCCGTCGCCAAGGCCCGGGCCGCACCGAATCCGCCGACAGAAATCGGATCGACCGAGCCTTCGGCCCCACCGACCACGGCCACGTCGGCTTCGCCGGTGAGGATCAGCCGCATGCCGTCGCCGATCGCCTGCCCCGACGCGGCGCAGGCCGTCACCGGTGCGCCGATCGGCCCCTTGAAGCCGTAGCGAATGGAGATCCATCCCGCCGCGAGGTTGGCGAGAAAGCTCGGCACCGTGAACGGCGACAGCCGCCGCGGGCCTTTCTCGATGATGGTCTCGACGGCATGGGCCATCACCGGCGAACCGCCGACGCCGGTGCCGATCACAGTGGCGGTCCGCGCCTTTTCGTCCTCTGTCTGGGGCGCCCAGCCGGACTGGCTGATCGCTTCCTGCGCCGCGACCAGTCCATACTGGATGAAGAGGTCCATCTTCTTGATGTCCTTGGGGTCGATCGCCGCCAGCGGATCGAATCCCTCGGGGTCCGTCTCGATGGTCGGTACCAGTCCCGCCACCTTGGCGGCATAGTCGGTCACGTCGAACCGCGTGTTCCTGACGATGCCGCTCCTGCCGGCGATGAGCCGCGACCACACGGTCTCGACCCCGGTGCCGAGCGGGCTCACGACGCCCATGCCGGTTACGACGATCGGATCGGACTGAGTTGCCATCGAGGTGCTTCCTTCTGTGTAGTTACACGGTTGAGGTCGGATTGTGCGCCACCCATCCTGGTCAGATGGTGGCGAGCCGCTGCAGTTTCATGAGCGTATCTTCGAACCCATCGGCGCCGAGCTCCTGACGAATCTCCGCCTGTGCCTTCCGCCACAGCGGCAGCAGCTCGTCCACCAGCGCCCTGCCCTTCGGGGTCAGAGAGCAGATGCGGCCATTGCCATGCTCGGCCGGCCGCGAAGCGATCAGCCCCATCTTCTCCAGCCGATCGAGGTTGCGTGTCAGCGTCGTCCGCTCGAAGCCGCGCTGTTCCGCCAGTTCGCTGACGTTCCGCTCGCCCGAAGCGACGATCAGCCCGAGCACCGAATACTGCGTCGAGGTGATGCCGAACGGCCGCGTATAGGCATCGTAGCGTCTCGTAATCGCCCGCGCTGCCATTCGCGTATTCGAAACCATGCAGCGGCTGAAATCATCCATGGACCGATAGATAGTGTGTATATGCACGGTGTCAACGACTGTAGGTCGCTTTCCGACAGATCGAACCGGCACTCGCGCCCGCGGGCGCTTCCCCGTGCCCGATTTCATGCTATTAGCCGCGGCATCAGATTTTCCGCGCCGCTGAGGAGCTTACGCATGGCCAAGATCAAAGTTGCCAACCCTGTCGTCGATCTCGACGGCGACGAGATGACCCGCATCATCTGGCAGGCGATCAAGGACAAGCTGATCCTTCCCTATCTCGATCTCGACATCGAGTATTATGACCTGTCGGTGCAGAACCGCGACGCCACCAACGACCAGGTGACTGTCGATGCTGCCAACGCCATCAAGAAGCATGGCGTCGGGATCAAGTGCGCCACCATCACCCCCGACGAGCAGCGAGTCGAAGAGTTCAAGCTCAAGAAGATGTGGAAGTCGCCCAACGGCACCATCCGCAACATCCTGGGCGGTGTGATCTTCCGCGAGCCGATCATCATGTCGAACGTGCCGCGCCTGGTGCCCGGCTGGACCCAGCCGATCATCGTCGGCCGCCACGCCTTCGGCGACCAGTACCGCGCCACCGACTTCAAGTTCCCCGGCAAGGGCAAGCTGACGATGAAGTTCGTCGGCGATGACGGCACGGTGCAGGAATACGACGTGTTCGACGCCCCCTCGGCCGGCGTCGCCATGGGCATGTACAACCTCGACGATTCCATCGCCGACTTCGCCCACGCCTCGTTCAACTACGCCATCAACCGCAAGGTCCCGTGCTACCTCTCCACCAAGAACACCATCCTCAAGGCCTATGACGGGCGCTTCAAGGATATCTTCCAGGAGATCTTCGACCGCGACTACAAGGCGAAGTTCGACGAATTGAAAATCTGGTACGAGCACCGCCTGATCGACGACATGGTCGCCTCGGCGCTGAAGTGGTCCGGCGGCTATGTCTGGGCCTGCAAGAACTATGACGGCGATGTCCAGTCCGACATCGTGGCCCAGGGCTTTGGTTCGCTCGGCCTGATGACCTCGGTGCTGATGACCCCCGATGGCAAGATCGTCGAGGCGGAAGCCGCCCACGGCACCGTCACCCGGCATTATCGCCAGCATCAGCAGGGCAAGGAGACCTCGACCAACTCCATCGCCTCGATCTTTGCCTGGACGCGTGGCCTACAGCACCGCGCCAAGCTCGACGACAACGCCGAGCTGGCGAAGTTCGCCGAGACCCTGGAGCAGGTCTGCATCGACACTGTCGAAGGCGGCCAGATGACCAAGGATCTGGCTTTGCTCGTCGGCCCCGACCAGAAGTGGCTGTCGACTCTCGGCTTCCTCGACGCGATCGACGCCAACCTCAAGAAGGCCATGGCCGCCTGATGTCTGCTCCGGTCGCAGGCGGCGGCACCGTCGCCGTCTGCACCGCCCTCGATGCCGGCTA
This sequence comes from Devosia sp. A16, assembly GCF_001402915.1. Taxonomy (GTDB): domain Bacteria; phylum Pseudomonadota; class Alphaproteobacteria; order Rhizobiales; family Devosiaceae; genus Devosia_A. The sequence continues at coordinate 4,882,533 of NZ_CP012945.1, forward strand.
TTTGCCGCTGGTACCGGTGGTCGCCACCTCCATCGCGGCCAGCGCTGCTCCCGGTCGGCAGGTTGTGTTCCACGTGCTCTACGACGGGCCCGACAGCCCGATCGTGCGCCACATCGAGCGCTGGCGCCACCCGCAGGTGGAGATCATCCTGCATCGCCTCGACAACCCGCTCGCCGCGGTGGGCACTGTCAGTGGCTTTCCACCCTCGACACTGTTCCGCTTTGTCGTTCCCCGCGTGCTCGCCGATCTCGATCGCGTCATCTACCTGGATGCCGACCTGATCGTCGAAGCCGACCTTGCGCCGCTGTTCAATGCGCCCCTCGACGGCAAGCCGCTCGCGGCAGCCGTCGACGTCCGTATGATCGACGAGGCGCTTGCCGTGCAGCCGCACCGGCAGGCGCTGCGCGAGCGCACCTTCGCCTATCTGCGCGACGTGTTGGGGTTCGGCGACGCCGCTGAGATGCTCGGCTGCATCCAGGCCGGCGTCACCGTGCTCGACCTGCGGCAACTGCGTGATCTTGGCTACGAGCAACGCATGACCGACACGGTATTGAGCATGCGTGACGTGTTGCAGTTTGCCGACCAATGCGCCATCAACGCCGCCTTCCGCGGCAATATCGCGTTGCTGGATCCGCGCTGGAACGTCCTGCCTGAAGCGCTCGTCGACGACATGTGGGATACGGTAGCCCCGGAGCTCGCTCCTCAGGTCGCGCTGCAGCGCGCCGACCCCTGGATCATCCATTTTGCTTACCGCAAACCATGGCGCCGCTGGGGTCTGCCGGCCAGCGATCGATGGTGGGCGCACGCGCGCCGTGCGGGACTCGGCTTCTATTTCGCTCGTCAGTTCCTCGCGACCCGCGCCAGGATCGAGTTCACGACGCTTCGCGGCAAGCTGATGCGCCGCCTCGGCAAAACCCGAACACCAAAAACCTGATCTCGCCAACCCAAGGACGCTTGTGTTGAGAGCGTCAAACCTCCTAGAAAAACAAGTTCTCGGGGGGACTCCGAAACATGCGGTTGTCAGTATTTCTTGCAGTTCTTCTGTCGTTCGCGGCAGCCACGACCCTCCCCGCCGCCGCCGCAACTATTTCAATCGTCTCGATGCAGTATTCGGCGGCACATCCGGTGCCGCACCTGCACTATGAGGGCGAGTCCCTCGATGGCGACGTCGCCACGCTGCAGGACATGTACGACACCTTCGTCAAATGCCGGCTGTCCTGCATCGGCCCCGACGGCGGGGCGACGGCGGTGCTCACCTTGAACGGCCCGGGCGGCAGCTATTACGAGGGCCTGGCGCTCGCCGATTTCCTGCGCGCCAACCACATCGCCACCGTGGTCGAGCGCGGCAACAGCTGCTACTCGGCCTGTGCCTTCGCCTTCCTCGGCGGCTCGGCATGGTCCAGCCAGGATGGCGTCGGCACCTATGTCGATCGCATGGTCGAGCCGGGATCAATCGTCGGCTTCCACGCCCCTTATGCCGACGAAGAGTCCTTCACCAACGCGCTCAACGAACGCGGCGCCATGGCCATGCAAGGCCAGACGCGGGACTCCCTGGCGCTGATGGTCAAGGAGTTGGTGAAATGGAACGTCGATCCGGAGGTCATCTTCAAGATGGTCGGCATGGGGCCGGACCAGACCTATGACCTGCTGACGGCTGAGGACCTCTACCTGGCGCGGGTCGCCCTGCCCCCCACTCCGTCCTCCGGCTGGATCACCGATCTGCCCTCGGCCATTCGCGAGGCCTGTTTCCGCCTCCTCGCCATCGACGAGCGGGCCGATCCCTATGACATGCAGTGGCGCTTCGAGTCCGACTACACGCCCTCCATCGGCAAGGCCGAGTTCGCCGGATCGATTTCCGGTTACAAGTTGGGCGAGCGCCTGCTCGATATCGGCAGTTGCTCGGCAACCGACGTATCCATGGCCACCGATGGTGACTATGAGATCGCGCTCTATTTTACCCCGGGTGTCGATGGCCTCAATGCCGCAAGCACCAGTTTCTTCAACCGCCAGCACGGCTGGTCGAGTGCCGGCGTCGGACGCGACCCCTTGAAGCGGATCTTCGCCAAGGGGCCGTTGAACAGCTTCTTCCTGCCGCTCGATGCCGATATCGACAGCCTCGATCTGCCGGGCGAAGCCGACATCGACGCCAACCGCTTCAACATGGCGCTGCCGCCTCTGCTCCCGACCATGCCCAGCGATCTCGTCGTCGACGCCAGCACGCCCACCTCGCGCGTTTCACATCTGGGCGATGTCTTCGTCTTCGAGCGCGTCGGCCCGCGCCAGCTCTACGACAGCGCCCGTGCGCAGGGAGCGCTTGGCCGCGCCTACACCAACGATGTCAGCAGCGAAACGGGCTTCGTGCGCGAAGGCAGCTTCGTCGACACCGCCGCGACCTTCGTCTGGTTCGGCATGCTGAACGGCGAGAGCAGCGCGGTGGTCGAGGCCATCGTCATCAAGCCGGACGGGGAGGCCCCGACCGACGAGGACCTGGCGACTCTACGGCGCATCCAGTGCGACACCGATTTCCTCGGCGCAAAACTCAACTGCGGCTGAGCCGATCCGGCCATACTTGAGCCACGAACCGAAACCAGCGTCAGCCCTCTTCGAGGGGTATCGATGTTCAAGAAGATTCTGCTCGGCCTCACGGTCATCGTCGCGGCGGTCTACGTCTGGAACGCGTCCTGGCGCGTGGCGCCGCCCACCGGCAAGCTCGAGCTGATCGCGCATCGCGGCGTGCACCAGACGTTCGATCGCGCCGACCTCAAGAACGACACCTGCACCGCTGAGCGGATCGACCAGCCCACTCACGATTATCTCGAGAACACCATCCCCTCGATGCAGGCGGCGTTCGCCGCCGGCGCCGACATCGTCGAACTCGATGTGCATCCCACCACCGATGGGCAGTTCGCCGTGCTGCACGACTGGACCGTCGACTGCCGCACCGAAGGCAACGGCGAGACGCGTCGCCACGACATGGCGTCGCTCAAACTGCTCGACATCGGCTACGGCTATACCGCCGATGGCGGCGCTACCTATCCGTTCCGCGGCAAGGGCGTCGGCCTGATGCCCGAACTGAAGGAGGTGTTCGGCGGCCTCCCCGACCGCCGCTTCCTCGTGAACTTCAAGAGCAATGAAGCCCGCGAGGGCGACATGCTGGCAGAGCTGCTCGCCGGCCACCCCGAATGGCGCGCAGCCGTGTGGGGCGCCTATGGCGGCGATCCCCCGACCTACCGCGCCGCCGAGCTGATCGGCGGTCTCAATGTCTGGTCCCGCAAAGGGCTGATCGATTGCCTGCTGCAATATGAGACCCTCGGGTGGACCGGCCTCGTGCCCGACGCCTGCCGCAACACCAAGGTGATGTTGCCCATCAACATTGCACCATTCGTCTGGGGCTGGCCCAACCTGTTCATCGAGCGTCTCCGGCAGGCCGGCTCCGAGGTGATCCTGCTGGGTCCCTACAGTGCCGGCGATCCCGGCACGGCCGGCATCGACACCCCGGAGTTGCTGGCGCAGGTGCCGGATAACTTCTCCGGCTACATCTGGACCAACAAGATCGAAACCATCGGTCCACTCGCCGGCGCTCGTTTCAAGTAGAGACGAAATAATTAGCAGCTGTGGCCTTTACCCCCATCGACGGTGCCGCCGACCCATCGTATAGGACTAACATACCAGTTGCCGTCCCCTCCCCCTTGGATACCAGAAGATGCCCTCCGGCGTCGCCTTTTCGCTCGTTGCCTACCTGCTCTATTCCTGTTGTGACGCGATTATCAAAGGCTTCGGTTCAAGCCTGACGGTTTTCGAGATCGCCTTCTGGACGGCGCTGTTCTCCTTCATTCCCGCCATCTTCACCAAGCCGAAGGGCGAGCATTGGCGGCATTTTCACCGCATGCGCCACCCCTGGCTGGTCAATCTGCGCAGCCTTACCGGTGTCGTGGGCAACCTCTGCATCATCTACGCTTTCACCCACATTCCACTGGCCGAGGCCTACTCGATCGCCTTCCTGGCGCCGATCTTCGTGGTGGCGCTGTCAAAATCCTTCCTGCACGAAGAGGTGACCTGGCAGCGCTGGTTCTTCCTCGGCGCGAGCTTCCTCGGCGTATTGCTGGTGGTGCGGCCGGGCTTCCGTGACCTGCAACTCGGCCACCTGCTGGCGCTGGGCGCGGCGTTGATGGGCGGCATCACCACCACGACGCTGCGCAAGGTCGCGCCGGTCGAAAAGCGCGTCAGCCTGCTTGGCCTGCCGCTGGGCTACATCGTCATCGTCAACGGCATCCTGATGCTGCCGACCTTCACCTGGCCGACCTGGCAGGAGTTCGCCATGCTGCTGACCATCGGCGCGCTCGGCGGCACCGGCAACATCATCTTCATCGCCGCCACCCGTCGCGCGCCGGTGAGCCAGATCGCGCCCGCACAGTACAGCCAGATCGCCTGGGCGGTGATCTTCGGTGCCATCTTCTTCCACGAGTATCCCGATACCGTCGCCTATTGCGGCCTCGTGGTCGTCGCCTTCGGCGGCATCCTCAACGTCATGTCGGACGAGACCCGGATCCGCATCTTCTCGCGTCTCTCCGTGTTCGGGCCGGCAAGCGCCATTTCCGAAGTCAGTCCGCCCCTGGGGGACGATGCCAAACTGCCTCGCCGCGGCGAGGCGGAAAACCAGGCGCCCGCGGCGACAGGCAAGTAGATGCTGCGTACCCTCTCTCCGGTGTCGCTCGGCGTGCTTTGCGTGCTGGGCGGCATGGCGTCGTTCTCGACCGCCGACGCCCTGGTCAAGGCGCTGGGCGGCTCGCTCAACGTCTTCGAGATTGGCCTGTTCACCACCATCTTCTCGTTCCTGCCGGCGCTGTTCTCCAAGCCCCGCGAGGAGCGCTGGCGCGACACCTTCAAGCTCAACCGTCCGGCCCTGATGATCCTCGTGGCGTTCTGCCGGATGCTGAGTGCCGTGCTGATCACCTACGCCTTCGTCAGCATCCCGCTCGCCGAAGCCTACTGCCTGGTGTTTCTGATCCCGGTGCTGGCGACGATCCTCTCGGTCGTGGTGCTCAAGGAAGAAGTGCCGCTCGACCGCTGGGTCCTCGTCATCATCAGCTTTCTCGGAGTGCTGCTGGTGGTGCGGCCGGGCTTCCGCGAGATCGAGCTCGGCCACATCTCGGCCTTCATCTGCGCGCTGGCCGCCGCCGTTTCGCTGACCACCATCCGGTTGATCTCCGGGGCCGAGCGGCGCGTCACCCTGTTCGCGCTGCCTGGCCTGTTCACCCTGGCAGCCAACCTGCTCGGCGTCCTGGTTGTCGGCTTCAGCTGGCCAAGCCCGCTGCTCCTGGGTGCGCTGGTGCTCTGCGGCGTGCTCGGCGGCATCGGCTATCTGCTGCAGCTCAAGGGTGTGGCGTTGGCGCCGGCCAGCCGGGTGGCGCCGATGCAGTACAGCCAGATCATCTGGGCGCTGCTGTTCGGCGCCTTGTTCTTCGACGAAGTGCCCGATGCGATCAGCCTTGCAGGGCTCGGCGTCATCGTCGCCGCCGGCCTCGCCAACATCTTCGCCGACGGCGCCCGCACCCGCATCGCCGGCCGCTGGGCGGAATATCGCGCCCGGCGCGACAATCCATCTGCGGACGATTTCAAAGGCCCGGGACCGGATCCAGTTTAGTTCGCTCAGGGAGTCTTCGGGAGGGGCACGGGCTGCCCCACATCGTCCCCTCGCTCCTGAGGGGAGAGGGCTAGTGCAGCCAGGACCGTCAGGTCCGTAGCGGAACTAGGGTGAGGGGTTCAGCTTCTCAGCGATCACGTGTCGCGCCGCTTCACCCCTCAACCGGCCTTCGGCCACCTTCTCCCCTGAGGGGAGAAGGGAGAGGCATCGCATTCGGGTCAAAGTGAGGGGCGCCACGCGCCCACTCACCGTCAGATGCTACAGCCCGCCACGGACCGCCGCGATCGCATCGGCGCCCTTGGCGCCGTCGGGGCCGCCGCCCTGCGCCATGTCGGGGCGGCCGCCACCACCCTGCCCGCCCAGAGCTGCAGTGGCGAGCTTGATCAGGTCGCCGGCCGAGTACTTGCCGGTCAGATCGTCGGTGACGCCCACGGCAACCGTGCCGCGCCCGTCTTCGCCCTTCAGCACAACCGTAACCACACCCGAACCGATCCGCTTCTTCTCGGTATCGACGAGGCCCTTGACGTCCTTGGCCGAGATGCCCTCGACCGCGCGGCCGACATAGGTAACGCCGTTGACCTTCTCGTCGGCCGAAGCCGGGGCAGAACCGCCGCCGCCGAGCGCCAGCTTCTTGTTGGCGTCGCTGAGCGCGCGCTCCGCCTTCTTGAGGTTTTCCTGTAGCGCCTCGATGCGGGCGAACACCTCGTGCGGCCCCACATGCAAGGCGTCGGCCACACCGGCCACGAGGTTCGCGTTGGTGCGGGCATGCTGGCGCGCGCCCTTGGCGGTCAGCGCCTCGATCCGGCGGACGCCGGCCGCGACGCCGGAATCGCCGAGCACGGTGATCAGCCCGATATCGCCGGTGCGCCGGACATGCGTGCCGCCGCAGAGCTCGACCGACCAGCCGACGGCATTGCCCGTGGGGTCGCCCATCGAAACCACCCGCACCTCGTCGCCGTACTTTTCGCCGAACAGCGCGCGAGCCCCGGATTCCTTGGCTTCCTCGACGCCCATCAGGCGCGTTTCGACCGGCGAGTTCTGCAGGACGATGTTGTTGGCGATCTCCTCGACCTCAGCCAGTTCCTGCGGGGTGATCGGCTTGGTGTGGACGAAGTCGAAGCGCAGGCGGTCGGCCGAGACCAGCGAGCCCTTCTGCGCCACATGATCGCCCAGCACCAATCGCAATGCCTCGTGCAACAGGTGGGTGGCCGAATGGTTGGCGCGGATGGCCGAGCGACGGTCGTGGTCGACAAGCAGTGCCAGGGGCGAACCGACCTTGATCGCGCCCTCGGTGACCTTCACCTTGTGGCCGAACACGCCACTGTTCTTGACGGTGTCGAGCACCGTCGCCCCAATGCCCTCGCCGCTGATCGTGCCGGTATCGCCGACCTGGCCGCCGCTCTCGCCATAGAACGGTGTCTGGTTGAGCACGACATAGCCTTCATCGCCGGCCTTCAGCTCATCGACCAGGGCGCCGCCCTTGACCAGCGCGGTGACCACGCCTTCTGCGGTCTCGGTCTCGTAACCGAGGAACTCGGTCGGGCCGACCTGGTCGGCCACCGCGAACCACACCTTCTCCTCGCTCGCCTCGCCCGAACCAGCCCAGCTCTTGCGGGCCTCGGCGCGCTGGCGCGCCATGGCGTCCTCGAAGCCCGAGAGATCGACATTGATGCCGCGGGTGCGTAGCGCGTCCTGCGTCAGGTCGAGCGGGAAGCCATAGGTGTCGTAGAGCTTGAAGGCGGTAACGCCCTCCAGCATGTCGCCTTCCTTCAGCGACGCGGTGGCTTCGTCGAGGATGACGAGCCCGCGGCTCAGCGTCTTGAGGAAGCGCTGTTCCTCGAGCCGCACCGTCTCCTCGATCATCTGCTCGCCGCGCACCAGCTCGGGATAGGCCTGGCCCATTTCCTTGACCAGGGTCGGCACGATCCTGTGGATTACCGGATCGGTGGCGCCGAGCAGCGTCGCATGCCGCATGGCGCGACGCATGATGCGGCGCAGCACATAGCCGCGGCCTTCGTTGGAGGGCAACACGCCCTCGGCGATGAGGAAGCTCATGGCGCGCACGTGGTCGGAGATGACGCGCAGGCTCGGCGTCGTCGGGTCGCCATTGAAGCCGGTCGCATGCATGGTCGAGGCGACCAGCGACTTGAACAGGTCGATCTCGTAGTTGTTGTTGGTGCCCTGCATCACCGCGGCGACGCGTTCGAGGCCCGAACCGGTATCCACGGACGGTTTAGGCAGGCTGGTGCGCGAGCCGTCGGCAAACTGCTCGAACTGCATGAACACCAGGTTCCAGATCTCGACGAAGCGGTCGCCGTCTTCCTCGGGCGAGCCCGGAGGGCCACCCCAGTACTTGTCGCCGTGGTCGTAGAAGATTTCCGAGCACGGGCCGCAGGGACCGGTATCGCCCATCTGCCAGAAGTTCGACTTGGCCCCGAGCCGTACGATGCGATCCTCGGGCAGTCCGGCGATCTTCTTCCAGAGCGCCATCGCCTCGTCGTCGTCCTGGTAGATCGTCGCGGTCAGTTTCTCCTTGGGCAGCCCCCACTCCTTGGTGAGCAGGTTCCAGGCGAGCTCGATGGCATGCTCCTTGAAATAGTCGCCGAACGAGAAGTTGCCGAGCATCTCGAAGAAGGTGTGGTGACGTGCTGTGAACCCGACATTGTCGAGGTCATTGTGCTTGCCGCCGGCGCGCACGCATTTCTGCGAAGTGGTGGCCCGCACATAGTCGCGCTTTTCGACGCCGGTGAAGACGTTCTTGAACTGTACCATGCCGGCATTGGTGAACATCAGCGTCGGATCGTTCCGCGGCACCAGCGGGCTCGATGCGACTGCCTCGTGACCATTCCTCGCAAAATAGCTCAGAAAGCTCGACCGGATATCGTTCACGCTCGTCATGACGGGTCTCTTACAGACAAATGGCGAGGCCGGAGCCCCGCCAAGAACAACAGGAAACGCCTTCTATCGCGGGCCTTGCGGTTGTGTCCAGCGCGGGGTGCCGGGAGGCGGTAGATTGGTGGTTGGGCACCGTCCGCCCCCTTTCCCTCAGGGGAGAGGGTAGTGCAGCTAGGACCGGCAGGTCCGTAGCGGAACTAGGCTGAGGGCTGCAGTCTCTCCACGAGCGCTCACAGCGCGGCTGAACCCCTCACCCAGCTACGGGACGTCGCTACGCTCCTACCAGCGCTGCCCTCTCCCCTCAGCGACGAGGGGACGGAGCTACGCACGCGCCCCCCCAAAAACCAAAGGGCGCCACTCGGGCGCCCTTCGCATTCACTCGCGGTAACAGCCGATCACGGCTCCCCGTCGTCGCCCTCGTCGCCTTCAGGCCCGGCCAGCAGCGCTTCGCTGAGAATGCCGGAACTCTCGCGCACGCCCTTCTCGATCTCGTTGGCAATCGCCGGATTGTCCTTGAGGAACTGCCGGGAATTCTCACGCCCCTGCCCCAGCCGCTGGCTGTCATAGGAGAACCAGGCGCCCGACTTTTCCACGAGGCCCGACTTCACGCCGAGGTCGAGCAACTCGCCGGTCTTGGAGATGCCTTCGCCATACATGATGTCGAACTCGACCTGGCGGAACGGCGGGGCGAGCTTGTTCTTGACCACCTTGACGCGGGTCTGGTTGCCGATGACTTCCTCACGCTCCTTGATCGCGCCGATGCGGCGGATGTCGAGGCGGACCGAGGAATAGAACTTCAGCGCGTTACCGCCGGTGGTGGTTTCGGGCGAACCGTACATCACGCCGATCTTCATGCGGATCTGGTTGATGAAGATCACCATGGCCTTCGACTTCGAGATCGAGCCGGTGAGCTTGCGCATCGCCTGGCTCATCAGGCGGGCCTGCAGGCCCGGCATCGAATCGCCCATCTCGCCTTCGAGTTCGGCCTTCGGCGTCAGCGCCGCCACCGAGTCGACCACCAGCACGTCGATGGCGCCGGAGCGCACCAGCGTGTCGGCGATCTCGAGCGCCTGCTCGCCGGTATCGGGCTGCGAGATCAGCAGCTCGTCGACCTTAACGCCGAGCTTCTTGGCATAGACCGGATCGAGCGCATGCTCGGCGTCGACGAAGGCGGCGATGCCGCCATTCTTCTGCGCCTCGGCCACCACATGCAGCGCCAGCGTGGTCTTGCCCGAACTTTCCGGCCCGAACACCTCGATGATACGGCCGCGCGGCAGCCCACCGATCCCGAGCGCGATATCCAGTCCGAGCGAGCCGGTGGAAATCGCTTCGACCTGGGCAATGGCGCCCTCGCCGAAGCGCATCACCGTGCCCTTGCCGAAATTCCGCTCGATCTGGCTCAGCGCTGCCGCGAGCGCCTTGTCCTTATCCATCGATCCCTCAATAACTCGCAGAGGCGCAACAGCAGCCATCACCGGTCTCCCTTATTCCACTTCGGTCCGCGCCGCGCAAACCGATAAGATGTCCATCTAATGTACCTATTCTGTTCTCATTTCGTTTCCAAATCGTCAAGGGGGTAAATTCGCTGTGCCTTACCTGCCGGCCGCGCCCGATTCGAGTGCTGCGCGGTGCTGCCAGCAAAGGTGATCTACATCCAAAATCCGAATGCATTCGGCGCCCAGCCGCGCTATAGGGCGGCAACGAGAACCGAGGGAATGGGCTTCATGCATCTCATCCAGTTTGAGGACGACAAGGGCGCACGCGCCGTGGGCGCCACCGAAGGCGGCGTCACCAGCGTGGTCACCGGGGCCTCGAGCGTTTACGCGCTCGCGGCTGAAGCTGCCGAGCGCGGGCTGTCGCTGCGCGCCCTGGTGATCGAGAAAGGCCTCGGACAGCGGCTCGACCGCGAGGCGCTCGCCCGCGAAGGCCGCCTGCTCCCCCCGGTCGACCATCCCGATCCGTCGCACCTGTATGTCACCGGCACGGGCCTCACCCACCTGGGGTCGGCCTCGACCCGCGACGCCATGCACAAGTCGAACCAGCAGGCGGCCGAGGCCCCGCTGACCGACTCGATGAAGATGTTCCGCATGGGCCTCGAAGGCGGCAAGCCCAAGCCCGGCGAAATCGGCGTGCAGCCCGAATGGTTCTACAAGGGGAACGGCTACACCGTCGCCGCCCCGGGCCAGCCGATCCCCTCGCCGGCCTTTGCCAAGGATGCCGGTGAAGAGCCCGAGATCGCCGGCATCTACTATATCGGCAAGGATGGCACGCCGTTCCGCCTCGGCTTCGCGCTCGGCAACGAGTTCTCCGACCACGTGACCGAGCGGGTGAACTACCTGTTCCTCGCCCATTCCAAGCTCCGCTTCTGCTCGTTCGGGCCGGAACTCAGGGTCGGCGAACTGCCGCGCCACGTCTCGGGCATGTCGCGCATCCTGCGCGACGGCAAGGTGTTGTGGGAGAAACCGTTCCTCTCTGGCGAGGACAACATGAGCCACACCATCGCCAACCTCGAATACCACCACTTCAAATACGACCTGTTCCGGCAGCCGGGCGACATCCACGTCCACATGTTCGGCACCGCGACGTTGAGCTTCGCCGACGGCATCAAGACCGAACCGGGCGACCTGTTCGAGATCGAGGAAAGCCAGTTCGGCCTGCCGCTCCGCAACGCCGTGGCCTGGAATGAAGATCGGCCGGTGACGGTCCGCCAGCTCTAGGCGCTGATCATCGCGCAACTGTTCGAGAGCCGGGCGCATCAGCCCGGCTCTTTGCTTTTCGGTCTTTTCCACAGCGTGCACATTTCGGCCCCCTCCCCGCCAGATTGGCGGGCGAGCTTGCACCCGTGCTCCTCTCGCATTTGGCGCAAATCCGAACGATCGGCCTCAGCCGGGGTTAGCGCTCGCGGGAGAACACTGCCGGCGCGGTGCAAAGGGAGGCATTCGCGTCCACCTCCACTTGTTGCGAAAGGCACTCCCGATGATCACCGTATCCGCCTCGACCTCCGCGGCCGAGCTGCAGGCCATTATCGACTCGGCTCCCGCAGGCGAAACCATCCTGCTGGGCGCCGGCACCTTCCAATTCGATGAGACCATCGTCATCGATCGTGACGACATCACGGTGATGGGCACCGGCTCGGCCGCCACGACCATCGAACTTGTCGGCAATGCCCGGGCCGGCGGGGCCTTCCAGATCGGCGGCGTCATCGATGTGCCGAGCTATTCGGGCGAGTTCGCGCTGGACCAGCCGGCGGCCGAAGGCTCGATGTACCTGCATCTGGCTGACGCCACGGGGCTACAAGCCGGCGACCACCTGTGGATCGAGCTCGAGAACACCCCCGAGTATCTCGACTCCATCGGCGACACCGAGTGGCGCGAAGACAAGCCGCTGCGCACTTCAATGGTCGAGGTGGCCTCGGTGAACGGCAACACCGTCCGGCTCACCAACGGGCTCGCCTTCGATTTTTCCACCGTCGCCTCGGTGCAGAAGATCGAAGTGGCCGAGAACGTCAAGCTCGGCGGCTTCACGGTAGACTCCGGCCTCGCCGAGCAGGATCCGGGCAACTTCAGCAACGTGTCGGCGGCGTTCGATCGTTCCAACGTCATCTCGCTGTCGGGCACCAGCCACGTGAAGCTGTTCGACATCGCCATCGACAATGCGCCGTCCAACGGCTTCACCTTCGCCCAGTCGATCTTCCTCGAGGCCTCGAACCTCTCAGTCGATGGCGCGGTGAACAAGGGCGATGGCGGCAACGGCTATGCCTTCCAGCTCAAGGCCCTCTACGATAGCCAGCTGGCCGGGCTCGAGGCCTTCGACACCCGCCACGCCGTGCTGTTCGCCAGTTGGACCAGCGAAGCCAACAACACTATCCAGGTGCGCGAGACCAACCGCGACATCAACTTCCACGGCGGCGACGACCACGACAACACCGTCACCGTGCTGAGTTCGGAACGCACCGACCTCGAGGCCACCTACCTGTCGCCGACGCTGTTCGTGAACGATGAAGGCACCAGTTACGGCGCCCCCACCAACCCGCACGCCAACACCGTGACCTTCGACGTGGTCAAGGGCACCAACAAGAGTGAACTGCTCGTCGCCAATGACAGTGGTGTCGAGTTCCACGCCCGCGCCGGCGCCGATATTCTCGTCGGCGGCAATGGCAGTGACCGGCTCTATGCCGAAAAAGGCGACGACCTGGTTTTCGCCTCCAAGGGCAATGACGTCATCGATGGCGGGCTGGGCACCGATGTCCTCGCCTATGCCGGCGACCGCGACGACTACACCCTCACCCGCGACCTCTCAGGCCGTTTCGTCATCCACAAGGCCGGTGGCGGCTACGATATCGTCGCCGGTGTCGAAGCGTTCCGCTTCGCCGACGGCACCGTCGCCGCATCGACGCTCTCCGACTTGCCGACGACGTATTTCGGCTCGGATGACGCCGACCGCATCACCATCACCTCGGACCATGACGTAGTGCTGTCCGGTGGGGGCTATGATCGCATCGTCGCCTCGACCAGCTACGTACTCGGCGATGAGAACGAGGCGCTCGAACTGGTCGGCGATCGCGCCATCAACGGTTTCGGCAATGCGGCCAACAACAGCTTCACCGGCAATGACGCCGACAACGAACTGTTCGGCTTTGGTGGTGACGACCGTTTCTTTGCCCGCGGCGGCAACGACCACCTGTCTGGCGGCGAGGGCAATGACGACCTCTACGGCCAGGCCGGCAACGACCGGCTGTTCGGCGGCGCTGGCGATGATCTCCTCAATGGCGGCTCGGGCGCCGACACCTTCGTGTTCTCGTCCGGCCACGATACCGTCGAGGATTTCTCGCTCCGTTCGGGGGACCGGCTCGATGTCGGGCTCACCCGCTTCAGCTCGGCGGCCGCGTTCTTTGCCGCATTCGAAGAGGCCGCTGCGAGCGGTGGCGACACCTTCGATGCGCTCGGCATCGATGTCGATGGCAGCGGCGCTCACGTCGAGATCCGCGTCGCTGACGCCCATGGCGATCCGTTCGTCCTGGGGCTCAACGGCGCGACGCTCGAATCCCTCCTGGCATCGTCGGACTGGATCGTCTGACCTGCCTCGCAATTCGGCGCGGGAGAACCCAAAGACCTGTTGCTGAAAAATGCGGCACCAACCCCGCATCAACTGCCCCCCGGAACCTCAAGCGTTCCGGGGTTTTTTGTTTACGTCTGCGGCGGCGTCATGCCCTGGGAGCATGGCTCCTATCCGCCCTCGCCGGTTCAAGCAGGGGCTGGCGGAAACGAGACTTTGCTTCGGTCGCCCACGAGCAGCGACGGAGTAGAGACATGTCGAATGGCGCCCGGCGCGACAGCGTCGTCCGCGCCCTGGTGAGGCGCACCGGCTTCCCGCTGCTGGCGCTTGGCCTCATGAGCCTCGCCACCAACCTCCTCGTACTCACCGGCCCGCTATTCATGCTGCAGGTCTACGATCGGGTGCTGGCGAGCCGTTCGGTGCCGACGCTTGTGGCCTTGTTCGCACTGGTCGCCGGCACCTACGCCTTCCTCGCCCTACTCGACCTCTTGCGCTCGCGCATGGCCCAGCGCTTCGCCGGTGCGCTGGAAGCCTCGATTGCGCCCGACGTGTTCCGCGCCTCCCTCCGCGCCGGTTTGCTGCCGCTCGGCCTCGCGCGTCCCGACGCGGTGCGCGACCTCGATGCCATTCGCAACTTCGTTGGCGGGCCCGGGCCGCTGGCACTTTTCGATCTGCCGTGGTTGCCGGTCTACCTCGCCATCATCTTCCTGTTCCATCCGGCGCTCGGCTGGCTGGCAACCGGCGGGGCGCTGGTGGCTACGACGCTACTGGTGATCAACGAGCGGCTGTCCGGACGCCCCACTGCCGAAGCCGCTGCGGCCCAGGCGCATCGCCAGACGCTGAGCGATGATGCCCGCGTCAACGCCGAGCCGGTCCTCGCCATGGGCATGCTGGATGATGTGACCAGCCGCTGGCAGGCCCGCTCCGCGGCGTTGGCCGAAGTGCAGAACCGGGCCGCCGATGTCGGCGCGCTCTACATGTCGGTAACCAAGTCGTTCCGCCTTCTGCTGCAATCAGCCGTGCTGGCGCTTGGCGCTTACCTCGTCATTCGCGGCGAACTCTCCGCCGGGCTGATGATCGCCGCCTCGATCGTCACCTCGCGGGCGCTGGCGCCGGTCGAACAGGTGGTGGCGCAGTGGCGCGGGCTCACCGCGACCCGGCAGGCGCTCCGCCGGACGGAGATGCTGCTCGCTACCCAACCGACGACCGTCAACGGGCTGAGCCTCCCCGATCCGCAGTTCACCCTGGAGGTCGGCCACTTCGCCACCGGGCCGGTGCTGCATAAGCCCCCGCTCGTCGCCGGGGTCAGCTTCACGCTGGCCGCCGGCGAGGCGATGGGGGTGCTGGGTCTGTCCGGCTCGGGCAAGACCTCGTTGGCGCGCGGGCTTTGCGGCATCTGGCCCGTACTGGCCGGCGAGATCCGGCTGGACGGCTCGGAGTTCGGTCATTTCGATCCCATCCAGCTCGGCCGCCGCATCGGTTACCTGCCGCAGAGCGTCGGCCTGTTCGACGGCACGGTCGCCGAGAACATCGCCCGCTTCCGCCCTGACGCCGACAGCGAGAGCGTACTCAAGGCCGCGCGTCTGGCCGGCGTCCACGACCTCATTACTGCCCTGCCCGATGGCTACGATACCCGCATCGGCGCTCGCGGCGCCGCACTCTCGGCCGGCCAGCGCCAGCGCATCGGTCTGGCTCGTGCGCTCTATGGCGATCCGTTCCTGCTAGTACTCGACGAGCCCAACGCCAATCTCGACTTTGCCGGCGACAACGCGCTGACGACGGCGCTCACTGCCGCCAAGGCGCGCGGCGCCGTGGTGATCGTCATCGCCCACCGGCCCAGCGCCATCGCCGCCTGCGACAAGCTGATCTACCTGGTGAATGGACGGCAAAGCGCCTTCGGGGCCAAGGAAGAGGTGTTGCGCCAGGTCACTGCCCCTGCCCCGCGCATCACGGGGGTGCGGGTCGATGGCTGATCCGCTCCGCAGTCTCAGGCGACATGCCACCGCCGGCCTGGGCGCCATGGCGCTGTTCATCGGCCTGCTCGGCGGCTGGGCCGGCACCACCGAGATCGCCGGTGCCGTCGTGGCTCCGGGCACTATCGTACCGCTGGAAGGCAGCAAGCGGGTGCAGCATCCGGAAGGCGGCGTGGTGAGCGCCATCCTGGTGAAGGACGGAGATGCCGTCGAAGCCGGGCAATTGCTGGTGCAACTCGACAGCACCGCCGTCTCGGCCAACCTCGCGGTGATCGTCTCGCAACTGAGCGCCGCCTTTGCCCTGGAGGCCCGGCTTACCGCCGAAAGCATCGGTAACGACAAGCTGACGCTTCCGACGAGCCTCGACGACTGGCCCGACCGCGCGACGCTCAATGGCCTGCTGGCCGGCCAGGAGCGGCTGCGCCAGAGCCGCGCCGAGGCGCAGGCGGGCATGAGCACCCAGCTCGAGGAACAGATCGGCCAGTTGGGCGAGCAGATCGCCGGGCTCGAGGCGCAACAGGCCGCCGTTGAACGGCAGATCGAAATCCTTTCCAACGAGGTCGCCGATGCCGAAGCCTTGTTTCGCGATGGGCTGATAGAGGCCAGCCGTCTCAACAGTTCTCGTCGCGAACTGGCGCGGCTCGAGGGCGAGGCCGGCAACCTCACCGCCGAGATCGCTGCCGCCCGCACCGCCATCGCCGGCAGCCGGGCCAGGATCGCCGAAAACGCCGCCACCTTCCGCGCCGGCGTGCTCGAGGACCTGCGTAATGTCGGGCTCGAGATCGCCGAGCTGCTACAGCAGAAGATCGCCGCCGAAGATCGGCTGGCCAAGCTCGAGATCCGCGCGCCACAGGCCGGCATCGTGCACGAGTCGATCGTTCGCACCGTCGGCGGCGTCGTCGCGGCCGGCGAGACGCTGATGCAGGTGGTGCCGCATACCGACCGGCTGGCGCTCGAAGCGCGGGTATCGCCGCTCGATATCGACAAGCTCAGCCTCGGCCAGGCTGCCGCGATCCGGCTCACCGGGCTCGATGCCCGGACCACGCCGGAACTGGTGGCGGCGGTCGATTCCATCTCCCCCGACCTGTCGCGCGATCCGACGACGGGGGTCGCCTATTTTTCGATCCGGATGCGGCTGGGCGAAGCCGAACTCGCCCGCCTGCCCGACGGCCAGCACCTGAGCGCCGGCATGCCGGCCGAAGCGTTCCTCCGCACCACGGATCGAACCGTGCTGTCCTATCTGCTGGGGCCGTTGGCAGCGCAGCTGAGTCATGCGTTTCGGGAGGATTGAACCGCCGGTGCGCGCTGCCCCCCACCCCTGTCCCCTCCCCCAATAAGGGGGAGGCAGACGCCCGCACGAACATCGAGGCGATCGTCTCCCTCCCCCTGTTCAGGGGGAGGGGCCAGGGGTGGGGTTCAGCACGCGCCGGCGCCTCCATTCCCCCTTGCCCTAAACCCTTTGGCTGGTTTACCCCGTGTGACTGACATGTCAGTGTCCGCCGCCGTTCGGCCCAGGGAGTTTTGCGAAGAAATGAGCGCCACCAGTTTCAAGCAGCGCAAGGTTGGTCGGACCGACCTCGAATTGACCGAACTCGGGCTTGGCGGCGCGACGCTCGCCGGCATCTTCACCGAAGTCCCCGACGAGCAGGCCCGCGCCACTGTCGGCGCCGCACTCGATGCCGGCATCCGCTATTTCGACACTGCTCCGCAGTATGGCTACGGCCGCTCCGAGCACCTGATGGGCGACGGCCTGCGCTTCCGCACCGAGGGCGTCGTACTCTCCACCAAGGTCGGCCGCCTGCTGCGCCCGGTGCAGTCGGAAGCCGAGCGCGACTATCCGCACAACTGGGTCAAGCCGCTGCCGTTCGAGCAAGTCTATGACTACAGCTACTGGGGCGTCATGCGCTCCTACGAGGCGAGCCTCGCCCGGCTCGGCCTGAGCAAGGTCGATATCCTCTACGTTCACGATATCGGTCTCGCCACCCACAGCGCCGAACAGAACCCGATCTACTGGAAGCAGCTCGCCGAGGACGGCGGCTACAAGGCGCTGAAGGAACTGAAAGCCACCGGCAAGGTCTCGGCCATCGGCCTCGGGGTCAACGAGTGGGAAGTACTGATGGATGCCTTCGCTCTGGGCGACTGGGACGTGTTCCTGCTTGCCGGCCGCTACACCCTGCTTGAACAGACCTCGCTGTCGCCGTTCCTCACCACCTGCCTCGAACGCGGCGCCTCGGTGGTTTGCGGCGGCCCGTTCAATGGCGGCGCCCTGATGGGCACCGGCACCTGGAACTACGCCAAAGCGCCCGACCACATCGTCAAGCGCGTCGCCGACCTCGAAGCGCTGTGCAAGGAATTCGGCGTGCCGCTGGGCGCCGCCGCCCTGCAGTTCCCGCTGGCGCACAAGGCGATCTGCAACATCCTCCCCGGCCCAAAATCGCCGGCCGAACTCAACGGCATCCTCGACTGGTGGAACACCAAGGTACCGGATGCCCTATGGGATGCGCTGGCGGACCGCCAGCTCGTGGAAAAAGGCACGCCGCTGCCGAACGGACGTACCGCCTGATGCGATCCGGGGTGCTGATGATGGACGTCGATGGCGTCCTCGTCAGCGGCCGCCCGACCGATGGCAGACATCTGTTTGCCGAACTGGAAGCCGATCTCGGCCTGTCGCCGGACCGGCTGCGGGAGACGTTCTTCAGCCCATTCTGGGAAGCGATCGTCACTGGTCGCGAGGGACTGACCGAGCGGCTCGCCCCGGTGTTGGCGACGATGGCGCCAAAAGTCTCGGCTGAACGGTTGATCGCCTACTGGTTCGAGAACGACTCCCGGGTCGACCAGAACGTCCTCTCGGCGATGAAGCGCTACCGCCAACGGGGCGTACCGGTGTTCCTCGCCACCAACCAGGAGCACATGCGGGCCGACTACCTGATGCGAACGGTCGGGCTCGGCGCGCATGTCGATGGCATCATCTATTCGGCCGCGCTCGGTCACCGGAAGCCGGATGCCCAGTTCTTCGAACGCGCCGCAGCCATTGCCGGTGCGGCGCCCGAGGAGATCGTGCTGGTCGACGACACGCTCGCCAACGTCGAGGCGGCGCGACGAAGCGGGTGGAGCGCGGTGCATTGGACGGGCGACAGCACGCTGGACGATGAACTATCGCCCTATTTGTGGTGAGCACACCGTTCGTCTTCACAGTGATGGATCGGTGGCTTACCCCTCACCCGTCTCGGCCTACGGCCGATCCACCCTCTCCCCGACGGGGAGAGGAAAAGTGACGGCCACCGCACCCTCCGTATTCTTCTCCCCGTCGGGGAGAAGGTGGCGCGTAGCGCCGAATGAGGGGTGAGCCACAGAAGTTTGCCGCTGCTGTCTGCTCGTTGAGCCCCGAGCCAACCTCAAACGTCTGGCCCTAAAGCCCCACGGCATCCTCGAGATAGTGCCGCCGGATGCCGAAGAACTCTTTCGCTTCGGCCAACTTCCGCAGCTGCGACGCGTCCTTGCCGCGCTTGGTTTTCGTCGCGACGATCAGCACGTTCTTGGGCGTGTGCACGTCCGAGATGAATTCGAACACTTTGGTCGAGTAGCCGAAATGCTCGAGGATCATGGCGCGCATGGCGTCGGTGACCATCTCGGCCTGCCGCTCGACGAAGATGCCGTGCTTCATCACGAAATCCAGCGCGTTGCCGCGGTTCGAAGTCTCGATCTCGCGGCGGATCTGCTTGTGGCAGCACGGCGCCACGACGATCAGTTCGGAGCCTGCCGCGATCCCCTTGGCGATGGCGTCGTCGGTCGCCGTGTCGCAGGCGTGGAGCGCAATCAGCACGTCGGCGCCGGCAGAGTCGAAATTCTCGATCGTTCCCTGCTCGAAATGCAGGTTGCTCACGCCTGTGGTGCGAGCGGTGTCGTTGCAGAACGTCACCAGGTCGTCGCGGAATTCGACCCCGACCACCTCAGTTGTGCGGCCCAGGTTCTGTTTCAGATAGTCGGCCACCGCGAAGGTCAGGTAACCCTTGCCGGCGCCCATATCGATGACGCGGTTCAGCTTGCCCTCGGGGATGGCTTTCAGCAGCGGTCCCAGGATTTCGACGTACCGGTTGATCTGCCGGAACTTGTCGCCGGCGGCCTTCAGCACTTGACCGTCGGCGCCGGTGACGCCCAGCTCGGAGAGCCACGCCTTGCCGGCCGCCGGGATCGGCCGTGCCTTGGCGCGATCGTGCGACAGTGACGCCGGCGCCTTGCTGGTCGGCTCGCTCTGCTTCAGCCGCGGTGACTTGCCCTGGCTGTCGAACTGCAGGTCGAACCGGGTGGTGAACAGGAAGGCCTGGCGAAAGTCCTTTTCCATCAGCCGCCTGAGCTGTCCCAGGGCGCCTGCCGGCGGATGGTTCTGGGTCAGGTCGCGGGTCTGGTGATGGAAAGTGAAGCTCAGCTTCAGCTGCTCGCGAATGATGGCCGGCTTGACGTCGACGCTCTTCAGCGTCTCGTCGGCGCCGAACGGCAGGCGCAGCGCCAGCCGCACGAAGCTGCCGTCGGCGACGGCGCTGTCGAGGGCGGCGAGGAACTGATCGATTTTGGGCAGGCTGCTATCCATGCCCGGCATATAGGCCCGATCGCGCCGAAACGCTACAGCCCGCTATTCGGCGCCCTGCTCGATCTTGCCCAGGACGTCCTTCACCTTGGAGTTGATCTGGTCGAGCGAATAGGGCTTGGGCAGGAATTCGACGCTCTGGTTGTCGGCGATGTCCTGCCGGACGTTCTCTTCGGCGTAACCGGAAACGAAGATCACCTTGAGATCCGGCATGTGCTCGCGCACCTTGGTGAGCAGCGTCGGGCCGTCCATCTCCGGCATCACCACATCCGAAATCATCAGGTCGATCTTGTAATCGAGCTCCTCCAGCACATCGAGCGCCTCGTCGCCGCTATCGGCCTCGAACACTTCATAGCCCGTGGTACGGAGCGCCCGGGCCGAGAAGGAGCGCACGCTGTCCTCGTCCTCGACCAGCAGGATGCGTTCGTGACCGGTAAGATCTTTCACCGGCGCCGCGACCTGCTTGACCGTCGCCTCCCCTTCGGCCGGCACGTAGCGCGGCAGGAAGATGCGGAAGGTGGTACCCTTGCCCACGACAGAGTCGGTGTAGATGTAGCCCGCCGACTGCTTGACGATGCCGTAGACCGTCGAGAGCCCGAGACCGGTGCCCTTGCCCAGTTCCTTGGTCGAAAAGAACGGCTCGAAGATCTTTTCCAGGATTTCCGGCGGCATGCCGGTACCGGTGTCCTCGACTTCGATGAGCACATAGTCCGCCGCCGGCATGCCGCGATAGGCGTAGCCCTGCGACTCCTGCTCGGTGACGTTGCGGGTCCTAAGCGTAATGGTCCCGCCATTGGGCATGGCGTCGCGCGCATTGACGACCAGGTTGACCACCACCTGTTCGAGCTGCACCAGGTCAGCCTTTACCGGCCAGACCGGGTTGGCGTGCTCGACTCCCAGCGTGATCTGCTCGCCGATCAGCCGCTTCAGCAGCACGGTGAGGTCGTCGAGGTGCCCAGGCACCTCCAGCACCTGTGGCCTCAGCGTCTGCCGGCGCGAGAAGGCCAGCAGCTGGCGCGTCAGGCCCGCCGCGCGGTTGGCGCTGTTCTTGATCGACATCAGGTCGGCAAAGGATGGATCGCCCGGCTTGTGCTTCAACAGCAGCAGGTCGGCAAAGCCGATGATGGCGGTCAGCACGTTGTTGAAATCGTGCGCCACCCCGCCGGCCAACTGGCCGACCGCCTGCATCTTCTGGCCTTGCGCGAACTGCGCCTCGAGCTTGCGCTGCTCGGTCATGTCGAGCGCATAGACGTTGATCCGCTCGGCGGCGCCCTCGGCCTCCTCGGAGCTCGACACATAGAGCCGGACGGCGTGGTCGCTGCCGCGGGTCAGCGTCGCATCGACCGGCTCGATCTCCGAACGGCCGGCAAGCGCCGCGTCGATCGCCTTGGCGAAGGCCTCGCGGTTGGTTTCGGCCAGCAGATCCGCCATCGGCTGCATGTCGATCGATTGCTCGCCGCCCGACCAGTCGAAGATCCGGCTGAACGGCGCGTTGGTGCGGACGATGCGGCCCGATTTGTCGAGCGTCGCGATGGCGAAAGGCGTGTCGTTGAAGAAACGCGAGAACCGTACTTCCGAGGCGCGCAGGGCCTCTTCCTTGTCGGCGCCCTGCCGCCGATCGAGCACCAGCGTGCGCGTCTCGCCCAGCTCGCCATCGGCGAGGCGGGCGGCGCGGTGCATCAGCCGCACCGGGAAGCTGGTGCCATTGCGCCGCACCAGGTCGATGTCGATGATCTCGGTACGGATTTCGCCGTCGGAGCGGCCGCGCATCAACAGGCTCGCGCCGTCGCCGCGCACGATCTCGCTGAGCCGGATGGTAGTGGATTCGAACTCGGCCAGGTCGTAGCCGAGCCAGTCGGCCAGCGTCGAGTTGAGGTACTGCACCCTGCCCTGCGCATCGGCCGAAAAGAAGCCGGCCGGCGCGTGATCGAGATAGTCGATGGCGCGCTGCAGCTCGAGAAAGGCGTTGTCCTGCCGCTCACGGTCGCGGGTGATGTCCTCGACCGTCCACAGCACCAGGGGCTTGCCGCCCTCGTCGATGGTGGGCAGCGCCCGCACCCCGACCCGGTACCAGAACGGCTTGGTCGAGCCACCCACCGAACCGCCCAGCCCGCCGATGATGCGGATGTCTTCGATGGCCGGCCGACCGTCACGGGCAGCACGCGCCAGCCGGTACACGGCCTCCGAGGCTTCCGGCTCCCCGGCGAACAGCCGCGGCACCGACACCGGCACGCCATCCGTCACCCCGCCGGCAAACTCGCCGTAATGCGCGTTGACATAGCTGATCTTGCCCTCGCGATCGGTCACCAGCGCGCCGAACGGCAGGCTGTCGACCACGGCGCGGCTGAGCGTCTGGGTGTCCTCGCTGGCGGAAAACCGGAACAGCCCCGCCGCCACGGCGAACAGGCAGAACACCCCGACCACGGCAAGCAGCCCGAGGAACACCAGGATCAGGTCGGCGGGAATGCGATCGCCCATCGTGGCGAGCAGCACCGCCCCCGCAATGAAGAAGCCCGCCAGCGCCACCACCCGCCACAGCCCGGCGCTGCTGCGCCCGCGGTTCAGCAGCGGGTTGGGATAGTTGTCCTCGTCGAGCGGCAGAGGTGCCATGCGCTGGGAGTGCCCCGGGGAAAAGTCACGCCGAATCGGCCTTCTCAAGGTCTAGCAAAGCCACAAGTCGGTTGGGTAGCCGCAATGGCGTTATCCCCGTCGCGTGGGGCGGATTTGTGGGGGAGGAGCACACCCGGACCGATCACCAGTCGAGCCGGCTACCACCGGCGTCATTCCCGCGAAAGCGGGAACCTATGTTTTCTGGCCTGCGGCACCATCGCAAACGGAGATCCCCGCATTCGCGGGGATGACGCCGGTGGGCATCACTGCCTTTCGCGGGGCTTGGAAGGGCGAGAGCCCTACTCCGCCGCCCACCCACGCGTCTGCTTCAACCGCATCACGAAGCCGATGACTTCGGCAACCGCCTTGAAGTGTTCGGTGGGGATGGTGTCGTCGACATCGACGCTGGCAAAGAGCGCCCGGGCCAGCGGTGGGTTCTCGACGATCGGGACCTTGTGCTCCTTGGCGAGCTCGCGGATGCGGAACGCGATGGCATCGGCGCCTTTGGCGACGCATTGCGGCGCTGCCATGTCGCGATCGTATCTGAGCGCCACGGCGAAGTGCGTCGGGTTGGTGATCACCACCGTCGCCTCGGGCACGGCCGCCATCATGCGCTTGCGGCTGCGCTCCATGCGCACCTGCCGGATACGGCCTTTGACCTTCGGATCGCCTTCCTGCTGCTTGTACTCGTCGCGGGTTTCCTGAACCGTCATCTTCAGCCGGTTCCACCAGCGGTTGCGCTGGTAGACATAGTCGGCGATGGCGACGATGGTGACCACTGCCAGCACCGCCCCGAAGATGTTGAGGCTCAGGTCCATGAACTCGGCGGCGATCATCGCCGGCTCGAGCTGGATCATCATCTCGAGGCTGTCGATCTTGGGCGCCAGTACAAACCACAGCACCGCCGAAACCACCGCGAGCTTGATCAATCCCTTGGCGAAGTTGACCAGGGCCTCGGTCGAAAACAGGCGCTTGGCG
The DNA here is from genome assembly GCF_001402915.1 of Devosia sp. A16. GTDB lineage: Bacteria > Pseudomonadota > Alphaproteobacteria > Rhizobiales > Devosiaceae > Devosia_A. The sequence continues at coordinate 4,906,273 of NZ_CP012945.1, forward strand.
CCCTCGATCGGGTTTATCTTGGAGAATTTCGGCTTGATCGGCTCGAGCGACAGCAGCGGACGGTGCTGCACCAGGTTGGCCGCGATGCCGAATGCGGCGAGGACGATCGACGGCAGCACCGCCACCATCAGGATCGAACCGGCCAGATTGCTCCAGAACGCCGTCAGCGCCTGGCTGCCGACCTCGAACTTCTCGGCATTGCCGAGCAGCACCTTGAGCTGTTCGACGAGGCTGGCGCTGGTCGGCCCTGCCATCATGGCGAACACCAGCGCCGAGCCCGACAGGATGAACCAGGTATTGACCTCCTGGCTCTTGGCCACGTTGCCCTTCTCATGGGCGTCGCGGAGCTTCTTTTCCGAAGGGTCTTCGGTTTTCGATGACTCTTCGGGGGCCTCGTCGCTCATCTACCGCATGTCTCCCGGCTTCGGGACAAAGACATGCGCAAAAACAGGGAGCCAAGGCGCCTCGAACGCGTCTGGAGGATCGCGACGCGCATCAGCGAACGCCGCGCAGCATGGCGAGCACGCCTTCGAAATGCGTGAGGTAGAGCCCCATCATCATGGTCAGCAGCAGCGCCATGAGGATCAGCCCGACGCCGACCGTAGCCGGCATGGCGATGAAGAACACCTGCAACTGCGGCATCAGCCGGCTGAGGATGCCCATGCCCAGGTTGAACACCAGCCCGAACACGATGAACGGCGCCGACATCTGCACCCCGATGACGAAGGCGCCGGCCACGGTATCGACCACCGTCTGGGCGGCGTCGCCGAACATCAGCGGCTCTTTGGGGGTGAAGATCATGTAGCTGTCGTGGATCGCCGACAGCGCCACATGATGCAGGTCGGTGGCAAAGATCAGCGCGATGCCCAGAAAGCTGAGGAAGGCGCCGATCAGCGCCCCCTGTACCCCGCCATTGGTCGGGTCGGCCGCCTGCGCCACCGAGAGCCCGGAAGACGAGGCGATGATGGCGCCGGCGGTCTGCGTGCCGGATACTGCCAGCCTGGCGATGGCGCCGAGGATCAGCCCGATCACCACCTCGTGCAGCAGCACCACGACGATCTCGGGCAGGTTGGCTGGCAGTGCCGGCAACTGCGGCGAGACGATCGGATAGAGCACCGCGGCAAAGGCCAGCGCGAAGCTCAGCCGCATCCGCGCCGGGATGCTGGTCTCGCCCAGCGCCGGGATCAGCATCAGCATGGCGCCGACGCGGGCAAAGATCAGCACGTAGAAATAGGCGGTCTCGGGCAGCCAGTTGAGCGAGATCATCGTCAGCCGCCGGAGATGATCATGTCGGCAATCCTGGTCATGTAGCCGCCGAGGATGGCGCCCATGAACGGCAGGGCCAGCAGCATGGTGATGAAGATCGCGAGAATCTTGGGAACGAACACCAGGGTCATTTCCTGGATCTGCGTCAGCGCCTGGAACAGCGCGATGACCACGCCAACCACCAGCCCGACGATCATCATCGGCGCCGCGACGAGGATCATCACCCAGATACCCTCACGGGCGAGATCGAGGACCGCAGCGCCGGTCATGGCGCGGCCTCGTTGCCGACCACTGCTCCAGCCCCATACCCGGTGTCATCCCAGCGAAAGCTGGGACCCAACTCGCCTCCAGCGCGGGCGGAAAGATGGGTCCCGGCTTTCGCTGGGATGACATCGGTGCGTGGGTGAGAATGGTTCATGAGCGCGGACCTGCTATCCGCAAGCTATCGCGAGTCGCCCTGCCCTCAGATCGGCATCCGCATGATTTCCTCATAGGCGGAGATCACCCGGTCGCGGACCGTCACCATGGTGTCCATGGCGAGCTCGGTCTGGCTGATGGCGGTCACCACGTCGACCATGTCGCCGCGCCCGTTGACCATGTCCATCGCCTTGGTGTCGGCCACCTTGCCGCTGTCGACCACGCCTTGCACGGCCTGGCCGAGCAGCTTGGCGAAGTCTTGCCCGCCGCCGAGATCGGCGACCTGGTTGAGCTGCGGCTTGGGCGCCTGCCCCAGCAGCTTGGCGGCATTCGAATAAGCAGCGGTAGCGGCATTGATCGGGAGAGCCATGAGCGGATCCTGGAGCCAGAGAAAGCGCGTCAGCCGCGCAGGATATCGAGGGTGGAACCCAGCATCTGCCGGGTGACGGTGACGACGTTGAGGTTGGCCTCGTAACTGCGCTGCGCCTCGCGCATGTCCATCGTCTCGATCAGCGAGTTGACGTTGGGGTAGCGGACATAGCCGGTGGCGTCGGCCGCCGGGTGCCCGGGCTCGTAGCGCGAGGTGAAGTCGGATTGGTCGTAGGCGATGCGGCCGATCTCGACCTTCGTCGCCCCCAGTTCGTTGTCCATCACCGCCTTGAAAGTCGGGATCTTGCGCCGATACGGGTCCTCCCCAGGGGTCTTGCCGGCCGAATCCGCATTGGCGAGATTCTCGGCGATCACCCGCATGCGGGCCGACTGCGCGTGCAGGCCGGTGGCCGCGATCTTCAGGGATGAGAGAAAGTCGTTCATCGCTATGCCTGCTTGCCGAGAGCGGTTTTGATCAGCTTGACCGAACGGGTGTAGAGCGCCGTGATCGCCTGGTAGTCCATCTGGTTGCCGGCCACCTTCATCATCTCGTCTTCGAGCGTGACGCCGTTGCCCTCGGGGGTGATCTCGAAGCTGTTCATCGAGCGCGCGCCGAACCCGTCCGCAACGGTGCCGGAGATGGCGATGTGCCCCGGCTGCGTCGTCACCGTCGCGGTCTTGGCAGTCGACAGGCTCTTCATGTGCTCCTCGAAGCCATAGGCCTTGAGGTCGCGCCCCCGATATCCGGGCGTGTCGGCATTGGCGACATTCTCGGCCAGCAGCGTTTGCCGGGCCTGGTGCCAGCGCATTTTCTCGCTGATGGCGTCGAGCAGCCCTAGTTTCATGGCAGGTCCAGAATCCCCCGGGGAACTGGGCAAATCCTGCCTAGCAAGCGTTAACGAGACATTAACCATGGGCGTTCTGACGCCGAGTTGTCTCGCATTTTGCACAATCTGAGCGCATTACTGGGCAAGAAGTTCCACTGATTTGCGTTCGGATGGCCACCCCGAGCGTCAACGGAGTGCGCGGCGATGCAGTTCATGACCAGTCTGCTGGGCGAGTCGGCGGGAACCATCGTCACCTCCGTGCTCGCGCTGGGCATTGTCCTGGTGCTGATCGTCCTCGGCCTGTGGGCGCTGAAGTGGCTGACCCGCGGCACTGCGGTGGTCGGCCGCGGTCGCAATCGCCGGCTCAGCGTCATCGACCACATGCAGGTCGACGCCAGGCGCCAACTGCTGATCATCCGGCGCGACAATGTCGAGCACCTGATCCTCACCGGCGGCCCGCAGGATGTCATCGTCGAAACGGGCATCCCGGTGGAGCGCCCGCCCATGCCGAGCCGCCGCAGCGTCGAGCAGGAAGTTCCACCACCCGCCACCCCCACGCTCAGCAAGTCCGAGATCGACCGGCTGCGCGAGTTCGTCCGGCCCGGCGTCCGCAAGTCGCCGTCGCTCCGCCACACCGGCCTGCTCCGTCCGGTGAGCAGCATGGAGCCCGCGGTGATCCCGATGCCGGCGATGACTGGGGATAACTCCGGCCGCGACAAAGCCGACTCAGCTACAACGCCCGCAGGCAAGGATAACGGGCGGGCTGCGCTTGGCGCTCAACGCAATCTCGGGGACGAACCCAAGGCGGACACGCACTAGCCGGCCGGCCGTCCGGCGGGGCCTTACTCTCGTCGCCCTTCTGCTTGCGCTGATCCTGCCCGGGCTCGCCTTCGGCCAGGACATCTCGATCGATTTCGGCAACGACGCGACGATCACCGAGCGGGCGGTTCAGCTGGTCGGGCTGATCACCCTGCTCTCGCTGGCGCCCTCGATCCTCGTCATGGTGACGAGCTTCACCCGCATCGTCGTCGTGCTGTCGCTGCTGCGCACCGCAATCGGGCTGCAGACCGCGCCGCCCAACTCGGTGATGGTCAGCCTGGCGCTGTTCCTGACCCTGTTCGTCATGGGCCCTACCCTGCAGCAGAGCTACGACAACGGCATCGCCCCGCTGATCGCGGGCCAGATCCAGATCGAGGAAGCCTTCACCCGGGCGTCCGGGCCGGTGCATGACTTCATGGCCGCCAATGTCCGACCCGCCGACCTGCAGCTGTTCTTCGACATGTCGTCGACTCCGCCGCCCGCCGATCGTACCGCGATCCCGCTGCAGGTGCTGATCCCGGCCTTCATCATCTCGGAGCTGCGCCGCGCCTTCGAGATCGGCTTCCTGCTGTTCCTGCCCTTCGTCATCATCGACATGGTGGTGGCGTCGGTGCTGATGTCGATGGGCATGATGATGCTGCCGCCGGTGGTGATCTCGCTGCCTTTCAAGCTGATCTTCTTCGTCCTGGTCGACGGCTGGCACCTGGTCGCCGGCTCGCTGATCCGAAGTTTCGTCGGTACTTAGGCATACTCGGATGGGTTGGCCGTCGAGCTGAGCGACGCGAATTTACCCACCACCTCACCGGCCCACCGGACGTCATCCCTGCGAAAGCAGGGACCCGACAATCGGCTGGCGCAAGGGGAGAGTTGGGTCCCTGCTTTCGCAGGGATGACATCGAGTGGGGGCCAAGTTCTGCACCCAATCACCCTGTCGCAAATTGTTAGGCCGCCCCCGGCTCCGACTTGTCCGGCACCATGTCGGCGCTGCCGTAGAGCTCGCGGTACGATGCGATGAACGCATCGAGGGAATCCGCGCTGGCGACTTCGCGCGCCACCTTGCGGAACTCGAGCGATTGCGGGGCGATGTCGCGGGTCACGTATTCGAACAGCGGCCACTCGGCCGAGTTCGCCATCTGATCGGAGAATTTCGAGCGGATACGCGACAGCCCCAGCGCGTCGCCGGCCAGCACGAAGCCGACCGCCGCCTTGACCACGCTCATCCGGGCCGGCTGCGACAGCTTGGTCGCGCCGCCGGTCGGCGTGTTGAGCACCTCCAGCAGTTCCGACGCCATGGCGTAGTTCTTGGACTTCCAGTAGCCATCGACGCGCAGGATGTCCGCATCCTTGCCGTTCAGCTTGGAGATGAGGTCGAGCGCCAGTTCCTGCCGCCCGGCATCGATCAGCGCCCGGGCCTCGAGCACGCGCCGCCGTCGTTCGAGCTGCGGCGGCAGGTCGGCCAGCCGGGTCCGGTTCAGCACCCGCAGCGCGCCTTCGGGGTTGCGGTCGGCGATGCGGATCAGCGCCAGGTCCGCCGCCACCTGCGATTGGGCCACGCCGGTAAGGCGGCTGTCGATCTGGTATTCGAGCAGGTCCGCGGCCTGGGTCAGCAGATCGACCTTCACCAGGCGGCGCGCCAGGTTGCGGATCATCTCGTCGCCGCGTGTCCCGGGCGGCGTCAGCTGACGGAAATCGTAGTAGAGCGCCAGGGCATCGAGGTCGCTCAGCGTGTCGGCCGCACCATTGAGATAGAGATCCTCGAACGTGGCCTGGGCCTCGGTGAGCAACGCGTCGGTGGACTCGCTCTCGGGAAAGCTCGCCGCGGCCTGCTTCACCGCGTCGAACCCATCGCGGTAGTCGTGGTTGGCGAAATAGAGCTCGGCCAACAGCTTCTGCATGTCGGCTTCCAGCGCCGTGCCGCGCCACATCAGTGCCTCGGCCGAGAGCGTATCGGTGGCCTTGGCGAGGTCGATCTTGCCCTGCTTGCGCAGCAACAGCAGCGTGCGATAGACGGCCTCCGCCCGCGTCGGCCGGACATCGTAGGCGATCACCTGACCGTAACTGTCGATGGCATCCTGATCCTGCCCACCAAGCTCGGCGACGCGCCCCTGCATCAACTGGAAGTAGCTGACCTGCTCCGGATCGAGCTTGGGGAAATCCACTTCGCCCAGCAGCCGCAGCGCCATCGGCGCGTCGCTGGTTTCCACCGCGGCGCGGAGCGCCGCGAACAGGAACCGGGTCCGGATCCAGGTCGGATAGGTCGCGACGACGCCCTCGGCGGCAATGGCGTCGAGCCGCGCGCCGCGAAAATCGCCCCCGTCGGTGCGGGCGATGGCGCGCCACATCAGCGCGTCGCTCTCCTCGGGGAACGTCCCACCGTTGAGGGTCGGCAGCGCGTCCCGCCAGCGCCCGGCCAGCGTATCGGCGACGGCGCGCACCAACCGGGTCTTCTTGCGCAGGTCCTCGTTCTTGAGTTCGGCATCGAGCACGCTGAGCACGCCGATGGCTTCGTAAGAGAGATCGTTCGCGACATAGAGCTGCGCCAGGTCGAGCCGCGCCGTGTCGCGCGCCTGCCCTTCCGCCGCCGCGGCCCGCGCCATCGTCTCTTCCCGCCGGCTGGTGAAGCTGGCCGGGTTGTCCTCCCGCCACACGCCCAGGTCGAGGTAGCTCTGGCGGAACTCCGGCGAATTGCCGGCATCGAGCTTGCGCGAGGTCTCGAGCGCCGAGAGGGTCAATCCGGAGGCGGCCGAAATCACCGCCACCTTGTCTTCGATCGCGACATCGAGCTCGTCGTTGCGCGGCTTGATGATGAGACCGTGCGCCGAGCGCAACGCATCGAAATCAACGAACTGCAGGTTGCGGGTGAGCCCCCGCGCCGGCGGCATCATGGTGACCACCCGCAACGTGTCGCCGACGACAGGATCGTGCAGCACGTGGACGTGCCCCGGCCGTTCGATATCGGCCGTCACCTCGTAACGCCCGTCCTCGTCGCGTTCGCGGTTCAGGGTCATCGGCTCGGTCGCGGTCAGCAATGCATCGCCCAGCGACAGCACCCAGGCCCGCCCCTCGGACCCGAGCGTCGCCAGCCGATCGGCCGACAGGTCCATGCGGACCACCTTGGTCTCACCTGACGCTACCAACTCGAAGTTGCTGGCGATACTGGCCAGCGCGTCGGATGGTGGCGGCGCCACGATCGTCTGCGGGGTATCGAACACCATCCAGACGGTATCGCCACGACGGAACACCGCCGCCGGAGTATCGGCGTCGAACGGAAACGCGATGCGAACCGTCTTGCCGACCGTCGTCACCGTCGGGGTCACCGCGCCGCGGCTCGTCGGATAGAGTTCCTTCGCATCGTCGCCGCCGGTTTCGAGGCCGAGCCTCGCCGCAAGGCGCTGCTCCTGCTCGGCGGCAGCGACCTCGAGGTCCATGCGCGCCTGCTTGGCCTTGGCTTCGGCAGCCAGAGCCGCCTTCAGGCCTTCCTCCGGTGCGATATCGACATCGACCACGAATTGCCGCGGCGACAGCTCGTAGAAGCGCGGCACGACGCCCTCGGCGACGGTGAAATTGACCGCCGAGCCGGCCGGGCTGACGGAATTGCTGGCGCCCTTGAACTCCGGCGGCATGTCGGCCTTCAGCGCATAAAGATCGATCGGCACGGGCCAGTCGAAGCCCAGCGTCGCCTTGGCGCCCTTCAGCGAGAACTCCGCCTTGGCGTCAACATTCCAGTCGAACTGGATGCGCAGGAATGTCGGGTTACGACCGACCCGCACGCTGGCCACCGGCTGCAGGCGCTTTGCCTCCTCCTCCTTGCGCTTCTGCTCGGCGAGCTTGGCCAGCTTCTCCGAGCGGTCGGCAAGCGCCTGCACCACCTCGGGCGGCAACGCCGGCGGCAGACCGACCCAGCTCGTCGGCAGCAGGTCGATATAGAGCTTCTCGCCCGCATCCATCCGATTGATGTTGAATGTGGTCCTGAGCCCGATGCGGATGCCGCGCCGGTCGGGATCGACCCGGGCGATGGTCGCATAGTCGGGCATGGCCAATGCGATGTCGGGCAAGAGGATCGAGATCGGCTGCTCGAACTCGATGGCCAGCACGCCGTTATCGTATTTCACCTTGTACTTGGGCAGGTCCATCCGCTCGGGAAACGCGATCACCAGACGCCCAAAGCCCTGCTCGGGCGTCGCAATGATCTGGGCCTTGTCCTGGGCCAGCGCGAGATGGGGCCACAGGCTGCAGGCGATCAGCAACGCCAAAGCAACCAGGCGCCACGGGAACGCGAACGCCCCTCGCCGATATTCGACCCGCAATGTCATGCCGGCTTCTGCCCGCCCTACACTCTTCTGGTGCAACGAGCATAGGCAGGCGGGCTTAACGGGGGCCTAACCCGGACCCAGCGAAACAGCGCGCAAATGCGCGTTCGAGCGGTGCTATTGCCCGACGATCTGAGGCAGGCTGGCAAGATCCTCCACCGGTGCATCGAGCGCCGGTTCTGCCTCTTCGGCGGCCAGGCCCGAGGTCAATGACTTGGCCTTCAGCGGGTCCATCTTGGCCAGGATCGGCGCCATCTTGCGCGGGTTCATGGCCTGCGCCACCCGCATCAGCACCGGCAGGTCGAGCTGGTTGAAAATGGTCGCGGCTTCCTTGGGTTTCATCGTCTCGTACATTGCGACGATCCCGGCGAACTGCTCTTTTTCGGCGGATTTCCTCTCGTCGACCAGAGCGTTGATCTTCGTTTCGATCGCCTTCAACGTCGCCGTGCGCTCGTCGAGCCGCTTTTCAGCGGCCTCCACCAGCGCCATCCGCATCTCCAGTTCCTTCTCGCGCGCATCGAGCGCGTCGCGGCGCTCGCCGAGCCGGTCGAGCAGTTCAGCCTCGCTGCCCCCGTTGCCGTCGATCGGCGCCAGCACACCCGCGCTGTTCACCTCCATCGGCAGGGCGTCGCCCTGCGCGCTGACCGCCGGTGGGCAGCCGAGACCTCCGACCGCGGCGGCTTCGGCGGATGCTGCGCCGTGCCCGGCCTCGGGGCTCGCAGCCGCCGCCGGGGCGCAGGCCGTGGCGGCAGGCTCGGCGACCTGCTGGATCCCCTGTTCTGGCGCCGCGGCTGCACCGGCTTGGGGCGACGACGCCTCGGCGCCATGGCTGCCGGTTCCTGCCTCCTGGCCAAGCGGCAATACCGGCGCCTGGTCGGCCAGGGTCGGGCTGGTATCGGCCATCGTGGCGTCTGGCGGCAGCGCCATGGTCGGATCGACTCCCGCCGCGGGCGCCGCGGCCGGCGCGCCGTGTCCCCCGCCTTCGCCCGCCGCTACCGCGCTGCCTGTGCCGACCAGCACATAGCCGCCGGTGGTCACCAGCCCGATGCCCTTGAACAGCAGGAGCGCAGTGGTGGCGGCTATGACGACCGGGAGCAGGCGCGGCGTTTTCATCAGGCGGCGTTGCCGCGGATGCGCGGCCGCATGGAGAGCTGCTGCAGCGCCGACTGCACCTTGTTGGGCTCGTCAAGCCGATCGTCGAACGGCTGCGCGCCGCGCGCTGCGCTGGTGATCCGGGCCAGTCGATCCATGATCTGCTGGCCGGCATTGACGTGATTGGCGAGTTCGACCCCGAACCGTTCGGCTTCGCCCAGCCGGGCCTCGAGCACGGTCTCGGCTTCCTGGGCGGTGTGCTTAAGCTCCTGGATCGCCGCATTGGCGAGGCCGGTCGCCTGAACCAGGTCGGCAACCATCTGCTTGAGTTCGCCGCGATCGGAGTGGAGGCGCTTCAGGCGCTGATTGAGGATCACGCAATAGCCGATTGTCGTAGCAAGCAAAATCGCAACCAGCGTTTCGATCACGATCCCCAGCGGCAAACCGAACATCAGCGGCCCTCCTGTTTGTCTTCATCGATGGCCTCGAAGGCCGCCATCGTTACCTTCGGTGGATTGAGCGGGCGCGACACCCGCACCGACACATGGTTGCCGATATGCCCCATGATCGCTTCGGTGAGATCGACATTGCCGCAGCGCAGCCCGATCGGATCGCTCGGCGTGCGATCGAACATCACCGTATCGCCCGGCTGCATCGACAGCACCCGGCTCAGCGGCAGGTCCATCTCATGCAGAATCGCGTCGACTTCGACGTCAGCCGCGAAGATCTCGGTCGCGAGGTGGCCTTCCCAGATCGGGTCGCGGCCGAATTTCTCGCCCATATACATCTGCAGCAGCTGCTCGCGGATCGGCTCGATCGTCGCGTAGGGCAAGAGGATTTCGATCTTGCCGCCCCGATCGTCCATCTCGATCCTGAGCTCGATCAGGATGGCGGCATTGGCCGGACGTGAGATCGCGGCAAAGCGCGGGTTGGTCTCCAGCCGCTCGATGCGGAAATTGACCTCGGTCACCGGCTCGAAAGCCCGGTGCGTGTCCTCGAGGATCACCTCGATCATGCGGCGGGCCAGCGCCATCTCGATGGTGGTATAGGGGCGCCCCTCGACGCGGATCTGCCCGCCGACGCGGCGCCCGCCCAGCAGCACGTCGATCATCGAATAGATCAGCGACGAGTCGACGGTCAGCAGGCCATAGTTCTCCCACTCCTCGGCCTTGATCACCGAGAGAATGGCGGGCAGCGGGATGGAGTTGAGATAGTCGCCGAACCGCACCGACGAGATCGAGTCGAGCGCCACCTCGACATTGTCGGAAGTGAAATTCCGCAGCGACGTCGTCGCCAGCCGTACCAGCCGATCGAAGACGATCTCCAGCATCGGGAGGCGCTCGTAGGAGACCAGCGCCGAGTTGATCAGTGCCTGCACCCCGGTGAGTTCGGCCCCGCCGCCCGCATTGGGGTCGAAGCCGAGCAGGCTGTCGATCTCGTCCTGGTTGAGCACCCGGTCGGCGGCGCCGGCTTCGCCGCTGTCCGCCTCCAGCATGGCCGCCCACTCTGCGCCCAGCGCGTCTTCTCCGCCGGCCGAGGCAGCTGCGGCGCCCATGGCCCCGTCGAGGCCCCATTCGTCGCTGAGTTTGTCCTGGTCGCCCGGTCCGGCCATCACTGCACCAGGATTTCCTTGAACAGGATCGAGTCCACCTGCTGTGGAAAAATCGCGATGTTCACCCGGCGGCGCAGCTCTTCCTTGAGCCGGTAGATGCCGGCCGAGCCCTCGAGATCGCTCTTGCGCAGTTCGCGCAGGTAGACCTGGAACGCATCGACCACCTTGGCCATGCGCGGCTGGATCTCGGTCATCACCTCTTCATTGGCGACCTCGAGCGCCACGGTCAGCTTCATGAACTGCTCGCGCTCGCCATCGCCACGCAGGTTCACCGTCATGGTCGGCAGGTTGAAAATGAAGGTTTCGGGCACCGCCGCGAGATGCGCCTCGTCCGGCTTGGGAGCGGAAAAGAGGAGAAAGTAAGCCGCCGCACCGCCGCCAAGCAGCACCACTGCCGCAGCTACCATGGCGATCAGCATGATGGGCAGCTTCTTTTTCGCGGGCGCGGCGACATCGCCACCCTCGATATCGGCTTCAGCCGTCATGCCCCAAACCCCTGCCCCGCCGGACGATTCCGGTCAGGATCGAGCTAAGCGCTCGAGGGTTAACGATTGGTTACGAACTGCCTCAACCCGGCACATTTTGCCGGGCAGTTTTTGCCACTCGTCATGCCATTCGGCATTGTCTGCCCGGACGGCATTCACCTCAAGTTATTGATTTCGCTGCGCATCTCGACTTGGCATGGTTGCTGCAACGTTAATTGCGAACCCGACGGCCTGGGGAGGTCGGACGGTTCGGGGACGTAACGGGGACTTCGGCGCCATGGAAAATGCGCAGCTCATCGGATTGTCGCGGCAGATCGCCTTGCAGCGGCAGATGGATGTGGTGGCGAACAACATCGCCAACATCAACACGACAGGTTTCAAGTCCGAGCAGTTGCTGTTCGAGGAATACCTGATGCCGGTCGCCCGGGATCGCGACTTCCCGACCCTGGACCAGCCCCTCAGCTACACTGACGACTGGACGACCATCCACGACATGGCCGGTGGCGCGCTGGTCCAGACCGACAACCCGCTGGACGTGGCGCTGCAGGGCGACGGCTTCCTCTCCGTGCAGACCGCCGCCGGCGAGCGCTACACCAAGTCCGGCTCGCTGGCCATCGACCCCTCCGGCACCCTGGTCGATCTCGACGGCAACCCGGTACTCGGCACTGGCGGCCCGATCCAGTTCGCCGCCGGCGAAACCGACATCACGATCGGCGAGGACGGCTCGATCTCCTCCAGCGCCGGCCAGAAGGGCCGCCTCGCGATCGTCGAGTTCGCCGATCCGCAGGCCGTCCAGCGCGATGGCAGCAACCTCTGGTCCGGCGGCAACCCGGTCGCCGCCACCGGTACGCGGGTGCTGCAGGGCAACCTCGAGAAATCCAACGTCAACGGCGTCGGCGAGATGACCGAGATGATCCGTGTGCAGCGCGCCTACGAAAGCGTCGCCTCGCTGATCTCCAAGCAGGACGACCAGCGCCGCAGCGCGATCCAGAAACTCGGCAACCTCAACGGCTGATCGGAGCAGACAAGATGAAAGCCCTCTACATCGCTTCGACCGGCATGGCCGCGCAGGAACGCAACGTCGAAGTCATCTCCAACAACATCGCGAACATGCGCACCACCGGCTACAAGCGGGCGCGTGCCGAGTTCCAGGACCTGCTATACCAGGTCCAGCGCCAGGCCGGCAGCACCACCTCCGAGACCGGCACCATGGCCCCGGTCGGCATCGAGATCGGCTCGGGTGTCCGCACCGCCGCGACCCCGCGCGTCATGAGCCAGGGCACTGTCGCCCCCACCGAGAAGGAACTCGACGTCGCCATCCGCGGTGAAGGGTTCTTCGTCGTACAGATGCCTGACGGTCGCACCGGTTACACCCGCGACGGCTCGTTCGAGCGCAGCCCCGAGGGGCAGCTGGTCAATGTCGACGGCTACGAGATCCAGCCCGGCATCACCATCCCCGGCAATGCCAATTCGATATCGATCAGCCCGGACGGCACGGTCGAGGTGTTCCTCGACAACGACACCACCCCGACGACGGTCGGGCAATTGCAGCTGGCGCGCTTCGTCAACAAGGCGGGCCTCGCTTCGGCCGGCAACAACCTGTTCCTCGAGACGGCCTCGAGCGGTCCGGCTCAGGTCGGCACCCCCAACCAGGATGGCATGGGCGACCTGCTGCAGGAATATCTCGAGAGCTCCAACGTCAACTCCGTGACCGAGATCGCCGACCTGATCGCCGCTCAGCGTGCCTACGAGATGAACGCCCGCGTCATCTCGGGAGCCGACGAGATGATGCAGTCGGCCAGCCAGCTGCGCTGATCGGGAGGCCATAGATGCGCAAGTTCATTCTCCCTGCCCTGCTCGCGATCTTCGCCGGCTCCAGCGCGTTCGCCGCCCCGGTGCTCCGGGCCGAGGTCTCGGTCAACCACCCCGTCGTCACCGTCGGCGATATGTTCGAGGACGCCGGCCTCATGGCCGAGCGTGCGCTGTTCCGGGCTCCGGCTCCGGGCACCACCGGGATCGTCAGCCTCGACGCCATCAGAGCCGCGGCGCTCAGGGCCGGCCTCACCGATTACACCCAGGATGGCCTGCTGAATGTGCGGGTCGAGCGTCGGGCCACTGTGGTCGATGCCGCAACCTTCACCAACCTCATCTCCGGCGACCTCGCGGCGCGCGGCCTGCTGCCCGCCGGCGCCGAGTTGCACGCCCGCTTCGACAATCCCGCGCTCACCTACAACGCCGAGGCGGTCGAAACCCCGGTGACGCTGGTCGCCTTGCGCTACCAGCCGGGCGCCGCCGGTTTTACCGCCCGCTTCCAGATTGCCGGGATCGAGCTGCCGGTAGATGTCACGGGCAGCCTCGACCTGCTGGTCGAGGTTCCGCATCTCGCCGCCACGCTGAAGGCCGGCGCAGTGCTGGGGCCGCAGGACATCGAGATGAAGCGAGTGCCGCTCGATTTCGCCGACCAGTCCGGTGTCGAGGGTCTCGATGACCTGGTCGGCAAGCAGCTCCGCCGCAATTCCCGCGCCGGGGTGATGCTGAAAGCCGCCGACGTGACCGAGCCCCTCGCGGTGCGTCGCAATACCCAGGTCACCGTGGTGCTGCGCACCGGCCCGATGACGCTGACCGTGATCGGCCAGTCGCTCGGCGACGCCGTCACCGGCCAGCCGGTGCAGGTGATGAACAGCGTAACGCGAAAAATCCTCAACGGCGTCGCGACCGCCAACGGCGCGGTGGAGATCACCACTGCTGCCACCAAGCTCCAGGTCGCCGGGCTGTGACGAGCAAAAGGACAACTGAAATGAACTCGATGAAACTCTTCGCCGCCCTTGCGCTCACCGCCCTGCTCGCCGGCTGCTCGACCATGGATCAGCTCGCCAGCGTCGGCGAACAGCCTCGGCTGACCGCCATCGCCGACCCCACGGCCCAGGCGGGCTACCGCCCGGTGCAGATGCCGATGCCCGAGCCGGTCGTCGCCTCGTACCAGCCCAACTCGCTGTTCTCGAACGAGGCCCGCGGCTTCTTCAAGGATCAGCGCGCCCACAAGATCGGCGACATCCTGACCGTGATGGTCACCATCGACGACAGCGCCAAGATGCAGAACAGCACCGACCGGGAGCGCTCCTCGTCGTCCTCGGGCAGCGTCGGCGGCGTGCTGGGCTCAATCTTCGGCGGCAAGGTGCCGCTGGCCGACGTGCAGGCGTCGGGCAAGCTCACCACTGCCGGCGACATGGCCGATGGTGGTTCCGGCTCGGTCAACCGCAAGGAAAGCCTCGCCACCCAGGTTGCCGCCGTTGTGGTGCAGGTGCTGCCCAACGGCAACCTGGTGATCGAGGGGCACCAGGAAGTACGCGTCAACTTCGAAATGCGCGAGCTGATCGTCGCCGGCATCGTCCGCCCCGAGGACATCCACGCCGACAACACCATCCCCTCGTCCAAGATCGCCGAGGCCCGCATCTCCTACGGCGGCCGCGGTCAGATCACCCAGATGCAGCAGCCGCGTTACGGCCAGCAGATCGCCGACGCCATCATGCCCTTCTGATCGAGGCGCCTTTCCTTTGCTTGAGCTTCCCCATCGTCGACCGCGCAATCCCCCATTGGTGCGGTCGGCCTCGGCAGGTTCCAGAACAGAACCCGCCCAAGAGGGCGCAGTCTCCCCGGCTGCGCCCTTCCCCGTTCGTTAGCCAATGGCGAAAACAGCAGCCGGTGATTGGGGTTTCGCCGTCCTGCCCTATTCGCTACTCACTATTCGCCACTCGCATGCTGGAGTCCCCGATGCCCTCTCCCAATTCCGCCTTCTCCAAACTCGATGCGCTGAGCCGCAAGCTCGAAGCCATCGAGCATGCCCAATCGATGCTGGGCGTCGACGAGGCCGTGATGATGCCGGTGGGCGGTGGCGAGAAACGCGCCGAGACCATGTCGACGCTGGCCGGCATGTATCACGAGATGGCCACCGCGCCGGAAGTCGGCGATTGGCTCGGCGATGCCGAGGCCGAACCGCTCGATGAGATGCAGACCCTCGCCATCCGCGAGTTCCGCCGTGTCCACACCAACATGACCTGTCTGTCGGCCGATTTCGTCCGCAAGCAGGTCAACGCCCGTATCCGTGCCGAGCAGTTGTGGCGCGAGCTCCGTCCAAGCGGCGACTGGGCCGGCTTCCTGCCGGCCTTCGAAGGGCTGGTGGCGACGGCGCGCGAGGAAGCGCAACTGCGCGCCGACGTGCTCGGCCTCTCCCCCTATGACGCACTGATGGAGCAGTATGATCCAGGCAACCGCGTCGCCGAGGTGGCGCCGGTGCTCAATGACCTCAAGACCTTCCTCAAGGATTTCGTCCCGGCTGCCCTGGCGCACCAGGAGGAAAAGCTGGCGCGGCGCCCGCTGAAGCCGCTCAACGCCCCATTCGCCATCGAAAAGCAGAAGGCGCTGGGCCTGGTGATGATGGAAGCCGTCGGCTTCGATTTCGAACACGGCCGGCTGGATGTTTCGCACCACCCGTTCTGCGGCGGCGTGCCCACCGATATCCGCATGACCACCCGCTATACCGAGGGCGAGTTCCTCACTTCGCTGATGGGCATCCTGCACGAGACCGGGCACGGCCTCTACGAACAGGGCCTGCCCAAGGAGTGGACGCACTGGCCGGTCGGCCGCGCTCGGGGCATGGCCATGCATGAAAGCCAGAGCCTGTTCGTCGAAAAGCAGATCGCCCGCTCGCCGGAGTTCTGGGAATGGGCCATGCCGCATGTCCGGGAGAAACTCGGAGAAGCCGCGATTGCCGGCTGGGAACTGGAGGACGTGCTGGCGCATGTGCATTTCATCGAGCGCGGCCTGATCCGCGTCGACGCCGACGAGGCCACCTACCCGCTGCATGTCATCCTGCGCTTCGAGCTGGAACAGGACCTGATCAGCGGCAAGCTGGCGCCCAGGGATGTGCCCGAGGCCTGGGACGCCAAGATGCGCGAGTATCTGGGGCTCTCTACTATCGACAACATGAAGGATGGCCCGATGCAGGACGTACACTGGCCGTCGGGCGCGATCGGCTATTTCCCCAGCTACACGCTGGGCGCCATCATCGCGGCGCAGCTGTGGAGCGCCATCGAGCGTGACCAGCCCAACGCCCGCGAGGACATGCGCAATGGCCGCTTCGTGGGGATCAATGACTGGCGGCGGGAGAAGATCTGGAACGAGGCGAGCAAATACTCGACGCCCGACCTGCTGCAGCGCGCCACCGGCGAAAAGCTCAACGCGCGTCACTTCCAGGAGCACCTGACGCGCCGCTATCTCAGCTGATCGGGGGTTAACCATGGCCAAGGATCGACCATCGGTCCTGCAGCCGCTGCAGCACGGAACCTTCCGCAACATCTGGGTTGCGAACCTCGTCTCGAGCTTCGGCGCCCTGATCCAGGGCGTCGGGGCCGCCTGGATGATGACGGCGCTGACCAACTCGGTCGACCTCGTCGCGCTTGTCCAGGCTTCGACCTCCCTGCCGATCATGTTGTTCTCGCTGCTCGGCGGGGCCATCGCCGACAATTTCCCGCGCCGCCGGGTGATGCTGGTGGCGCAGTTCTTCATGCTCGCGATCTCGGCGCTGCTGACGCTCAGCGCGCTGCTTGGGCTGATCACCCCATGGCTGCTGCTGACCTTCACCTTTCTGATCGGCTGCGGCACGGCGCTCAACAACCCCTCCTGGCAGGCCTCGGTGGGCGATCTGGTGCCACGCTCCAGCGTCGGCTCGGCGGTGGCGCTCAACTCCATCGGCTTCAACCTGTCGCGTAGCCTGGGCCCTGCGGTCGGCGGCATCATCGTGGCCGTCGCCGGGGCCGCGGCGGCCTTCGCCGTCAACATGGTGAGCTATCTGGGGCTGCTGTTCGTGCTGTTGCGCTGGAAGCCCGCCCCCGCGCCCGCAGGCCTGCCGCGCGAGGCGGTGGGCGCCGCGATGTTCGCCGGCATCCGCTACATGGCGCTGTCGCCGCAGCTGGGCAAGGTACTGGTCCGCAGCTTCATCTTCGGCCTCACCGCCAGCTCGGTGCTGGCGCTGCTGCCGGTGGTGGCAAGCCAGATTCCCGGCGGTGGCCCGCTGGTCTACGGCCTGCTGCTCGGGGCCTTCGGCCTCGGCGCTGTCGGCGGGGCGCTGATCAGCGCACGCCTCGCCGAGCAGTTCTCCAGCGAGGCCATCGTCCGCCTCGCCTTCATCGGCTTCGCCATCTGCGCCGCAGTGACGGGGCTCAGCCCGTCACCCTGGCTGACCGGCATCGCCCTGCTGCTCGGCGGCGCCTGCTGGGTGCTGGCGCTGACCCTGTTCAACGTCACCGTCCAGCTCTCGACCCCGCGCTGGGTAGTGGGTCGCTCGCTGTCGCTCTACCAGACGGCAACCTTTGCAGGGTTGGCGGCAGGCAGTTGGCTGTGGGGCGTTGCCGGCGAGGAGTTCGGCGTCAGCAATGCGCTCGTCGCCTCGGCCATCGCGCTGGTCGTCGGTGCCGGCGTGGGGCTGCTGCTGTCGATCCCGCCGCGCGTGCTGCTCGACCTCGATCCGGCCAACCGCTGGCAGGAGCCGCAGATCGCCCTGCCGATCGAGCCGCGCCCCGGCCCGATCGTCATCAGCATCGAATACCGGATCCGCCCGCAGGACGTGCGCGAGTTCCTCCGCGTCATGGCCGACCGCAAGCGGGTGCGCATGCGCGATGGGGCGCGCGAATGGGTGCTGCGCCGCGACCTCAGCGAAACCGATGTCTGGGTCGAAAGCTACAAGAGCCCGACATGGACCGAATATGCCCGGCATAACCAGCGGCTCACCCACGCCGACGAGGTGATCGGCGAGCAGTTGCGCAAGCTGCACCAGGGCCCGGAACGCCCGGTGGTGCGCCGGATGATCGAGCGGCCGCCCAACTGGTTCGCCGCCATCGCCGCCAACCGGACGATCGATCCGCCGTGAGGCTTGGGGCGCCACGGGGTTCTGGAGGGAGGGCAAGGGAGAGCGATCGACTGCAGCAGACAGCCCCCTCCCATCCTCCCCCATAAAGGGGGAGGTGCCCCGCTGGTGCGTTTGGCACGATCAAAGACAGAGCCTCGACTCTTCACCTCCCCCTTTATGGGGGAGGCCGGGAGCGGGCCGTCTCTCAGTCGGAAAGGCCGCCCAAAAGGTTGACATCTCGACGATCCTCCCTATTTTCCGCGCATCCGCAGCACCAACCGGCAGGTCCCCATGGATATCCGCATGACCGATCAAAGCACCCTGATCCGTCACTCGGAGTCCAACCATGCCCGGTTCCATTTCGCTCAAAGCGGTGAGCTACAAGACGCCTAGTGGCGTCCCCCTCTTCTCAGATCTCGATCTTTCCTTCGGCCCGGTTCGCACCGGCCTTATCGGGCGCAACGGCACCGGCAAGACCACGCTGCTGAAGCTGCTGCTCGGCGAACTCGCGCCATCCAGTGGCGAGATCGCGGTATCCGGCCGCCTCGGGGTCTTGCGGCAAGCGGTGCAGCGCTCCGAGGCGCGCGTTGCCGATGCGCTCGGCTGCACCGAGCAACTGGCGCGACTCGACCGGCTCGAGGCGGGCACCGGCTCGCTCGAGGACGCCGAGAAGGCCGACTGGCTGCTGCCGGCAAAGATCGAAACCGCCCTCGCCGATGTCGGCCTGCCGCCGCTGGCCCTCGATCGTCCGACTGCCACGCTGAGTGGCGGGCAGCGCACCCGGCTGTCGCTGGCGGCCCTGCTGATCGAACAGCCCGATATGCTGCTGCTCGACGAGCCCACCAACAACCTCGATCGCGACGGCCGCGCCGCCGTGGCGGAGTTGCTGAAGCGCTGGCGCGGTGGCGCCATCGTGGTCAGCCATGATCGCGCCCTGCTGCGCGAGATGGACGCGATTGTCGAGCTCACCACCATCGGCGCCCGCAGCTACGGCGGGAACTGGGATCTCTATCAGGAGCGCAAGGCCATCGAGCTGGCGGCCGCGGAACAGGGCCTCGCCGCTGCAGAGCGCACCCTCGGCGAGCTCGACCGCAAGACCCAGCTCATGCGCGAGCGCAAGGCCAAGAAAGATGGCGCGGGGGCGCGGAAAGCCGCAAGGGGCGATATCCCGCGTATCATGTTGGGCGGCATGAAGATGAATGCGGAGAACACCAGCGGCGAGCAAGCCAAGCTCGGCGAGCGTCGCCGTGCCGTGGCCAGCACGGCGCTCGCCGCCGCCAAGGCCGAGGTCGAGGTGTTGCAGCCCATGGCAGTGAAGCTCGAACCGAGCGGGCTCGCCAACGGCACCACCGTCCTGCAGCTCGACCGGCTCACCGGCGGTCCCGTGCCCGACGCCCCGGTGATCCGGAACCTGAGCTTTGCCATCACCGGCCCTGAGCGGGTCGCCATCACCGGCCCCAACGGCTCCGGCAAGACCACCTTGCTCCGCCTGATCACTGGCGCCCTCGCCCCGTTGAACGGCGCCGTCCGCATCGCGCGCCGACATGCGCTGCTCGACCAGGAGGTGAGCCTCCTCGATCCGAGCCAGACCATCCGCGAGAACTACCTGCGCCTCAACCCCGAGGACGGCGAGACCACAGCCCGCTCCGCCCTCGCCCGCTTCATGTTCCGCGCCGATGCGGCGCTGAAGCCGGTCGGACAGCTGAGCGGTGGCGAGATGCTGCGTGCCGGGCTCGCCTGCACCATCGGCAGCGGCAGACCGCCGGAGCTGCTGATACTCGACGAACCGACCAACCATCTCGACATTCACGCCATCGAGGCGGTGGAAGCCGGGCTGAGCGCCTATGACGGTGCGCTGCTGGTGGTCAGCCACGATCGCGACTTCCTTGCGGCCATCGGGATCGAGCGAGAAATCGTGTTGAGCTAGCGCGGCTTGAATATTTCCGGCCAGTTTACAAATGCGGCAGCGCGGGCCTATCGTCATTGATCCGGCGGAGGAGTTCAAAGGAGCCGCCGGACCATAACAACGAGGGGAGGTTTCGATGCGCAACGCGTCGACGATGACTGCTGCCCTGCTGGGCACGCTACTACTCTCTAGTGCATCCGTTTCCGCCGCCGACATCAAGATCGGCTTCCTGCCGGGCGTGGTCGATCCGTTCTACCAGGTCATGCAACTGGGCGTCGAAGCTGCCGCCAAGGACCTCGGCGTCGAGGTGGTGACGCAGGTGCCGCCGACCTGGGGGGTCGAGGCGCAGACGCCGATCCTCGATGCCATGGTGGCCCGCGGTGACCTCAACTACATCATCACCGCGCCCACCGATAAGGATCAGATGGTGGCGCCGCTGCAGGCGGCGCTCGATGCCGGCATCAAGATCATCACCGTCGACACTTTCCTCGGCGACGGCGACTACGCCAAGGGTCCGGTGACGTTCCCGATCAGCTATATCGGCTCCGACAACGTCGAAGGCGGTCGCATCTCGGCCCGCGGCCTCGCCAAGGCCATCGGCGGCAAGGGCACCGTCTACATCAACTCGACCAACCCCAACGTTTCGTCGGTCGAAGGCCGCGAGAAGGGCTTTGCCGAGGTGATGAAGAACGAGTTCCCCGACATCAAGGTGCTGGGCCCCGACTACAACCTCGACGACCAGAACAAGGCGGCGCAGCAGACCGCCGCGGTGATCGAGCAGAACCCCGATCTCGCCGGTGTGTTCGGCACCAACGTGTTCAGCGCCGGTGGCGCCGGTAACGCGGTGGTCAATGCCGGCCTCGGCGGGCACGTGCAGGTCGTCGCCTATGACGCCACCGCCGAAGCCATCGAGCTGATGAACAAGGGCGTGGTCAGCCTGGTGCTGGCGCAAAAGCCGTTCGACATGGGCTACATGGCGGTGCAGTTCGCGGTGGCCGACCATGCCGGGGTCACCAGCCTGCCGCGCCGTGTCGAGACCGGCTTTGCCATCATAGACAAGGACAACGTCAACGACCCCAACTATTCGCGCTTCATCTACAAGGTCGGCAACTAGGCGAACGCGCCGAACCCGGCCGGGGCTGATGGTCCCGGCCGTTTCGCTCACTCCACCACCGGGGCGCCCGTGACCGACAGCAAGGCTATCCCAGCGGAGCCCCGGCTCCCACCCGACAAGCGTTTCATCCTGCTCGCCAGCCGGCTGTGGGCCTGGGTGTTCCTCGGCCTGATGATCGTCTTCTTCATCATCGCCGTGCCGCTCGCCGGCGGCGCCACTTTCCTGACGCTACGCAACGCGATGAACATCCTCGTCGCCATCACCCCGGTACTGCTGCTCGGGCTGGGGCAGACCTTCGTCATCATCTCGGCCGGCATCGACCTCAGTGTCGGCTGGGTGATGAGCCTTGCCTCGGTGGTCTCGGCCCATGCCATCCGCGCCTCGTTCAACGCCGGCGCCCCGCTGCTGCTCGCCGCGACGCTCGGCTTCCTCGCCGCGGTCGCAGCCTCAGCCGGAGTCGGCCTCGTCAACGGCCTGATCATCGCCAAGCTCAAGGTGCCGGCCTTCATCGTCACGCTCGGCTCCTCGTTCATCGTCCGGGGCATGGCGCTGTTGTTCTCCGAGAATACCACGGTAATCGGACTGCCGGCAGAAATCCGCGATTATGGCAATGAATCGCTGTTCTACGTCGTCAACGGCGAGGGCGGCGGCTTCTATGCCTTCTTCCGCCCCGACGTCACCGGCGCCATGCTGCGCCAGATGGACCGCATCTTCACCTGGCCGGTGGTGATCACCGCCATCGTGGTGCTGATCTCGATGTTCATTCTCAATCGCACGCAGTTCGGCCGGCACACCTACGCCATCGGCGGCAATATGCAGGCGGCGCTGCGCACCGGCATCCCGGTCGATCGTCACATCGTCAAGCTCTACATGCTGAGCTCGGTCACGGCCGGTATCGCCGGGTTCCTCTCGACGCTGCGCTTCACCGCCGGCTCGGCGGTGATCGGCGACCCATTGCTCCTGAGTTCCATCGCCGCGGTGATCATCGGCGGCGTGAGCCTGTTCGGCGGCGCCGGCTCGATCATCGGCACGGTGATCGGCGCCCTGATCATCGCGGTGCTGACCACCGGGCTGGTGATGATGAACGTGCAGGCCTTCTGGCAATTCATCGTCGTCGGCGCCGTGGTGATCATCGCCGTGCTGATCGACCAGTCGCGCGACCTGATCCTCGGGCGCCGCGGGAGGGGATCATGAGCGAGCCGGTACTGTCGATCCGCAACCTCTCGAAGCGCTTCGGCGGCCTGACTGCCGTCAACGACGTCAGCCTCGATATCAATCCCGGCGAGGTGGTGGCGCTGCTCGGCGACAACGGCGCCGGCAAGTCGACGCTGATCAAGTGCGTCTCGGGCGTGCACCTGCCCGACGAGGGCGAGATCCGCTTCGAGGGTCGGCCCGTCAGCTTCCCCAAGCCGATCGACGCCCGCAGCGCCGGCATCGAAACGATCTACCAGGATTTGGCCCTGGCCAACAATCTCGACGTGCCGGCCAACATCTTCCTCGGGCGCGAGGTCAAGCACCGCTATCTCGGCGGGCTGATCAACACCCTCAACGACAAGCTGATGCTGGCCGAAGCAGAGCAGAGTCTCGCCACGCTCGACATCCAGTTTCCGAGCCTGACCCAGCCGATCGAAAGCCTGTCCGGCGGCCAGCGCCAGGCCGTCGCCATCGCTCGCGCCATCTATTGGAAGGCGCGGCTGATGATCATGGACGAGCCCACCAACAATCTCGGTGTGCCCGAGCAGCAGAAGGTGCTTGAGCTGATCCGGCGCCTCCGCGATCAGGGCGTGCCGGTGATCCTCATCACTCACACCATGCCCGACGTCTTCGCCGTCGCCGACCGCATCGTGGTGATGCATCGCGGCCGCAAGGTCACCGAGAAACGCACCGCCGACACCAACGCCACCGAACTGGTGCAATACATGGTCGGGGCGCTCGACGATGGTCGTGAAGCGGCGGCATAGGCACCGCGCCAGCTTATGGAGCGGTGGGACGCTCCGGTTGAGGCGTCCGGCAGCAGCTTTTCTGGACGACTCCGAACAAGCGGCGGTCTCAAGAGGCTACTCGATATCCGTCCGCGCAAAGTCGTTGCCCTTATAGAGCAGCGGGACCTTTCGGTTCTTTGCACAAGCGTAGGACAAGCAGTCTGCGAGGTTAAGCTGCGCAGGATGTCCTCTGCCTTTGCCGTATTCCGCGAATGCCCGCACCGCCCGATGTCCGTCATCGGCATCAATGGCGACCACATTGATTCCGGAGTGGCGCAACAGCTCGTTGATCGAGGTCTCAGCGTCTATCGGATCGACACCCAGCTTGGTTGAAAGCCGCATAGCGGCCTCCAGTACAACCAGGGCGCTGGTGATGAGAACCCGCTCCTGCTCAAGCCGCCTGGCCCACTCGCCTGCATCGTCTTCCTCAGAAAGCAGCGCCACCAGCACCGAGGTGTCGACGAACATCAGGAGTGACCCCACATCTCGTCGATCTCATCCTTGCTCATATCACGTCCACTGAACTTGCCCTTCGCTCTCAGCCGGCCGGCAATGTCTTTGACGCGCTCCTCCAAGGGGATGCGAGACTGTTCGACTTTCAGTTGCGCCTCGAGCGCGTCGATAACCGCCTCGGTCAGCGAGACGCGCCGCCTGTCCGCCAATTGGCGAGCCAACCGATGTGCGCGCGGATCTCGAATTTGCAGGTTCATCACGACACTCCTGTCAATACAGAGTATCATATCTGTCATGACAGCGGCAACGACAAGGGCGCAAAGGAGGCAGTCGGCGCCTTCGACGACAACCGCGAGGCGGCCTAGGAACTGACCACCCGACGAGGAAGAAGTGCGATGGCGCACCGCCCGCGCAAAGTGCGTCCCCTCGCCCCTCTGGGGAGAGCATCTGTGTTTGCGGTCAAGCAGTTTCGGGTTGGTTGGGCTCCCAGCGACGGTTCTGGGTGAGCAGGGTGTTTGCGAGCACGACAAGCTTTCGCATCACCGCTGTGAGGGCGACCTTGGGCGGTTTGCCGGCGTTGCGCAGGCGCTGGTAGACGGCCTTGAGATCTGGATTGTAACGGGCGGCGCTGAGGGCGGCCATGTAGAGGGCGTTGCGTACCTGCATTCGACCACCGCGGATGTGGCGTTGCCCCAGCCTGCGACCGCTATCGTCGGCAATGGGTGCCAAGCCAGCAAGCAGGGCAGCGGCCTTGGCCGAACACCGGCCCAGTTCGCTCAGTCCGGCCAGCAGCGCGGCAGCAGTGATGGCGCCGATGCCGGGGATGGACAGCAGGATGGCATAACGGCCGGCCAGCCCGGGATCGGCCTTGATCAGTTGCTCGATCTTGGCCTCGAGGCGCTGCACATGGCCCTTGAGGCTGGTCAGGCGGCCCCTCAGTTCGGTCTTGAGGAACGACACCGTGGCCTGCTCCAGCCGGTTGCCCAGTGCGATCGCCTCGGTGCGGGCGGCAGTGTAAGCATTCACCAGTTCCTGCAACTGCTCGAGCTGCTGGGGCACCGGCTGGTTGGGCTGAGGAGCAAGGCTGTGGCCCATGACTGCCAACAGTCGCGCATCGATCCGATCGGTCTTGGCCAAGACCCCACACGCCTCGGCGAACAGCCGTGCCCGCAGCGGGTTGATCACCACCACCCCATAGCCCCAGGCACTCAGTGTCCGGAACGCCAGCCGGTGATACTTGCCGGTGGCTTCCAGAACCACGCGCTCAAGCTGCAGCCCCAGCTCGTCCAAGTGCCGCCGCAGTCGGCGTAACCCGAGCGGGGTGTTGGCCACCCGCCAACTCTGACCGCCAGGATGCAGATAGACATCCAGCCAGTCTTTACTCACGTCGATCCCGGCATAAACTGCCAGCGCGCTGATTGTGGACTCAACCTTGCCTTGCATGCGGGACTTGCTCCCCATCATCTGTTCAGGACCAGCGACACGGACAAACGGACCAAGCTCTCCCGCGGCTCAAACCAAGGGTCAGACGGTCCCGTCCATCCGGTCCCGGCCGGTCGCCACCGACCGGGACCGCCTACTCTGTACAGAGTCGGCTGCAATCAACATGCAAGGGTCAGGGTGAGGGGGCGCCAAGCGCACCGGTCCACCAAGTACCAGCCAACACTATTTGCCACCTCCGGATTGTACGACGCCCACACCGAGCCCTCAGCGCGCTTGGCACCCCTCACCCCAGCCCTCTCCCCAGAGGGGCGAGGGGGCGCGGTGGCACGGACAGTGCAAAAGTGTGGCCCCCGGAGAAGGGCTCAATGACTGCCGATCACCATTCGGTTGCCCTCGCTGTCACGGAACTCGGCCACGATCCGCCCGGGTTGCCAGGGCGCCTCGCTGGGTTCGGTGATGATCTCGACGCCACTCGCGCGCAGTCGTTCGATCGTGCCCACGACGTCGGCGTCCACCAACACGAGCACCGGCTCGGGCGATGGCTTGTCGTCGGGGCGGCGGAGGAAGTGCAGCGAAGTCCGGGCGCCGGGAAACCTGACCTCCACCCAACGCCAGCCGTCGGCGCCCATCGGCGCGTCAGACGCAACCTCGCAACCGAGCTTGTCGACATAGAAGGCAATGGCCCGATCCTGGTCGAACACCGGCAGTTCGGCGAACTGGATATGCATCGGCGTGTCTCCGTCAGTTGGCGAACGCGGCGTCGAGCGCCTCGGCGAAGGCGGCAGCCTGCGGCCCAAAACCCATATGATCGCCGGGGAACCTCGTCGGCGCGATGCCGAGCTTGTTGCTGAGCGCCAGGCTCATCTGTTCGATCGGCTGGCCGGCCGAGGCCTCGCCGATGGCCACTACGATCCGCGGAGCACCTGCCTTCAGCGTCGCCACATCGGGCACGTAGAGCGACAGCGGCATCATGCCGTGCTTGAGCCAGTACTCGAAGTTGCCGCTGACCCGGGCGAAGGTCTCGGCCTCTTCGGGAGGCATCTCGAACTCCGGCGGCGCCTCGGCCACTGCCTCGCCCCCATCGTCCAGCCCGTTCATCGCGAAGAACATCCCCATCGCTGCGTCGACGCCATCCCGGACATAGGTGTCGTAGAGTGCCTTGTCGGCGGCGACCGCCTCGCTGGGGTCATCCAGCAACATCATCGAGGGCGGCTCATGCGCCACCAGCGCCTGTACTGCTTCCGGGTGCCGCGCCGCCAGGTTGAGCCCGATCTGCGCGCCGCCGCTGGTGCCGAACACGAAGGCCGGGCCGTTGCCGATCGCTTCGATCAGCGCAACTGCATCGTCCGCCTGCTGGTCCATCAACAGGGGCGCTGTCTCGCCGTCGAAGTGCGAGCGTGAGTTGCCGCGCGGGTCATAGGTCACCACCCTGTAGCGGTCCGCCAGCAGCTGCGACAGCTCGGCAAATACGCCGGCATCCTGCGGGCCGCCGGGGATGACCAGCAGCGTCGGTCCGCTGCCCCGCACTTCGTAATAGAGGGTCGCGCCTGGAACCTTGAGGGTGGCCGGCTTGGCAGCATTGGTCATCGAAACGTCTCCTGCGATCTGGTTTTCGGCATCGGGTGTGGTTGCGGCTTCGGCCAGCGCCACGGGGATCGGCAGGGCAAGCGCCCCGACCACCACAGCTGCCATCGCCAGACGTCGCTTCGGCATTTCAACTCTCCCTTCGGTTCCCGGGTGGCCCAGCCACGATAGAACTGGACCGTCCAGTTCCGTCTGTTGCAAGAAACTAGACTGTCCAGTACTGTCATGTCAATCAGGGCTGTGGACGTTTGTGGGAGCGGCGGATCGATGGGGCTGGACGGCAACGAACACACCGACGTGGAAAGCGATGGTCGCTCGGCGCGCAAACGCCGCGCCATCCTCGATGCTGCTACCGAGGTGTTCCTCAGGAGTGGCTACCTCGGAACCAACATGGATGAGATCGCCGCCCTCTCCTCGGTTTCCAAACAGACCGTCTACAAGCACTTCTCCAGCAAGGAGGCGCTGTTCGTCGAGATCGTCGGCGGCATGACCACCGGTGCCGGCGACGTGGTGCACAACGACGTCGCACAGCTCGCTGAAGGCGAGGATCTCGCGGCCTACCTGGTCGAATATGCCCTGCGGCAGCTCACCGTCGTCTTGACCCCACGCATCATGCAGTTGCGCCGCCTGGTGATCGGCGAAGTGACGCGCTTCCCCGAACTGGCCCGGGTGCTCTATGAGCGCGGGCCCGCCCGCGCCATGAACATGCTTGCGGCGGTATTCGTCGGCCTTGCCGAGCGCGGGCTGCTCGAGATCGACGACCCGGCGGTTGCGGCCGAGCACTTCAACTGGCTGATCATGTCGGCACCGCTGAACCGGGCCATGCTGCTCGGCGACGACGCCATTCCCTCCCCCGCAGAGCTCCGTCGCAACGCCGAAGCCGGCGTGCGGGTGTTTCTCGCCGCCTATGGCACGCAACGATGAGCGAGCCGCTATCGCGCGTCGCGCGCTGCGCCTGTGGTAAGGTCGAGTTCGAACTGAGCGGCGCGCCGCTGATCAGTGTCGTCTGCCATTGCGACGACTGCCAGGCCGGCTCGGCGATGATCGAGGCCCTGCCCGGCGCACCCAAGGTACTCGATGCGGGCGCCGGCACGCCTTATGCACTCTACCGCAACGACCGGCTGCACTGCACCAAGGGCGACGAGCTGCTCGAGGGGTACAGTCTGAAGCCCGCGTCAACCACCCGGCGCATGGTCGCCCGCTGCTGCAACTCAGCCATGCTCGCGCGCCTGGATCCGATCCTGCATTGGACGCCGATCTATCGCGATCGCATCGTCCCGCCGGCGGCGCCGCTCGAGATGCGCATCCAGACGAGGTTTGTGCCCGCTGGCGTGTCACTGCCCACCGATCTGCGCGCCCACGGCGGAATCCCGCTGACTTTCGTCGTCCGGATGGTGGCGGCCAGGCTCGCCATGCTGCTCGGCCGCTGATTGCCGCGCCTCTGAGCCGTTCAGCAGTCCTTCCAGCGCAACCGGTAGACGATCGCCGTCTTGACCTCCTGCGACCGGATGCTGGCGGAGGCGGCCTGCCCGCCTGACGCCCGGACCAGCAGGCTCGAGTTCGTCCGCAGCGTCACGCCACCACCGCAGGCCGACCAGACCAGCGCCGCATCGCTCGACACGCTGAAGCGGCCGGTCTGCGGTCCCTTGAAGTTGCGGCTGAACACCGGACCGCTGCCGCCGGCGAGGAACTGCTCGACCCTGAACTGCGAGGTCGCCCCTGCCGGCAGTCGGTTGTAGCCGGTAAAGGTCACGGCAATCACCGCGACGCTCTTGCCCGCCGGCACCTTCACCGGGATCGACAGGCTGCAGGCCTTGCGGTCGAACCCCTTGCCGCTCGCCCCCCCGGCGGCGACCTGATAGCGATCGAAGCGGATGCTGATGCTGTCATTGCCGGCGACCACCGTGGCGGTCCCCGCCGGGCAGCCGGGTCCGCCATAGGAGGGTTTTCCCAGCTTCGGGGCCGCCGCCGTTGCCGGCAGGCTCAGGGCGATCAAGGTCAGGGCCAGCAGCCAGGTTTTCATCAAGCTCTCCAAGCGCGCGGCCCCGCCGCGCTAAAACTGCAGGCTGAACGTCGTGCCCGCCTGCACATGCGTGCCCGACACAGCGCCGCTTGAGCCCTGCGCGAACACTCCCAGCGTCGTCGAGGGCGCCAGGTTCCAGCCCAGGCGCGCCCCGTATTCCGCAAACAACTCGCTCTGCCCCTCGACGGAGATCGGACCGACAAACGCGACGTCCGCCGCGACCGCATCATTGGCAAAGGTGTGGCCGAGCGCGGCATTGAGCGTCAGGTCGATGTCGGATGTGAGGGCACTGGTCCAGGCAGCGTCGGCCTTCACCGTAGTGAAGCTGTCGGTGGCATCGTCGAACCTGGCGGGAAACAGGTTGTCCTCGCTGAACGTCTCGCTGTAACCGTCGACACTGAGCCAGCTCTGGGACAGCGTGCCGGTGAACGCGATCTGGTTGCTCGGGTCGGGAGCATAGAGCGCGCCGCCTTCGAGATAGAGCCCGACCAGCGAGCCCGAGGTATTGGAATGGATGGTGGCGCCATCGGCCGAGCCGTCGTCATAGTGGCGCGCGAAGCCGAGCGACATGCCCGGAGCGGCGTTGACGCCCGCGGCGCCGAACAGGCGGATGCCGCCGCTATCGGGCTGCAGGTATTGCGCCCGGCCGCTGAAGAGGAGGCCATCCGCACTCGACCCGCCGACCGACTGTCCGAACAGCGCCGCGCCGCCATCGACCGAAAAGCCGTCGCCCATGTTGAGGTGGCCGGTGGCCCCGACGGCATGCGAGCCGACCGCGCCGAGCAGCGCCACGTTATCCGGGCGTTCGATCGGCTGACCGGCGCCGACCAGCAGCCCCGCGGTCGCATTGAGATGGATGACGATGCCGGTGCGCCCGGTCGCGATGTCGCCGATGGAGCCTAGGACCGATGCCAGGGTGGTGCGGCCGACCTCCAGGTAGTCGATAGTGTCGAGCGTGGCTGCCGACGCCGGATCGAGGCTCTCCAGCGCGAGGCTGATGTCGCTGGCGATGTCGCCGTCGGCGTTCGAGCCGACATAGCCGGTATGGAGAAACGGGTCCGCCGAACCGGGAATGACGGTCACGTCGGCGCCGCCGCCCTGGCTCACCGCCAGCGTTCCTGTGTCCCCTTCGTTGACGAAGCCACGGTAGTCTGCCTTGTAGACCGCGAAGGTGTCCTGCGGCAGCAGCGTCGGCGCCACCAGATTGCAGGTCGCGCTTTCCGCGGGCGTCGCAACGAAGACGTTGAAGATGACGCTGATCACGTCGCCATTCTCGGTGACGCTGGTTTCGCCCGGCGGGCAACCATCCGCTGCCAGCGCGCCGGCTGACATCAGAAGCAACAGCGGGGCGGCGGCGAACGGGATTCTCATGTCGTCACTCCAGAGGATCGGAGGGGTGGGCACCACCCCTCCGCAGGAGCTGTGCTTAGCACTTCTTCCATTGCAGCTGGTAAACGATGGCCGCGCTCACATCCTCGGAGTCGACCGTCGCCAGCGCCTGCTTGTTCTGCTTGGTGGCGACGCGGATGCTCGAATTGGTGCGCAGGTTCACGTCGGCGCCGCAACCGGACCACACGGTGGTCTGGGCCGTCAGCTTGTTCTGGATCAGGTAGTCCTCGTCCTTGGGACCGGTGAAGGTCTTGCTGAAGGTCGGGCCGCGCGCGCCGGCGAAGAAGTACTCGACGTTGAACTGCGAGTTGGCGCCGGCCGGGAAGTTGTTGTAGCCGCGATAGTCGATCGCCAGCACCGAGACGCTCATCCCCTGCGGCACATGCACCGGGATGGCGATATTGCAGGCCTTGCGATCGAAAGTTTTGCCGGTGTCGCCGCCCGCTTCGACCACGTAGGAATCGAACAGCAGGCTGAGCGAGGTGGCGTCGGGGCTCAGGGTCGCCGAAACGCTCCCACCCGGGCAGCCGGTACCGCCATAGCCGGGTGTGCCCAGCGTGATGGCCTCCTGCGCGTGCGCCATGGAAGTGAATGACGCAGCGGCGACGAGCGCGGTGATGGCGAGGAGAGATTTCATTTGAGCGGCCCTTGCTGGAATCTGCGGCGGACATGCCGCAGTTACCTCAGGCTAGCGGCGCGTGCCTGACTCCGGGGTGAGTCAGGCGTTCATCTCCGGTTCAGATTCGAGCGCGGCGGACCCGCCCAAACGAAAAAGGGCCCGCGCTGGCGGACCCTTCAAGCTTGTTTCCGGCGCCCGCGGCGACCTATTCGTCGCGGTACACCTTCTCGCGCCGCTCGTGCATTTCCTGGGCTTCCAGCGAGAGCGTGGCGATCGGCCGGGCGTCGAGACGGGCAATCCCGATCGGGTCGCCGGTTTCCTCGCAATAGCCGTAGGTGCCGTCTTCGATCCGCTTGAGCGCCGAGTCGATCTTCGAAATCAGCTTGCGCTGCCGATCGCGGGTGCGCAGTTCCAGGGCCCGATCGCTCTCCGAGGATGCGCGGTCTGCCATGTCCGGATGGTTCTGGCTTTCTTCCTGCAGGTTCTCGAGCGTTTCGCGGCTTTCCCGAAGGATCTCTTCCTTCCACCGCTCCAGCTTCTGCCGGAAATACTCCCGCTGGCGCGGGTTCATAAACGGCTCGTCCTGAGTAGGTCGGTATTCAAGAACTTCAGTCGACATTCTGACTCGATTCCAAAACGCCCCTAATGGCCGGCCTTATAGTGGCGCAGGGGCATGCTTCGCAAGCTTTCAAAAGCTTGGTGATCAATCCGTGAGCGGAGAGCCGCCAACTGTGTCAGGCGGGAAACAGTCCGCGCTTGGCCAGCTCAACCCGTGCCCGGAGCTCGATCTCGTCGAGCAATGCGTCCAGCCCGGGCTCCGATCGCTCCCGCGCCTGGCTCAACACAGCCATGAGCTGGTTGAGGCGGCCCTCGGCCATCCGCCCACCCAGGAGGTCGCCGCGCAGCCCCTCCAGCGTGTCGATCAACTGGTTGCCGCGCCGCACCATCTTGCGCCGCTTGAGCAGCGGGTCCTCGACGGCCTGCAGCGCCAGCAATGCGTCAAGCGAGGTGGCTGCGGCAATGGAGGCGGTCGGCCGCGCCTCCTGGGCCTGCGGTCCCTGCCCGATCTCGAACGCCACGCCGGACGCGCCGCGACCGGACGCCGAGCGCCCCGCCACATTGCCTACCCGCGCATTGTTCTCGATCCGCACCGGACTCACCCGCCCTGCTCGCTGCCCGGCAAAATCTGCCGCCAGCAGTTAAGCAAACGTTAATGCGCCCGGCAGGACTTGCCCATCGACGCCAGGCGCCACGCTTCCGTCGAGAGCATTATCGAGCAAAATCAAACATTTGTGGAGTTTGGCACGGTTCTGGCAACGCTCCCGGCAATCGCGGTGCATGGGGATGTGCCGCTTTCCGGGGACTACCAGATGGCCAAATTCAACCTGAAGCGCGCCTTGCTTGGTCTGATGACCGCCTTGCTGCTGCTGCCGCAGCCAGGCGTGAGCTTCGCCGCCGCCGCGCGCATCAAGGACGTCGTCAACATCGAGGGCGTGCGAGACAACCAGCTGGTCGGCTACGGCCTGGTGGTCGGCCTCAACGGCACCGGCGACGGCCTCAACAACTCGCCCTTCACCAAGCAGAGCCTGCAGGCCATGCTGGAGCGGCTGGGCGTTAATACCCGCGGCGAGAGCATGCGCACCGGCAATGTCGCAGCGGTTATGGTGACAGCCAACCTGCCGGCCTTCTCGACCCAGGGCTCCCGTCTCGACGTCAACGTCGCCTCCTTGGGCGATGCCAAGAGCCTGCAGGGCGGAACCCTGCTGGTGACGCCGCTGCTCGGCGCCGACGGCGAGGTCTACGCCATCGCCCAGGGCTCGGTGACCATCAACGGCTTCTCGGCCGCCGGCGATGCGGCCTCGGTCGTCTCGGGCGTCCCGACCACCGGCCGCATTTCCTCGGGCGGGCTGATCGAGCGCGAGATCGGCTTCGTGCTCGGCGCGCAGCGCTCGCTGCGTCTGGCGCTCCGCAATCCCGACCTCACCACCTCGCGCCGCATCGCGCTCGCGATCAACGATTTCATCGGCGTGCCCTGCGCCACGCCCGAGGATCCGGCGACTATCCGGCTCAACCTGCCCCGCAACTTCAACGGCAATATCGTCGACCTGCTCACCGACATCGAACAGCTGGTCATCGAGACCGACCTGCCGGCCAAGATCGTCATCGACGAGAACTCCGGCATCATCGTCATGGGCAAGGATGTGCGCGTCTCCACCGTGGCCGTGGCCCAGTCCAACCTCACGGTGACCATCGCCGAGAGCCCCACGGTGGTGCAGCCCAACCCGCTGAGCCTCGGCCAGACCGCCGTCGAGCCGCGCACCGATCTCTCGGTGAACACCACCGACAGCAACCTCGCGGTGGTGCCGGAATCGGTGAGCCTGCAGGAACTGGTCGATGGCCTCAATGCGCTCGGCATCAGCCCGCGCGACCTGATCGCCATCCTGCAGGCGGTGAAGGCCTCGGGCGCCTTGCAAGCCGACATCGAGGTGCTGTGATGCTGAGTTCCCCCGCCGGGCTGGGCTATGCCGGCCAGAGCCGGTCGACCACCCTTGCGCCCGCACAGGTCGGCCATCTTCGCGAGCAGGCAAAGGACCTTGAGGGTGTTTTTCTCAACACCTTGATGAAGGAGATGTTCTCCTCGCTCAAGACCGACCATAGCGCCATGGGCGGTGGCTTTGCCGAAGAGACCTGGCGCGGCATGCAGGCCGAGCAGATGGCGGACGTGTTGGCCCGCTCCGGCGGCGTCGGCCTCGCCGATGCCCTGCTGCCCGACCTCATTGCGGCACAGGAAGCCGCCCAGAACGCCATTCCGACCACACGAACCAGCGGAGCGCTGAAATAATGAATGCTGCTGCCGAACGCCTCGCGGCTCTCGATACCCTTCCGGCTGCCGAGCTCTGCGGGCTCGCCATGGAGACGCTGGAGAACCTGGTGGTGGTGCTGAACCAGGAGACTACCCTGCTCCGCGCCGGCCGTGCCCGCGACGCCGGAGAACTCACCGCCGAAAAGACGCGGCTGGCGCAGGACTATATGGGCTTTGCCCGATCGGTGCAGCGCCAGTCGGCGCGATTGCGCGCCGAGGCGCCCGAATTGGTCGATCAACTGCTGAACGGCCATGATCGACTTGCAACGCAGATGGCCGAGAACCTGCGCGTCATTGCTACCGCCCGCTCGGTCACCGAGGATCTGCTGACCGATGTCGCCCGCGCGATGAGCGCCAGGGCCCGCCCCCGGACCTACGGCGCCACTGGAGAGCTCGCCGGGCAACCGCCACAGATCGCCAGCGGCGTATCGATCAACCGCGCCCTCTAGCCCCGCCGGCCGGAGCGGCTCGCCGCTCGCCGAACGGAGAGGCGCTTCGCATCCCTACAGTTTTCGGCAAATTGCCACGGCCGGCGAAAGCTGCCTGCAAGCCTCGGCCGGCACTATTCCGATTGATTGACAATTGGGATTGCCGGTCATGAGCGCCAGAATAGCGCCCGAACCGATCAACACGGGACTGGGAGCCGTTGCGGATTACCGTTCGCGGACGCTGCTTGGCGATTCCCGCGCCGGCTCGGACCAGGCCGACGCACCGCCGCCCCCTCCTCCGCGCCCGGGCCAGCCACAGTTGCTGCCGCCCCTGCCCACTCCTCCGCCGCCGCCGGGCTCCGCCTTTGCCGCTGCCCTGCTCTCGGGCCAGCTACCGCCCAAGCCGACCAGCGATCGAGAAATCCTGTTGCGCCTCGGCAGCGCCGACTTGCCGGCCCAGGGATCGCTCGCCTTGCACGACCGGCTGGTCTGAGCACACGATTCTGCCCCGCGCGGCACGCGGCTCCCTAATACCGTAACCATCCCACGCTGCCCGGCAGAACTTGCCGGAGCGAAATATTCCTTAATCTTCACAAGGCCTTACGACCTACGAAAAGCGATCGCGGAACAGAAAATTAACCGCACCGGGCAGCATTCCGTTAACCATTCCTAAGCCGGCGGCAGCTACGATCCCTCCCAATCTCAGGACGAGATTATTGATCTAGCCAGAAGGGATTCCACCCATGCCGGAAGTTAACCTGTCAAAGGCGGTTCGCTCGAACCTCCTCAGCCTGCAGTCCACCGCGGCCTCCATGGCCAAGACGCAGGAGCGTCTTGCCACCGGCCTCAAAGTGAACACGGCGCTCGACAACCCGACCAACTTCTTCACTGCCGCGTCGCTGAATAGTCGTGCGTCCGACATGGCAAACCTGCTGGACTCGATGTCGAACGGCATCAAGACCATCGAGGCCGCCGATAACGGCCTCACCTCCATCACCAAGACCGTGGAGTCGATGCAGTCGGCGCTCCGCCAGGCGCGCCAGGACAAGTCCTTCAAGACCATGTCCTACAGCCTCGACGCCGCCGCGATCGGCACCGCAGCGGTAAAGACGATCTCGTTCGAAGGTGGCGCGGTTGGCACCACCCCGACCAGCGTCGACCTCAACACCGTCTCTGCCGCTGCAACACCCGCGACCCTCACCGGCTCGGTGGCCGTGGCCGACGATACCGCGCTGCAAGCGTTCGCCGGCCAGACGATCACGCTGACCTCGGGGACCAACACCACGAGCTTCGCGATCACCAACACCTCGACCAAGGCTCAGCTCGAGACCGCGCTGTCGGCTGCCGGCTTCACCGCCGCCTTCGATTCGGGCACCGATGAGTTGGGGATCACCCGCGCTGACGGCGCCAACTTCACCGGGTCGGGCGCCGCGGCGACCAGCCTGGGCGTCGCCGCCACCTCGTCCGACGGCGTGGCCGCGGTCACCGGTGCGGTCAAGACGGTCGATGCGCTGGTGCAGGAGATCAACTCCAACACCTCGCTGAAGGACAAGATCCGTGCCTCGAACGACAACGGCAAGCTGCGCATCGAGAACCTGTCGACCGAAGAGCTGACCGTCAACGGCATCAGCTCGAGCGGTCAGGTCGACGGCGGCACGGGCACCGGCGATATCGGTGGCAACACTGTCCGCAAGAACCTCGTCACCCAGTTCAATGAACTGCGCGACCAGCTCGACAAGTTCGCTGACGATGCTTCGTTCAACGGCATCAACCTGCTCCGCGGCGACAAGCTCAAGCTGACGTTCAACGAGACCGGCACCTCGACCATCGACATCCAGGCCAAAAACGAGAATGGCGACCCGATCGCCATCAACAACACCACCTTGGGCATCGAGCACGTCGTCAACTCCGACTTCGACGCCGACTCCAAGCTCGACGCCAAGCTGGAAATCCTCGGCTCGGCACTGGGCAAGCTCCGCTCGCAGGCCTCCTCGTTCGGTTCGAACCTGTCGATCGTGCAGAACCGCACCGACTTCACCAAGAACATGATCAACACGCTGGAAACCGGCGCCGCGAACCTGACCTTGGCCGACACCAACGAGGAAGCGGCGAACCTCCTCGCCCTGCAGACCCGCCAGCAGCTGTCGTCGACGGCCCTGTCGATGGCTTCGCAGGCCGACCAGGCCGTGCTCCGCCTGTTCTAGGCGCGACGCTAATGAAGACGATGAAGGCGGGCCTCGGCCCGCCTTTTTCTTTGCCGGCAGCGCTTCCGTATCACTTCGAAGCATGGAGCAAACCGCTCGTTAACTTTGCGTTCAATGGCATCGGCGGCCTTCAATTCACGCGACGAACTTAAGACTTCTTTTGCGGGTCCGGCACGATGATCCGGCCACGTCTCAGGAGAGACGGCCTTAGTAACTGAGTACGGACCCAGAAAGGGCCTCCAAAATGGCTGATGTAAATCTGTCAAAGGCAGTTCGCTCGAACCTGCTGAGCCTGCAGTCAACCGCCTCGTCCATGGCCAAGACGCAGGAGCGTCTCGCCACCGGTCTCAAGGTGAACTCGGCGCTCGACAACCCGACTAACTTCTTCACCGCCGCATCGCTGAATTCTCGTGCTTCGGATATGGCGAGCCTGCTCGACTCCATGTCCAACGGCATCAAGACCATCGAAGCCGCGGACAATGGCCTGTCGTCGATCACCAAGACCGTCGAATCGATGCAGTCGACGCTCCGTCAGGCGCGCCAGGACAAGTCGTTCAAGACCACGTCCTACGCACTCGACGCGACGGCTATTGGCACGTCTTCGGTCAAGACCCTGTCGTTCGAAGGCGGCGCCGTCGGCACCTCGCCGGTCAGCGTCAACCTGAACACGACCTCGTCTGCTGCAACCCCGGCAACCCTCGCCGGTTCGGTGGCTGTTGCCGACGATACCGCACTGCAGGCCTTTGCCGGCCAGACGATCACGCTGACCTCGGGGACCAACACCACGAGCTTCGCGATCACCAATACTTCGACCAAGGCCGAACTCGAAACGGCCCTGTCTTCGGCCGGCTTCACCGCCGCCTTCGACTCGGGCACCAACGAGCTCGGCATCACCCGCGCCGACGGCGTCAACTTCACCGGTTCGGGTGCTGGCGCAACCAGCCTCGGCGTGGCGACGACGTCGACCGACGGCGTGGCTGCCGTGACCGGTGCGGTCAAGACCGTTGACGCGCTCGTTTCCGAGATCAACTCCAACTCGTCGCTGAAGGACAAGATCCGCGCCTCCAACGACAACGGCAAGCTCCGCATCGAGAACCTCTCGACCGAAGAGCTGACCGTCAACGGTGTTGGCTCGGATGGCGAAGTCGATGGCACTTCGGGCACGTCGACGATCGGCGGCAACGAGGTCCGCAAGAACCTGGCCAAGCAGTTCAACGAACTGCGCGACCAGCTCGACAAGCTGGCCGATGATGCCTCCTTCAACGGCATCAACCTGCTCCGTGGCGACAAGCTCAAGCTGACGTTCAACGAGACGGGCACTTCGACCATCGACATCCAGGCCAAGGATTCCGATGGCGACGCGACCTCGATCAACAATACGTCGCTCGGCATCACCACCGTTGCCGACAAGGATCTCGACAGCGACGCATCGATCGACGCCAAGTTGAGCACGCTGGGCGACGCCCTGGGCACCCTGCGTTCGCAGTCTTCGGCCTTCGGCTCGAACCTGTCGATCGTGCAGAACCGCCAGGACTTCACCAAGAACATGATCAACACCCTCGAAACCGGTGCGGCGAACCTGACGCTTGCCGACACCAACGAGGAAGCGGCGAACCTTCTCGCCCTGCAGACCCGCCAGCAGCTGTCTTCGACGGCTCTGTCGATGGCCTCGCAGGCCGACCAGGCCGTGCTGCGCCTGTTCTGAGACGTCCGACCCAAGACAAGACGAAGGCGGGCTCCGGCCCGCCTTTTTCTTTGCGCTGGACTGTTTTCGTCCGTCGTTTAACCCCTCGTTTCCGATTGGGACGCGATAGATGAAGCACAGTGACTAGCCGGGCCCCAGGATGCGGGCATTTAGACAGACCAGAAGGTTTGTGACGTGGCTGACGTAAACCTCTCCAAGGCGGTTCGCTCGAACCTGCTTGCGCTCCAGTCGACGGCCGCTTCGATGGCCAAGACCCAGCAGCGCCTCGCCACCGGCCTCAAGGTCAACTCGGCGCTCGACAACCCCACCAACTTCTTCACCGCCGCTTCGCTCAACAGCCGCGCCGGCGACATGTCGAACCTGCTCGACTCGATGTCGAACGGCATCAAGACCATCGAAGCTGCGGATAACGGCCTGAGCGCGATTACCAAAACGGTCGAGTCGATGCAGTCGACGCTCCGCCAGGCGCGGCAGGACAAGTCGTTCAAGACCCAGTCTTTTACCTTGGACCCTGCCCGCACCGGCCTGCTCGAGTTTACCGGTGGCGCCGTTGGCGGCGCCGCCGTCGGTGTATCGCTGGGCAGCGCCGCTGCGGTGCAGTCGACGTTCGCCGCCAGCGCCGATTTTACCGCTCCAGGCGACGGCTCGGTATCCTTCGCCTATGCGCCCTCGGGCGGCACCACCTTCGGCGCGTCCGACGAGATCACCTTCCAACTCGACCAGACGGGCCCCTTTGCGGTTTCCTGGAACGTCAGCATCAGCTTGGCGAACCTTCCGGGCTATGGCAACGGAGACAACACCATCGACGATATCGATGAGTTTACCGACATCCTGCACGGGACTTTGCTGGCCGATGGTTACGCGACCTCCGTGACCAATGACGGCACCAACATCATCATCGCCACAACCGCTGGTCCGGGCAGCAAGCTGACGATCGGAGCGGTCAACGGCGACGTCGACGGCGGCGGATCCATCAACAGCACCTTCGGCATGGCACCGGTCGCGGGCAACCCGTCGGCGCCGATCACCATCAGCAACGGCACGACCACGGCCAGCATCAATCTGACATCTGCCAACGCGGCGACGATCGGACAGGCCCGCAGCTACATCCAATCCGAACTCAGCGCGCAGGGTGTAACGGGCATCACCGTCGGCGGCTCGGGCAACCGCATGGACCTCCAGGGCGCGGCCGACGGCTCGAACACCGTAACAGTCGGCGGCGCCGGAGCGGCAGCAATCTTCGGCACCTCGGGCACGCAAACCGCAGGCGCCACCGCGGGAAGCTATCCGGTCGACCAACTCGTCCAGTCGATAAACAGCAACTCGGGCCTCAAGGACAGGATCCGCGCCTCGAACGACAACGGCAAGCTCCGCATCGAAAATCTCTCGACCGAGGAACTCACCGTCCACGGTGTCGGCTCCGACGGCGAGATCGACGGTACTTCCGGCACCGCCGATATCGGCGGCAACGAAGTGCGCAAGAACCTGGTCAAGCAGTTCAACGAGTTGCGCGACCAGCTCGACAAGCTCGCCGATGACGCTTCCTTCAACGGAATCAACCTCTTACGCGGCGACAACCTGAAGCTGACCTTCAACGAGACCGGCACCTCGACCATCGACATCCAGGCCAGGGATGCCGACGGCGATCCCACCTCCATCAACAACGCCACGTTGGATATCGCCTCGGCCGTATTCGCCGATTTCGACAGCGACGCCGCGCTCGATGCCCGTCTCGGCAAGCTCGGCGAAGCGCTCGGCAAGCTCCGCTCGCAGGCCTCGGCCTTCGGCTCGAACCTCTCGATCGTCGAGAACCGCAACGACTTCACCAAGTCGATGATCAACACGCTGGAGACCGGCGCGGCCAACCTGACACTTGCCGACGCCAATCAGGAAGCCGCCAACCTTCTCGCCCTGCAGACCCGCCAGCAGTTGAGCTCCACAGCCCTGTCGATGGCATCGCAGGCCGACCAGGCGGTGCTGCGCCTGTTCTGATCGACACTCCGGCGGCTGCACTTGTCGCACCGCCGGCGATCCTCCGTGGCGCCTGCGCCATCCTCGCCTCCGCCCTCGCCCGGTAGCGTTTTGGTGAGGTGCGGCATGCAGTATGCTGGCTTCACGGAATCATGGAATCGAGCCACCGACATGTCGCTAAAGGTCGAGTTGAAGCCGGGCGAGCGCCTGATCGTCGGCAACTGTGTCATCACCAATTCGGATCAGCGCACCCGCCTGTTCATCGATGGCAAGGCGCCAATCCTGCGGGAAAAGGACATCCTGACTTTCGAAACCGCCGACAGTCCCGCCAAGCGCATCTACTTGGCCGTCCAACTGATGTACATCCATGAAAACGTCGAACGACTGACTCAGGACTACTTTCATCTGGTCAACGACATCATCACCGCAGCGCCATCAACCATCCGCATTGTTGACGAAATCAATAACGAGATATTAACCGGCTCCCTGTACAAAGCGCTCAAGGCTGCGAAAAAGCTGATCCAGTACGAACAGGAACTCCTCGGCAATGCAGAATAGTGCGGCGCTCGCCTACCAGCAGGTAGGCAGGCAGACGGTCAATCCTCGTCTCCTCGAGGCCAACCTCCTCTCCCGAGCTGCCGGCCAGATGCAGCGTGTGCGTGACGACTGGGAGAACGAGCGGCACGAGTTGACCGCCGCCCTGATGTTCAATCGCAAGCTGTGGACGGTGTTCCTTGGCTCGGTCACCGGCGAGGAAAGCCAGCTGCCCAAGTCGCTGCGCGAGAACATCGCCAATCTCGCCCTGTTCGTCATGAAGCAGACCATGACCATCCAGGCCGAGCCTTCGGCCAACAAGCTCACCGTGCTGATCAACATCAACCGCGAGATCGCCGCCGGACTGCGCGCCGGCCAGAGCTGAGCCGTTCCTCCGGACCGGAAAACGAAAAGCCCGCACTTCGCGGGCTTTTGCATCTTCTGGCCATATGGATACGGCGGCTATCTCATGTAGTTGACGAGCGACAGCTGGCTCAGCAGCGCCGTTGTCTGGTAGCTGGCTTCGAGTCGGGTCTTCAGCGCCAGGATCTCCATGGCGATGGTCTCCGTGGGCGCTGCCTCGATCTGCTCCAGCATGTTGCCCAGCTGAGCCGAATGCGCCGTGTGCCGCTCGGCGATCGAACCGGTGGTGCTCTGCGCTAGCCCCAGCTCGACCGTAATGGCGGCCAGCGAGCCCGGCTGATTGTCCTTGGTGTCGGCCAGCCGCGAGGCGTTGCGCGACATCATCGAGGTGTAGCGCTCCTCCGAGGTCGGGTCGCTGTCGGGGAAATCCTGCACGGCCACCGCCGCCAGCGTCTGGATCAGGTTGAGAAAGCCGCTCTCGTTGGCCTGGACCCCATAACCCACGGTGGTCCCCTCACCCACCCGCGCCGTCACCGTGTTGCGGGGATCGGCGCTGTCCTCGCCGTTGTACCAGAGCATCGTGTTGGCGGTGGTGCCGGCGATCAGCCCGGTGGCGCTGTCGAACGGCGGCCCGTCGACCCGCATCACCGGCTGGCCCTGGCCGTTGAAGAAATTGCCGGCCGCCGCATAGGCCGAGGCCGATACCATCTTGGTCTCGGCCAGGTGCTTCACCGAACCGGTGAGGGCTGTGCCGAAGCTTGCAGCGGTGGCATCGGCGTCGGCGCCGATCTGGAACTCGCCGTCGCCTGGCGTACCCGTAGTGGCGGTCAGAACGATCTGCTCCTCGGTGCCATCCGGCAGGGTGAAGCTCACCTGCACCTTGTCGCCGGCGGTCGGAAGCGGGGTGCCGAACTGCACCGTCAGCGCCGGCGGTGGGCCGCCGCCGGGCGCCGTCACCGCGATATTTGCCGAGGTCGTGGTGATGCCTGAGAGCTTCATGCCGAATACGGTGTTCTGCTCGCCCAGCGTCACCGTGTCTGTCGCGGTCGTGACGTCGAGCCGTCCCAGGTGGTTTGCGCCCAGATCAGCGAGTTTGCGTTCGCCGACCACCTGCTTGAACCCTGCCCGAGCGCCGACGCCGTTCATCAGTTCCGACGGCGTCGCCACCGGCTTGCTGTCGGTGCGGTTGCCGCCGAACATGTAACGGCCGGCGATATCGGTGTTGAGCAGCGTCAACACCTCGTCGAAGCGCGATTGCGCCAGTGTCGGGGTGGTCTGGAAGTTGATGCCCGAGGTGCCGCCACCTCCCGAGATCGCGCCGGCGCGCGCGTCGGATTCGATCTTGTCGAGCCGGCTCATCACCGTATCCAGCACTTCGAGGCGGAGGTTCACCGTCGAGATCGACTGCTGATAGCCATCCATGCGCGCCATGCGCTGGCGCAGCGCCAGGTCGAAATACCGGTCGGAGCCCATCTCGGCGAGGGTCGAGGCCTTCTCGCCGCTCGCCAGCTGGGTCTGCAGCTGGTCATAGCGCGCCTTCATCGCGGTGATGTTCTTGATGCCGTTGGCGAGCGGGAACATCGTCTTGCCCACTGAGGTCATGCCGTTGGCTCCTTCACAGCTGCATCAGGGCGTCCATCAGTTCCTGCACCACGCTCATCACCCGCGCATTGGCGGCGAAAGCGTTCTGCAGTTCCATCAGGCGTGCCATTTCTTCGTCGACGTCGACGCCGTATTCGCTGTCGAGCCGCTGCGTCAGGGCATCCAGCGTCATGTCTTGGGTATCGCGGTCCGAGATCGCGGCGGCCGCGGCGTTGCCCTGGAAGTTGATCGTCTGCGAGATGATGTCGGCAACCGTGCCGCCCAGGCGGAAGCTGGCCGTGGTGCCGCTCGAGCCCTGCGCGCCGGCGAAGCGCATGCTATCGAGATTGCTGACGATCTGATTGAGCCGGTCCTGGTCGCCCAGCGGCGTGGTGCCGGTATATTGCACCAGCAGTTTGTTGTCGTTGACGATCGCCTGGTTGACGCTGATGCGGCCGGCGAAGCCGAGCTTCTGGCCGACGCCGTCGAGGCTGTCGGTGAAATCGGCATTGTTGGTATCGACGAACAGCGAGAAGCCGAGACTGCCGTTCTGAACGCCGGTGGCCGTAGTACGGGTCGAAAGCGACAACATGTCGGTCGTGCCGGCAAGGCCGTCGTCCATGATCCGCAACGTTGTGCCCGAGGGGCTGCTGACCGACAGGCTGGTGCCGAGCCTGCCCTGCAGCTGCGTGGCGATCGATGGCGCGCCGCTCGAGAAATCGAGCCCGATCACCCGCGCGCCGTTGGCATCGACATAGTCGAGCGGCAGCTTGGTGGTGTCGTCGACGCGCATCACGCGCACCGTCTTCTCGGCCCCGCCCTGCAGATACTTGAAGGTGAACTCGTTGCCGTTGCGGACATCCGCCAGATCCACCTCGTAGCCATTGGCGGGGCCCGAGGTCACCTGCGTGCCCGCCGTGACATTGGTCGACATCGCCTTGGCCAGCGACGAGGCGATTTCGTCCAGTTGGTCCTGTGCCTGCACCAGCGACTGGTCGCGCAACTGGATCAACCCGGCCAACTCGCCCGAGCTCAGGACGTTCTGCTTCACCAGGTCGATCTCGAGTCCGGCCGGGGTCATGATGGTGAGCTTGCCAACCCCGCTCACCGCATCGTCCGGGCTGAAGCGGGAGCTTGCCGACAGCGCGCCGGCGCTTTCGTACTGGAACACCGAGGCCTTGACGTCGAGGATGCCCACCCCTGAGCGGGTCATCAGCGATACCGTACCGTCGCTGCGATAGCTTACGCGCAGGTCCATCTGCTGCGACAGGCTCTCGACCAGCCGGTCGCGCTGGTCCATCAGCGTGGCGCGCGATCCCGGATCGATGCCCTGGTCGGCCAGCCGCAGGTTGACCTTCTCCAGCGATTGCAGCTGGTTGTTGATGGTGTCGACGCTGTTTGAAAGGCGCGCCTCGGTCTCCTGCCGCAGCGACTGGATGTCCGACGTCATGCGGTTGAGCGTGCCGGCCAGCGCCTGCGCCTTCTGCACCAGGTCGGCGCGGTTGGCGTAACTGTCAGGGCTGGTCGCAGCCGCAGCCAATGCGCTTTCGAAACCATTGTAGGCGCTGTCGATCGAGCCGGTCGTGCCGGGCTTGCCGAACAAGGTCTGCACCCGGTCGAGGAAGCTCGCCTTGACGCTGGAGAACCCCGACTCCGCCGTCGCCCGCGTATAGTGCTGCTGCAGGCTCTGGTTGAAGGTGCGGGTCAGCTGGCCCTCGCGGGCATAGGTGGAGTTGACCCCCACCGAGTCGATGACGCTGACCGACCGCCGATGATAGCCGGGGGTACCGGCATTGGCGACGTTGTTGGACAGCGTGTCGAGCGCGTTCTGCCCGACGCGCATACCGCTCAGCGCGTTGCTCAGGGTAACCGAAAGCCCCATTCCGTCTTACTCCAGCCTCGACCCGGGTCGCCGCGGCCAGGCCGCGACGCCCCCATGCATCACCCCCACGGTCAGCGGACCATGTTCAGCGCTTCCTGCAGCATCTGGTCGGCCGTCGAGACGATCCGGGTGCCGGCGGCATAGGCTTGCTGGGTGATGATCAGTTTGGTGAACTCCTCGGAGATGTCGGTGTTGGACGCTTCGAGCGAGGAGCCAATGACGCCCCCATTGTCGAGCAGCGGTTCGCCCGATTCCGAGGTCGCCGCGAACACGCCGCCATCCATCCGCTTGAGCGCGTTGGCGGCATTGAAGTTGGCGGTCACCACCTGCGCCACTTCGAGTTGCTGGCCGTTGTTGTAGGACACCACCACGCGACCATTGTCGTTGACCGCGACCGAGACGTATTCGCCTGCGGCATAACCGTTCTGGTTCAGCGTCGTCACTTCCGCCGTCCCGTTCGGATCGGCGAACTGGGTGAGCCCGTTGGCGCCATGCTGCAGCCGCACGTTGCCGACGGTGACGCCGTTGACGGTGAGGCCC
Source organism: Devosia sp. A16 (assembly GCF_001402915.1). Taxonomy (GTDB): domain Bacteria; phylum Pseudomonadota; class Alphaproteobacteria; order Rhizobiales; family Devosiaceae; genus Devosia_A. The sequence continues at coordinate 4,950,958 of NZ_CP012945.1, forward strand.
GGCAGGTCGGTGTATTCCACCGACGGGCTGGGCGAGCCGTCAGCGCCGAACGTGTAGTCGCCGCCGACGCGGGTCCATGCCGTGCCGGTGCCGGTCGCCTCGGAATTGGTGAGGATGAACATGTTCCACCGCTCGGCGCCGCCATTGGCGGTCGAGTTCACCTTGGCCCAGCGCATCTGCACGTTGGCCGGAGCGCCGTTGCCGGCATAGACGGTGATCGCGCCGCCGGAGATCGACTGCGCCACGAACTTGTCGGCATCCGCCGCGCTGACCGTGTTGACGCGCGCCGCCAGTGCCGTCGCCGGCGAAACGGTCGGGCTGATGGTCCCGTCGGCGAGGTTGAAACCGGTGGTCGAGGTGCCGGTGGTGTTGTCGGTGACGGTGACGGTGTCGCTGGCATTTGCCGCCGTCACGGTGATCGCGCCCGCCGGGTTGCGGGCCAGCGTCACGCCGCCCGGCAGCAGGCCCTGGATCGCCGTCAGCATCGCGTCGACATCGGCATAGGCAGTGATGTCGATATCGTTGCCGGAGCTGCCGCCGCCGCTGATGAAGTTGATCACCGTGGCGGGGCCGCCATTCACCGACACGCTGAGCGAGTCGCCCGCCGCCGCAATGGTCGAAGGCAGGGCCGTGCCCGTGGTGGTGGCGCCCGAGAGGGTTGCCGGGGTGTCCGGGGTCAGCGACAGGAAGTCCTGCGCCCTCAGCAGCTCGCTACCCGGCGCCTTGGACGCCTGGTAGGCCGCGGTCTTGGGCAACTGCGGCAGGTTGAGTTCGTAGTTGACGCGCGTCGTCTGCGCCGCCGGCAGGAACGAGTTCGAGACCCGCAGCACCTGCGGCACCGAGCCGGAAATGTTCTGCGTAACTGGATCGATCGGCAGGCCCTTCAGGTAGTAGCCCGCGCCGTTGACCAGGTAGCCGTTCTTGTCGAGTTCGAAGTCGCCACGACGAGTGTAGTAGCTGGCGCCCGAGAACAGCGTGTCCCCGTCGGCCTGCCCGATCGGCGGCTCGACGATGAAGAAGCCGTTGCCGTTGATGGCCATGTTGGTGGCGGTCGAGGTGCCCTTGACGTCGCCCTGCAGGCTGTTGGTGGAGCGCGACTGCGCCAGCACCGAGCCCGCCGTCTGGCGCTTCTGCGGGGCGTCGGGGATCAGGTCGACGAAATCGGTGTCGATGCGCTTGAAGCCGGTGGTCTGGCTGTTGGCGATGTTGCCCGAGATATTCTCGAGCGCGAAGGATTGGGCGCGTAGCCCGGTGACTGCGGTCGAAAGAGCGCCGTAGATGCCCATAGTTTGCTCCATACCCCCATTTGGCGTGCGGACACGCGGGTTCGGCCGAAGCAATGCAAGGTCGATGCCAGATCGGTTGATCCTTGAAATTGCTCGATTATTTTCCTTGGCCGTAACGGATGTGGCGACAAAGGGGCAAAAGAGTCCGGCCCGGGCGGCAACTATTGCCGGGATGCGAGTGATCGTCCGAAGGAACCGGCTGGTACCTCGCCGACGCAAGCTCGCCGAGATGGCGCCAGTTCAGGATCCTGGGGCCACGAAGGTCGGCCTGTACCAGCTTGCACTTTGCCGCCATCATGCGGCTATGCAGGAAAGTTTCAATCAGACCCCGTCTGGTGGGCGTTTCGTCGCCGGTCGGCCGGGAAAGCGCCAGCTCCGGTCGCGCCGAGGTGGCGGTGGCTCGCAGTGACGATGAATAGCCGCTCCAACTTCTTTGGCCTGAGCCTGCGCGAGCTCGACATTCTGCGTCGTCTGCTCGCCGAACGCAGTGTTTCGGGGGTGGCGGCGCAGCTTGGTCAGAGCCAGCCATCGGTCAGCGCCATCCTCCGCCGCCTGCGCGACATTTTCGGTGACCCGCTCCTGGTGCGCTCGGGGCAGAGGATGCTGCTCACCGACAAGGGCATGCTGGTCTCGACGCAGGTCGAGGAGCTCATGAATCGCTTCGTCGATTTGCTCGAGTCCGACGAGACATTTGATCCGGCCACGTCCGAGCGGACCATTCGAATAGCCGCCGCCACGTCCTTCGAGTTCTTCCTTGTGCCCCACCTCATCGCCGAGTTGCACAAGGTTGCGCCGCGCTGCCGGTTGGAGCTGTTCGTGCCGACGATGCAAAGCGGCGAAGAGACAGAGCGCGAGACAGGTGGTCTCGATGCGATCGTCGGCAACTGGCCGGTGCCGCCACCGCATCTGAAGCACATGCCGCTCGCGAACTCGGAACTCGCCTGCCTCGTCTGTGCGTCCCACCCCCTGCCCGCCGGCACGCAGCTGACGCTCGAGGATTATGTGAGGTTGAGCCACATCTCCCCCTCGGCCCCTCAGGATCTCTCCATCCGTCCGATCGAGGGCATGCTGATGCGGTTGGGGCTTGAGCGGCGCGTCGTGGTGTCGGTGCCCGACTATTCGATAATTCCGCAACTATTGCCCGGAACGCACCACGCGTTCACGGTGGGGCGCCGCTATGCAGAGCACGCGACGCGTGGCGGCAAGCTCAAGCTTCTGCTGATGCCGGACGAACTCAAGGTCATGGCCTTCTACCTGCTCTGGCACGAGAGGTCGCAATCCAGCCGCTATCATCGCTGGCTGCGCGAGACCATCCGCCGGCTGGTCCGAGAGCGGGACGTGCTGGCGGTTCCCGCCACTGCCTCATAAGGGCGCGGTTATGACGCCTATACGGGATGGGCACCTGTCCCTCAGTTTGCACCATGCCTAGTCTCCTCGCGACGTGCCTTTGCGAGTGGGCACGGGAACATCAACACAGCAGGGAATCCATGAAACGCATTGCTTGTTACGCGGCCTTGACCGCGGTGAGCCTTTTCCCGTGCCTGCCCGCCCTTGCGCAGGATTACTCGGGTCACACTCTCGTCGTCGGCACCTGGGGCGGCGATATCGAACGGCTGCTTCGCGAGCATGTCGCCGGTCCCCTCGAGGCCAAGACCGGCGCCAAGGTCGAGTTCCTGCTCGGCGGCAGCGGTGACCGCATGTCCAAGATGGTTGCCGAGCGCAACAATCCCACCATGGATGTGACCTTCCAGAACATCTACGAGGCGCCCGCCGCCCTCAAGGAGGGGCTGGTTGTCGCCCCCGATGCCGCTCTGGTGCCGACGGCTGCCGACGTCTGGGCCGGCATGAACGATGGTTGCTATGCCATGAGCCTGGTTGGCCTGGGCATCGCCTACAGCAAAGCCCTGTTCCCCGAAGCACCAGAATGGGCCGACCTGTGGAAGGCCGAGTTCAAGGGCAAGATGGCCTATGCTCCATATCCGAGCTCGGAAGGTGACGGCATGCTGGCCGTCGCCGCCCGTATCGCCGGCGTCGACGAACACGATCCGGACGCCGCTTTCGCCAAGCTGGCGGAACTGGGTGCGCCGGTGCTCAGCTATAGCAGCCTCGACGAAGTCTTCACCCTCATGGATGCCGGCGAGATCGCCGCAGCGCCGATGATATCGGGCTACGTCCTGTCGAACCTGGGCAACTATGAAGGCATTGGTTTCGTGTTCCCCAAGGACCCCGGACCGGTGCTGGTGCGCGACATGGTCTGCCAGGTCGCCAACAGCCCTGAGCCTGAACTGGCCAAGATGTTTATCGACCTTGCGCTCAGCGTCGAAACCCAGACGGCCTATGCGAAGGAACTCAATTTCGGCCCCACCAACTCCAAGGTGGAACTGACCGAAGAAGAAGCCGCTCGCGTGATCAATACCCCGGAAGAAGTGAAAAGCCTGCTTCAGCTGGATTGGTCCTACATCATCGAGCAGCGTTCCGATTGGACCGATCGCTGGAACAAGCAAATCCTTGGTCAGTAATCGCTCCGGCCTGAACTAAGGATCTCGTCCATTGAAACAGACACCGGACATCAAGCCGACCGCAACGGCGCTGCTCGTTGCACCAGCGGCCATCCTGATGTTCGGTGTCTTCGTCCTGCCGTTCGTGTTTCTGGTGGTGCTCAGCTTCTGGAGCCAGGTGCCTGGCTCTGTCGGCATCGACCCCACCTTCACGCTGGCCAACTACGCTCGCATCATCGGCGACGGCTATTACCTGGGCGGCCTGTGGACCACCCTGTGGCTGAGCGGGCTGGTGACGCTGATCTGCCTCGTTCTCGCCCTGCCCCTGGCGCGCTGGATCGTGCTCCACGCCAAACGGTCGAAAGGCCTGCTCATCGGGCTTTGCATCCTGCCGCTGGTCTGCGGTGCGCTGCTGCCGACCCTAGGCCTGGTCAATCTGCTGAGCCCGCTGGGCTTCATCAACGGCGCACTCAAATCCATGGGCCTGATCAAGACCAGCCTGCCGCTGCTCGGCAATATCGCCGGGGTCAGCATCGGCCTGGTGCAGGCCTTCCTGCCGCTGATGATCCTGCCCCTGATCAGCACCATCGAGCGCATTCCGCACGACTACGAGAAGGCGGCCATGTCGTTGGGCGCCACTCGCCTCGTGGTGTGGCGCCGCGTGCTGCTGCCGCTGATGCTGCCGGGCATCGTCGCGGGCAGCCTGCTGGTGTTCTGCGCATCGCTCACCGCCTTCGTTACCCCGCAAATTCTGGGTCAGGGCAAGGTCGTGACCTTTGCCTCGCTGGCCTATCAGCAGGCCGCCATGGTGCTGGATTGGCCGTTCGCGTCGGCGCTGGGCATGGTCATGCTGCTGTTCCTGGCATTAGCAGGGCTGCTGGGCGCACTGGTTTCCCGCGGGTTGGGGAGACGCACATGACCTCGCGTTTCGGTAAGGCAATGCTGCTCGGCACCGTCCTCGCCATCCTGCTCTTCCTCCTGGCGCCGATTCTGGTGCTGATCCTGTCGGCCTTCGACAGCGGCAACGTCTTCCGTTTTCCGCCACGGGGCCTGTCGCTGCGCTGGTTCGAAACGGCGCTCAACCATTCCGAATATCGCAGCAGTCTGTGGATCAGCACGGTGCTGGGCCTCCTCTCCACCGTGATCGCGGTGGGGTTGGCCAGTCTTGCCGCCTTCGGGCTGGTGCGTGGCAAGCCATCCTACCGGCTGGCCATGGAGGTACTGCTGCTGGCGCCGCTGACCCTGCCGCTGGTGGTCTGGGCCATCGCCCTGCTCTCGATCTATGCGCAACTGGGCATCAACGGCACGCTGCCGGGCCTGATCCTCGCCCACGTCACCATCACCATGCCGTTTGCGGCACGCATTATGATCGCCACGTTCGACGAGATCGATCCCAACCTCGAGGCCGCCGCCAAAAGCCTGGGCGCATCACCGTGGCAGGTGGTTCGTCGCATCACTCTGCCGCTGGCTCGACCGGGTCTGCTGTCCAGCACGGCCATCGCCTTTCTCGTCTCGTTCAATGACGTCGTGGTCACGACGCTGATCGCCGGCGCCGGCTGGATCACCTTCCCTGTCCGCACGTTCTCCCGGCTTCGCACCGAGGGGATCGACCCGACGACCATCGCCATCGGCGCCATGATCGTCGCCTTCACGATTTTGGTGATCGTCCTCGGACAACGCCTCTTTCAGCTTTCGAGGCGTCTCTGATGACCGGCTCTTCCTATCTGCGCATCCGCTCCGTGCAAAAGAGCTACAAGGGGGCATTGGCGCTGCACGATATCGACCTCGCCGTCGAACAGGGCGAGTTCGTTTCCCTGCTTGGACCGAGCGGCTGCGGCAAGTCGACCCTGCTGCAGATCCTTGCCGGCCTGCTGGAGCCCGACCGTGGGCAGATCCAGCTCGACGGCGCGGACATCACCAATCTGCCGCCCTGGCGACGCAACATCGGGCTGGTATTCCAGAACTACGCTCTGTTTCCCCATCTCAGCATTCGCCAGAATGTGCGCTTCGGCCTCGACATGCTGGGCATGGGGCGCGCCGAGGCCGAAGAGCGCGTCGATGAATCGCTCGAGATGGTCGGGCTCGATCCGTCGCTAAGCCGGCGCCCCGGCGAGCTGTCCGGTGGCCAGCAGCAGCGTGTAGCCATCGCCCGGGCCATCGCGATCCGGCCCCGGCTGCTGCTGATGGATGAGCCGCTGTCCAACCTCGATGCGGTGCTGCGCCACAAGGTGCGCCTCGAACTGCGCGAACTGCATGACCGGACCGGCATCACCACGATCATGGTCACCCATGATCAAGCCGAGGCTCTGGCCACCTCGGATCGCATCGCGGTGATGCAGGGTGGCCGGATCCTGCAGTTCGAAGCCCCCGAAGCCCTCTATGCCGCCCCCGCGACGGCATTCATCGCCGGCTTCGTCGGTAGCCCGCCGGCGAACCTCTTGCCCCTCACGGCAAACGGGCCGGACAGCTGGACCCTGGCCGATGGCCAGCTCTGGCAGCCCGCGGCACCTCTCGCCCCGAAAGCCAACGGCGCAGCGGCCGGCCGAGCCTGCCTGATCGCCTTGCGGCCGGAGAGCCTCACTATCGGCGCGACCGGTGAAGGTGGCCTGCCGGCCCGGGTCGCCGCCGTCGAATTCAACGGTGGCGATCGCCTGGTCCATGCCGAAACCGGCGGCACGCGGATCACGGTTCGCCTCGCCGCCACAGAGGCCGTTACCGGCCCCGACATTCTGCTTTTCCCGCCGCAGCAGGCGCCCGTGTTGTTCGACGCGGCGACCGGCACCCGCCTTTGATTCCAAGAGATTGATGGAGATCGTCATGACTGACCGTGGTCGTTGGGCAGGCCGCAACCCTGCCAAGGACGAGCTGCGCAACGCCATCTGGGATCAACTCGTTGCCGACGGGGTGGCGATCGGCCCGGCGCGCAGCCACATCCCCAACTTTACCGGCGCGGACGTGGCCGCCTGGCACATGGTGCAGATCCCGGCCTGGCGGACGGCCAAAGCCGTGAAGGTCAACCCCGATTCAGCGCAATACTCGCTGCGGCTACGCGCCCTGTATGAGGGCAAGACGCTCTATTGCCCGGTTCCGGAACTGGTGCAGAAGGCGCCCTATGTCCGGATCGATCCCGACCAGCTCAAGGACAAGGGTATCTCGTTCGAGCTGGCGGCGAGCCACCAGGGCTACATGCATTACGGCGAGCGGATCGAGTTTACCGACATTCCCGAACTCGACTTCTGCGTGTTCGGCTCGGTGGCCGTGACCCGGCAGGGCGCGAGAACCGGTAAAGGCGGCGGATTTGCAGACCTGGAAGCCGGGGTGCTGAACGAACTGGGTCGCATCCGGCCCGACACGCCGCTCGTCACCAGTGTGCATTCGAGCCAGGTCGTGCCGGACGGGGACATCGTCATGATGGATTTCGACTGCTGGATGGACTACGTCGCAACCGAGACCGAACTGATCGTCACCGCCAGCGCGCATCCCCGCCCCAAGGGCATTTCGTGGGACCATGTCCAGCCTGACCAGTTCGACTCGATCCCTTTCCTGCGTGAGCTGCAGCCCAAGGCGCAGCGGTAGGCCATCCGGATGACCAGCTGAACGAGGCCATCTCCAGCACGGCGCTTTCGGCGGCGGCTGCTTGTGACAAGACCGTGGCATGATCGCCTGGGTCCGAGGGCGGGAGTGTTTCACTGCCGGTTTCCTCGCACTGCCAGATGGCGCCGGGGGCCTCCTCCTGCCCTTGTCGCTGCCGCGCGCATCGTCTAAATCGATCACGCCGAACCGGACCCGCCCTTATGCTGTTCAATTCCGCCGAGGATTTCCTGAGCGCGCCGCGTCACGCCGTGACGGTGTTCGGCATGGCCGGCGTCGGCAAGACCTGGCTGGCGGCGCTGCTGCGCAAGCACCAGTGGTTCCATTACTCCGCCGACTACCGCATCGGCACGCGCTACATGGGCGAGTTCATCGTCGACAACTTCAAGGCCGAGGCCATGAAGGTGCCGTTCCTGCGCGAGTTGCTCAGGACCGACTCGATCAAGATCGACAGCAACATCACCTTCGCCAACCTCGACCCCCTCTCCACCTATCTGGGGCGGCCGGGCGACACTCGCCGCGGCGGGCTGACGCTGAGCGAATATCAGCGGCGCCAGGAGCAGCATCGCGTCGCCGAGATCGCCGCGCTCACCGACGTGCCCTACTTCATCGAACGCGCCGACAAGCTCTATGGTTATGCGAACTTCATCGCTGACACCGGCGGCTCGCTGATCGAGGTGGTCGACCCGTCCGATGCCGACGATCCGGTGATCAAGGCGCTGACCGCGAGCACCCTGCTGCTCTACATCCGCGGCACAGAGGACGACGCGCACAAGCTGATCGAGCGCTTCCGGCACAGCCCCAAGCCGATGTACTACCAGCCGCATTTCCTCATCGAGAAGTGGCAGGAGTTCAAGCGGCTGAACAAGGTGAAGGACGACGCCGACGTCGATCCCGACGCATTCGGCGCCTGGGGGTTCGAGGCGCTGCTCAAGGACCGGCTGCCGCGCTACCAGCAGCTCGCCGACACTTTCGGCTACACCATCGAAGCCAGCGATCTCGCCACGGTGCGCGACGGCGACGAGTTCCTCGACCTGGTGGCGGGGGCGATCCGCAAGCGAATGCGATAGCGCCGAGATATCGGCGCCGCTTCCGCTCACCTGATCGCTATCCTATCTAGAGGCACATCATGCCCATTCGTATTCCTGACCACCTGCCGGCGGCCAAGACCCTTCAGTCGGAGGGTGTCATGGTCATGGACTCTTCCCGCGCCGCCCGCCAGGACATCCGCCCGCTGCAGATCGGCCTGCTCAACCTGATGCCCAACAAGGAGCGGACGGAGACGCAGTTCGCCCGGCTGATCGGCGCCACCCCGCTGCAGGTCGACCTGACGCTGGTGCGGGTCAGCGACCACAAGTCCAAAAATACTTCCGAAGCCTATCTCAAGAGCTTCTATTCGACCTGGGAAGAGGTGCGGGAACGCAAGTTCGACGGCTTCATCGTCACCGGTGCGCCGGTGGCCAACATGCCGTTCGAGGAGGTCAAGTACTGGTCCGAGATGCTCGAGATCATGGACTGGACCCAGACCAACGTGCACCACACCATGTTCATCTGCTGGGGCGCACAGGCCGCGTTGCACCATTTCCACGGCGCCAAGCGCTACCGCATGCCCAAGAAGGCCTTCGGGGTGTTCCGCCACCAGTTGGTTGGGCCGCAAACGCCATGGCTGCACGGCTTTTCGGACAGCCCGATGATCCCTGTCAGTCGCTACAACGACATCGACCGGACCAGCTTGGGAGAAAACCTCGAGGTGCTGATCGACAATCCGGAGATCGGCGTCTGCATGTTGCAGGACAAGGCGCGCCCTGCCCTCTACATGCTGAACCACCTCGAGTACGACAACCGTTCGCTGGCGGACGAGTACGAGCGTGACATCAAGGCCGGCCTCGACACAGCGCCGCCGGTCAACCTGTTCCCCAATGGCGACACTACGGTGGAACCGGAGAACCGCTGGCGCAGCCATGCGCACCTGTTGTTCCAGAACTGGATCAACGAGATCTACCAGACCACCCCGTACGAGCTCGAGAAGATCGGGCTCGGCGAATAGTTCTTTCGCAGGGAACCGAGAGAGACGCCCCCTCCCATCCTCCCCCATGAAGGGGGAGGTGCCGCATCGAGATTGCGGCACCGATGGTGCCAAGCGCTCGACTCTTCACCTCCCCCTTCATGGGGGAGGCCGGGAGGGGGCCGTCTCTGTCAGTCAGCGCATCCCCTCCGCAGACTGCTTCAGCCCTTCCAGCATCATGGTCCAGTTCTTCTCGAACTCGGCGCGGGTCTTGGCGTCGAGCTGCGTCTCCTTGCCTTCGTTGAACTGGCTGAGGGTCACCCTGGTGCGCTTGCCTGAGGGCTCGAGGCGATACTTCACCAAGTGGTAGCTGAGCGGACGTTTGCCGGAGCCGTCGGTGTCGCTCCAGTGGGTAAAGCTCAGCTCCCGGCCCTCGGACAGGGTCTGGATTTCACCGCGGTCGGTGAACAGCTTGCCGTTCCACTCGCCCTTGAAGGTAATGGGATGGCCGATCTTCCAGTCCGTCTCGATGACGGTGCCGGGAAACATGGCGCCCCTGCGCATGGCCTGCCAGACCTCGGCGGCGGACGCCGCGATGGTGGTGTCGACTTCGACAACGGGTTTCTGCATGTCTTGTCCTCCATTGCTGGAGGATCAAACGCCCGGCCGCAGCGTCAGGTTGCCAGGCCTTGCGGCACGAAGTTGAACAGCGCTGCCTTCCAGGCCGCATCGTTCCACAGATCGGTGTAGGTCCAGCTCGCGGCGGCCGCGAGCAGCAGCAATGCCAAGGACAGCAGGCGCAACTGGAACGGCAGCCGCACCACGGCCAGCCAGGAGACGAACGCCACCATCATTGCCGTCGGCGGCACGATGGGCGTCATCGTGGTTGTGAGGATCGAACGCGCAAACACCAGATAGAGCGGCAGGACGATCACCGCCAGCGCACTGAACACGTGGCGGCGCTCTTCGAGGTCCGGCCAGAAACAGTAGAGCAGCGGCACGATGAGGACGGGCGCGAACACCGCCAGTGCCTCCAGTCCGCTGCTCAGCGCCTGCACGTCGAAATGCAGGTTCGTGTAGGTGCTGACATAGGGCAGCAGTGCCGCGCCCACATCCATGCGCGCCTGCATGATGAAGCCGACGATCCCGATGGCGACGATCAGCGTGGGCAGGATCGCCACCAGCAGCATGGCGACGAAGGCGCGCGGATCGGTGCGCCCGTCCGGGTCGGCCAACGCCGTGGCAATGGCCAGGGGCACGATGAGCAACGCCGCGATCGGGCTCGCCAGCAGCAAGAGCGGCAGCAGCAGGCCTAGCCCGATAGCCGACTGCACGTCGCCCACGTCCTCGAGCGAGCGGATCGCCGGGATCAGTGCGGCAAAGGCGATGTAGAGCGGAATGGCCCGCGACGACGCGGTGACCGTATAGAGGCCACCGGCGTGCAGCATCAGCAGCACCAGCGCGATGAAGGCGCCGATGCGGAACCAGCCATTGGCGCGCAACCGGTCGTAGAGTGCGCCGAACGCGAATCCCGAAACCAGCACCGCAGTGAGCGACAATGCCCACTGCTGCAGCGGCGTCCCGGGCAACAGGCTGACCACGCGCAGTACCACCTGCGACAGCCAGCCGCCGGTACGCCAGGCTTCACCCGCCTGCAGCTGCTCGACATCCCGGCGTATATAGCCGCCGTCGATCACATGCAGCGCCACGACCAGGAGAATGAGCACCGCGACGAGCGACCACAGGATCGTCGCCGGGCGCCAGAACGGCCGCCGCTGATGCGCTGCGACCGGAGCAGTGGCGAGATCGAGAAGGCTCATTTTGCCGCCTCGCTGTTGACTTGCTGCAGCGTCTTCTGGGTCACGCTCGAGGTGCCATGCTCGGTTTTTTCCCAATAGTGCGGGTTGAACATGAGCTGCCAGAACGCCTTGTAGGCGGCGATCGAGTGCAACACCCAATAGACCGGCAGCAGGATGCCCACCGGCACCAGGTCGTAATACTTGCGCTTCAGCGCCGCGATCACCCCGAAATAGACGAGGAACAGGTTGCCGATCACCAGGTTGAACAGCGCCATGGTGCCGAACGGCTCGGGGAAGAGCCAGCCGAAATCCCAGGCATTGGTGAACCAGACCAGCAGAGTGATGACCCAGAGGATCGGCGCCAGCAGCATGGTGAGGGGCGGCGCGCCGATGAAGAAGTGGAACGAGAAGAAGCCCTTCGCGCCGATCGAACGCCATAGCTGCACAGGGTGCCGCATGTGCACCAGCCAGGTCTGCATGTAGCCCTTGATCCAGCGCGAGCGCTGCTTGATCCAGCTCGGCAGCACCCCGTTGGCCTCCTCGTAGGTGGTCGAGTTGATGACGCCGACGGTGTAGCCCTCCTGCGCCAGCCGCACGCCGAGGTCGGCGTCCTCGGTCACGTTGTACGGATCCCAGGCGCCGACCTTGCGCAGCGCCGAGAGCTTGAAATGGTTGGAGGTGCCGCCGAGCGGAATCGGCACCTTGAGCCAGTCGAGCCCAGGCAGCAGGAAATCGAACCACTGGCTGTATTCCAGCGTGAACATCCGCGTCAGCCAGTTTTCCGAACGGTTGAAGTAGTTGAGCCGCCCCTGCACGCAGGCGAGCCGCGGGTCGCCATTCCGGAAGGCCAGCACCGCCTTCTTGAGCTGATCCGGCTCGGGCTGATCCTCGGCATCGTAAATGGTCACAAACTCGCCGCGGCTGAACTGCAGCGCGTAGTTGCAGGCCTTCGGCTTGGTCTTGGGCTGGCTGGGCGGCACCCGTACGATCTCGAAGGTCCCCGGCAGGCGGAGCGCCTTGGCGGCCTCGATAGTCTCGGTGTCGTCCTCTTCGAGGACCAGCTTCACTTCGAGCTTCGACGCCGGGTAATCGAGCCCCTTCAACGCCTTGGTCAGCAAGGGCAGGACCTTGGCTTCCTTATACATCGGCACCAGCACGGTATAGACCGGCAGCTCGCTGTCCTTGAGGGCGGCGATCGCTTCGGCCGAGATCTCCATGTCCGCCTTGCGCGACGAGCCGACAAAGGTGAGCACGAACTTGAACACGAAGGTCAGTGTGTAGATGGTGGTGAAGAACGCCATCAAGGCCACTGCCGTCGCCATGGGCGCCAGCACGGCGGCCACCAGCAGCATCGCCAGCAACGCCCACAGCACCAGCTTCTGCGGCCTCGTCACCGTGAACTTGGCGGAATGCTCCGGCTTCCACGAATAGAGCGCCTCGCGGGCAAAGAAGCTGTCCCAGTCGCGGAACAGCTCCTGCGTCTGCCACAGGATGTCGAACGGCGAGGTGATGACGAAGTCGTAGTTGTCGGTTCCGAAGCGCTCGTCGCCCCACAGAAAGTGCTCGGCGGTGATCTCCGTCGCGGCGAGGATCATTCGTCCCTCGACCTGCCGCCAAGGCACGATGTGGCGCTCGGCATAGTCCCCGCGATCCTCGACCCTGATCAGCGTCTTGTCGATCGGCTCGCGCTGCAAGTCGACGAACGGCAGCCCATACACCCTGGCGACGGCCTTGTAGTAGTCGATCGGCCGCACCAGCCCGAGCCCGATAATGGTCTGGGCCAGGCTTGAACCCCACTCGGCCGTCTGCCGCATCGCAACGGCGAGACCGGTGAGACTGAGCGTCTTGTCCGCAACCAGCAGCTTGGCGACATCCAGATGCAGCCGTTCGCCGGGTGTGCTGTCGCGCGGAACGCCGAGAAGTTCCGACGGATCGCCCTGAAAATTGCGCGTTACTGAATGTGCCATCCGCCCAGTGAACGGGGGCAACAGTGAAGAAAGCTCAAACCCGGCGATCACGATTCGTCTCATCGTGCCAATGCGCTAGCCTTGCATTCCCGTGCGGACCGCCTACCTTCCGGCGATCCGGGGAGCCCGATGCCGCAAGCGCCGACCACCATTACCGACGAGATCGGCATCGCGCTGGGCAACCTCGCCGACGCCGCGTCGGCGCCGTTCACCCCCACCCTGCGGCTCGGCGTCACCGGCCTCAGCCGCGCCGGCAAGACCATCTTCATCACCGCGCTCATCCACAACCTGCTCACCGGTGGACGCCTTCCCGGTTTCGCGGCGCTGACCGAGGGAAGGTTTATCGGCGCCCGGCTGGCCGAGCACCCGGATGCCGGCATCCCGCGCTTCGCCTATGAACAGCATCTCGCGGCGCTGACCGGCAAAGATCCGCACTGGCCGGAATCGACCCGCAAGATCAGCCAGCTGCGGCTGACGCTGAAGTTCCAGTCGAAGCGCTGGGTATCGGGGATGTTCGGCCCGACAGTGCTCAACCTCGATATCGTCGACTATCCAGGCGAGTGGCTGCTCGACCTACCGCTGCTGTCGCTGAGTTTTGCCGAGTGGAGTGCGCAGGCGCTGGCGCGTGCCGCGCTGCCGCATTCGGCTGCCGAAGCGGAGGCATTCCTCAACGAACTCGGGAAGGTCGATGTCGCAAGCGAGGCGACCGATGTTGCAGCGGAGCGGCTGGCCGCGGCCTTTACCGACTACTTGAGGCGCAGCCGCGAGGATGGACGGGCGCTCAGCACCCTGCCCCCGGGCCGTTTCCTGCTGCCGGGCGACCTCGAGGGGAGTCCGGCGCTGACCTTCGCGCCGCTGCCGCCACCGGCGGGGCCGGTCCGCTCCTCCAGCCTCTACGCCATGCTGGAACGCCGCTACGAGGCCTACAAGGCCATCGTGGTGCGGCCGTTCTTTCGCGACCACTTCGCGCGCCTCGACCGGCAGGTGGTGCTGGTCGACACGCTGCGGGCGCTCAATGCCGGCCCCGCGGCGGTGGCCGACCTCGAGACGGCGCTGACCGACATCCTCGCCTGCTTCCGCCAGGGCGACAATAACCCCATCATCCGCCTCGTGGCGCGCCGCATCGATCGCATCCTGTTCGCTGCCACCAAGGCCGACCACATCCACTCCTCCAGCCACGATCGCCTCGAGGCGGTGATGAACCGGCTGGTGGCCGACGCGGCGCGCAAGGCGCGGTTCGCCGGTGCTGAAACCCGTTCGATGGCCATCGCCGCGATCCGGGCCACGCGCGAAAGCGTCATCGAAGAGGGTGGTGAAAGGCACGAAGTGATCGTCGGCACCCCTGAGGCCGGCGAAGTGCTGGACGGAACAGTCTATGACGGCAAGACAGAAATTGCGTTGTTTCCCGGCGACTTGCCGGAACATCCTGATACATTGTTCGAAGATGGCCGCCCTCTGGCCCTGAACTTTCTGCGCTTCCAGCCGCCGCAGCGGCTGGAAAAGAACGCCGAAGGCAATGTCGTCCTGCCGCATATCCGCTTCGACCGGGCGCTCGATTACCTGATCGGGGACTGGCTGAGATGAAACCGCCCTTTGCCCGCACGCTCGCGTCCGCCGGCGGCGCCGCCGAGGAACCGCGCCGACCGCGGGTATTCGAGCCGGCACAGGCGGTCGCCCTCCCCGAGGCGATCGAGCCGATCACCGATATCGAAGCCCTGCCCGATGATGCCGCAAGGCCGCCGAAGCTGCTCGGCTGGGCCGGCAGGATCGCCTGGACGGCGGCCGGCATCCTGGTATCGCTGGCGCTCGGGCTCGCGGCCGAGCGGCTGATCGCCGATCTGTTCGCGACGCAGCCCTGGCTCGGTTGGGTGGCCGTGGCGGTGCTGGCCGTGCTGGTGGTCGCGCTGCTGGTGATCATCGTCCGTGAGGTCGCATCGCTGCTGCGGCTGCGCACGCTCGACCGCCTGCGTCAGGCCGCACGGGCCGCTCTCGTCAGCGACAACAACCGAGCAGGCGCGGCCATCACCCGCGAGTTGCTGGACATCTACGCCCGTCGGCCGGATCTGGCGCGGCCGCGCGACGAACTCGAAAGCAATGCACCCCACGTGTTCGACGGCGCCGAGCATGTGCGGCTGACGGAGCGGCTGCTGATGGCGCCGCTCGATACACGGGCCCGGGCGCTGACCGCCGCCTCGGCGCGACGCGTTGCGCTGGTGACCGCGGTGTCGCCGCGCGCGCTGATCGATATCGCGTTCGTCATCTTCGAAAGCCTGCGGCTGGGCGGCGATATCGCTCGACTCTACGGCGCGCGGCCAGGCTTTATCGGCACCTGGAGACTGATCGGGTCCATCCTCGCGCATCTGGCGGTGACCGGCGGGCTGGTGCTCACCGACGGCGTGGTCGAGCAACTGGTCGGCCAAGGCCTCGCGGCCAAGCTTTCGGCGCGGCTGGGCGAAGGCGTGGTCAACGGCCTGATGACGGTGCGGGTCGGCATCGCCGCCATGCGCGTCGTTCGCCCCCTGCCCTTCGAGGTGGTCAAGCAGCCCATGGTCAAGGATTTCATCCCAGAGCTCGCCAACGTGCTGAACGCCGAAAAGAAGTGACACCGGGCAACAGCCTCGCGCCGCCGGCGAGCCACCCGGCAGTGAACAGTGCGTTCGCCAGTCACATGCATGTGCCGTCTTGCGCGCTCATGACCATAGGCACATATCCACCCCCAGTCACATTTTGTAACCAAGGGGGCACCAATGTACCGGGTGGCCGTATTCGTCGGGAGCGCGCGCCCGACCTCGTCGAACCTCAAGCTGGCCAAGGCGCTGGAAAAGCTGGCAGCCGGCAAGCTCGAGTTCCAGTACATCAGGATCGACAACCTGCCGTTTTACGACGATGCGCTGTGGAACGATCCGCCGGTCGAAGTGATGCGGCTGAAGCGCGAGATCGCCGCGGCGGATGCGGTGTTGTTCGTCACGCCCGAATACAACCGCTCGATTCCGGGCATCCTGAAGAACGCCATCGACTGGCCGTCGCGGCCGTTCGGCGAGAGCGTGTGGACCGACAAGCCCGGCGCCATTGCCGGCGCTACTGGTGGGGTCAGCGGCACGGCCGCCGCGCAGGTACACCTGCGCTCGATCTTGCCGGTGGTGGGTGTGGCGCTGATGGGCCGCCCCGAGATCTATTTCCAGTCGCGTCCCGGCGCCATCGACGATGACCACAACATCACCGACGAGCGGGTGAGAACCAACCTCACTATCTGGGTGGAGCGCTTCACCGACTGGATCGGCATGTTCACGAAGCCGCAGCAGGCCGTCGAGGAGATCGAGCGCAAGAGCGCCTAGCAGCCGGCACACGTGCAATCGCGCCGGAACGCTCCACTCGCCTTCACACAAGAGTCGCACTGGGGGGATACGCGTGTCCACAGCCGGCAGGTCGCTGGCGATAGGAGATGCGCGATGCCCAACTATCTCTTGGCCTACCATGGCGGTGGCGAACCCGAGAGCGAAGCGGCGCAGGCGGCAGTGATGCTGGCCTGGAACGAGTGGCTCGACGCGACCGGAGAGGCGATGCTCGACCTCGGCAGCCCGGTAGGCGCGACGATGAGCGTCGGTTCGGACGGCTCTGTTGGCCCGGCTCCCGCCGACCCGATCAGCGGCTACTCGATCATCGAAGCCGACGACATGGCGGCGGCGCTCGAGATCGCCAGGGGCTGCCCGGTATTGGCCGACGGCGGCACCGTCGAAGTCTCCGAACTCGTCGACATGGATTTCGACGACGAGGACGATGACGACGAGGACGACGAAGACGACTGAAACCCGCTGGTGATCGCGGCGCGCCCCCAAGCGGCGCCGCGATCACCAGGGGCTCACTCGGCGCGAAGCGGGTGCAGCCGCGCCTTGCCGCCGAGGATCAGGAATGCCGCAACGCCGAGCGCGCCGTAGATCACGACCAGCGCGAAGATGTCGGTCCAGCCGGGCTTGAGCACCATCAGCGCGATGATCGCAACGATGCTGGCATAGTCAGCCGAGGCGAAGCGGATCATCCTGCCGCCATAGACTGCCGCCTCGGACAACTTGCCCTCCGCGATCAGCGCGGCGGCATTCTCGCCCATCGGACGCAGGAAGAAGTGGCCGCCGACGAAGCTCGCCAGCGCACCGAGCAGTCCGAGGATCACCCAGGCCTCGCCCCACAGGTTGCCGAGCAGCACGGTGACAAGGCCGAACAGCAGCGTCAGCCCTCCGGCCGGCAGGAACCACAGCATGGCAAGGTTGCCCATGCCGCCGGAAACCCGCATCAGGCTCTCATCGTCGCCCTGGCGCAGCGCCAGCAGCCCTTGCAGCAGCATCACGGCCCCGCCGCCGAACCAGGCCATGGCGGCGAGCACATGCAGAAACTTGAAGATTGTGTAGAAGTCCATCGATCCCTCGCGTGCCCCCCGCGAGGCGCGCTGGGTAGGGCGGCGCGGGTGAACGGGCGATGAATGGCGGCCACCGGCTCGGTGCCTGTCTCCCCTCTTCCGAAGCCAAGGACACTTAGCCCCGCCAAACCCAGATTTTCGCTTTCTCCCTCGCAAGGCGGCAGATGAGCTGTGGCACTATCCAGCTCAAGTCACCGATTCCCCGGGCCCCGCGATGAATCTCAAACTGGCAGCCCTGTGCGCGGCGACCCTGTGGGGCTTCACCTACATCATCACCACCACCATGCTGCCGCATAACCCGATCTTCATCGGTTCGGTGCGGGCACTCGGCGGTGGCTTGCTGCTCCTCGCCTTTGCCCGGCAACTGGCGCCGCGAGGCTACTGGCCGAAGCTGATCGTGCTGGGCACCCTGAATTTCGGGGCTTTCTTCTCCCTACTGTTCGTTTCGGCCATCCGCCTGCCGGGCGGTGTCGCCGGTACCTTCCAGACGCTTGGTCCGCTGATCACCATCCTGCTCGCCTGGGCTCTGCTTCGCCAGCCGCCCACCCTGATGAAGATCGTCTCGATCCTGATCGGGGCGGTCGGCGTCAGCTTGGTGATCCTGCGCGCCGATGCTGGCATGGACATGCTCGGCGTCGGCGCCGCGCTCTGCAGCGTCGTTGCCGGCTCGCTCGGCGGCATCCTGATCAACCGCTGGGGCCGGCCAGCCGAGATGTCCCTGGTGAGCTTCACTGCCTGGCAGTTGCTGATCGGGGGAGCGGAACTCGCGGTGCTGGCGCTGCTCGTCGGCGATCTGCCCGCGGCCATAGATTGGACCAACGCGCTGGGGCTGGCCATCCTCGCGGTGGTGCTGACGGCCCTGCCCTTCATCCTGTGGTTCCGCGCCATCGTGGCGCTCGGCGCGGCGTCGGTGATCCCATTCGTACTGGTGACGCCGGTGGTCGCCTTCGTCCTCGATGCGGCGATCCGCAACGTCGTGCCCAGCCCGCTGCAACTTGTGGGGGTCGTGCTGGTGATGACCGGGTTGGTCGTCAACCAATGGGCCGGGCTGCGGGCGGACAGACCAGGCTGATCACCAGGCGAGGCGCCTGGCCTCTTCCTCGCGCTCGGCGAACCGCTCCCGGGCCTCCACGACGCGATGGCGGTTGGCATGGGCCCAGTTGCCGATGACGCGCAACGGCTCCTGCAGCTCCTCGCCCATCTCGGTGAGCGCATAGTCGACGCGCGGCGGGATGCTGGGAATCACCTTGCGTGAAACGAACCCATCCTTTTCGAGATCGCGCAGCGTTGCCGTCAGCATCTTTTGCGACACGCCCTCGATCTGCCGCTTGATCTCCGAGAAGCGCTTCGGGCCATCGCTGAGCACCCGGACCACGAGGATCGTCCACTTGCCGCTGATCTGCGCCAGCACCTCGTGCACGGGCAGCATTGCGCGCTGGCATTGGGCCATGTTGTGCGGTTCGGGACTGTCGCCGTCGAACAATGCCGCGACGGCGTCCGGAGCTGCCGTCGGCAGCGGTTCCGTGGGGGTGACCAGGTCGTCCATGCGTAACTCCGTCTCGAAACGGTGCCGTCTTGTGCACCTCTGCGGTAGTCACCAACATAGCGCCAGTTACTGACGGTGACTAGGTCTCTGTTGGTGGCTACCCATGCACTCCCTACAAGGCAGACAGTCAATGAGCAGCAAGCCACGCATCGGCATCATTCTTTCCACTACCCGCGAAACCCGCTTCGCCGACCGTCCGGCACAATGGGTGCTCGACATCGCCAGGGCCCGCGGCGACGCCGATTACGAGATCGTCGATCTCAGGGACTATCCCATGCCGTTGTTCGAGGCGGCGATGTCGCCCGGCTATGCACCGATCGAGCATGAAGTGACCAAGCGCTGGGCGGCCAAGATCAATGAACTGGACGGCTACATCTTCATCACCGCCGAATACAATCACTCGATCACCGGCGCCCTGAAGAACGCCCTCGACCATGTCTATCACGAGCCCAAGCGCAAGCCGGCAGCGTTCGTCGGCTATGGCGGCGTGGGCGGCGCGCGCGCAGTGGAACAGCTGCGGCTGATCCTCATCGAATTGCAGATGGCCCCCACCCGCTCTGCCGTGCATGTCGGCATGGAGCCGATGCTCGGCATGCTCCGGAACGGCAAGGATTTCGGCGACTACGATTATCTGGGCGCATCGGTGGGGCCGATGCTCGACGAGCTCCTGTGGTGGACCAGAGTGCTGAAGGCCGGCCGCGACGACGCCGCGCTCGCCCAGGCAGCCTGACGCTCCGGCCTCTCAGCTACAGATTCATACGGCGCCCGGGGAACTTCCGGGCGTTCCGGAACTTAATCGGGCTGCGAGGGACGGCGCGCGGATGCGGACGCTTTCCGTTCCTCGGAACGATGGAGAGCTTATCCTGGCCCGCATGATCGCCTCGATCGCGCTGTTCTGTGCAGTCGCTTTGGTCGCTGCAGCATTTACGGTTCTCGGCTTCCGGTACAGCACCGCTGTGGTTGCGCAGCTGGCGGCCGCCGCCCCGGTACGAACCGACAATCTCAAACCCCGATATGAGCCGCGTTTCGCGTTGGCCAAGGCCGCCGACCTCGATGTCGCGCGGTCCGTACCGGTCAAGCCGGTAGCGCAAGCGCTGCCGCCCGAAGCGGCACTCCAGCCGGCGCCGGGGTTCACCCACAGCGTGACGGTCGAAGCCCTGCGGGTAAGGTCCGGCCCGGGACGGACCCAGCCCCAGGTGTTCACGCTCAAAGGCGGCACCTGGGTCAACATCAGCGACAATGTGCGCGGCTGGGTCCGGATCACCGACCAGGCAGGCAAGACCGGCTGGGTCTATGGCAGTTTGTTGCGCCCACTCGACACCGCGCAGGTGCAGGCCCGCTGACGCCCCTGCACACGAATCGCTGCTCCGGTCCGCCGCGATGGGAGCACGACAGCAGCCGGCATCCGCTTGACCTCCGGGTGCCGGCTGTGGACTTCACGCAGCCTCGGAATCCTTTGCCGCGCTGGGCGCCAGCGTCACGCGCATGCCGTCCAGATCTTCGCTGAGCAGGATCTGGCAACTGAGCCGCGAGTTCGGCTTCTTGTCGAGCGTCGAGTAGAGCAGATCTTCCTCGTCGTCGCTCGGTTCGGGTAGCTTCTCGAACCAGCCATCCTCGACATAGACGTGGCACGTGGCGCACGAACACGCGCCCCCGCACTCTGCCTTGATGTTGAGGCCCCAGTCGCGGATCACTTCCATCGTGCGCCAGCCATCGAGCCCTTCGAGCTCGTGTTCGACTCCGGATTGGTCGGTGACGAGGATCTTCATCGTGCCGGGCTCCCGGCGCGATGGCAGTCGGCAGTCGGCAGTCGGCAGTAGAATAGGCTCGCCAAGCCACTGCACGCCGCTCGCAGAAAGCGTCCGACTGCCGACCGCCGACTGCCGACTGACGTCATCACACTACCCCGAGCTTCTTCTGCAGCTTGGTGGAGCTGGTGGTGTACTGGAACACCACGCGCTCGCCCGGCGAGACCACTGCCTTCGCTGCCTGCGCCATCAGCGCGGCTTCGTGGAAGCCCGACAGGATCAGCTTGAGCTTGCCTGGGTAGTGGTTGATGTCGCCGATGGCGAAGATGCCCGGCACCGAGCTCTCGAACTTTTCGGTATCGACGGTGATCAGGTTATCGTTGAGCTCGAGGCCCCAATCGGCAACCGGGCCGAGCTTCATGGTGAGCCCGAAAAACGGCAAGAGGCGCGTCGCCGGCAGCGGCGTATCGCCCGAATCCATGCTGATATGGACATGGTCGATCTGGCCGTCCTTGCCTTCGAGCTTGCCGATCTGACCGAGGAGGAAATTGATCTTCCCCTCCATCACCAGCTCTTTCATCTTGTTGACCGAGGCCGGCGCCGCCTTGAAGGCGTCGCGCCGGTGCACCAGCGTCAGCGAACGCACGATCGGCTGCAGGTTGAGCGTCCAGTCGAGGGCGGAGTCGCCGCCGCCGACGATCACCACGTCCTGGTCGCGGAAATCGTCCATCTTGCGGACGGCATAGAATACCGACTTGTTCTCGTACTCTTCGATGCCATCGACCGGCGGACGCTTGGGCTGGAACGAGCCGCCACCGGCCGCGATCACCACCACCTTGCAGCGGAACACCTCATCGGCGTCGGTCTCGAGACGGAACGAACCGTCCTCCTGCTTTTCCAGCTTGGTGACCATGCGGCTGAAATGGAACTCGGGCCCGAACGGCGCGATCTGCTGCATCAGGTTGTCGGTCAGGCCCTGCCCGGTGACCATCGGGAAGCCTGGAATGTCGTAGATCGGCTTTTCCGGATAGAGTTCGGCGCACTGCCCACCCGGCCGGTCGAGAATGTCGATGAGGTGGCATTTGATGTCGAGCAGCCCCAGCTCGAATACGGCAAACAGGCCCACAGGACCGGCGCCGATGATGACCACATCCGTGACGATTTCGTTCGACATTGACTTCTCGTTTGGCTGAAGGCCGCTCCGGCCTTCCAGTTCTCAGGGTTGTGCGCAGCCTGTCACGCTCGGCGCGGCGAAACGGCTGCCCCGCCGCGGCGGGGAACAGCCGTGAACTTTGATCAGGCGTTCTCGAGCGCGCGGCGCAGGAACGGACGGGTGCCAACCGGCACCTCGGTCAGGCCGACCGGCTGATAGAACAGGTCGACGGTGGCGAGCTTGCCCTCCTCGAGGGCTTTGCGGGTCGGCTCATGCTTGACCACGAAGGCGTTCATGCCGCACCGGCGCATGTGCGGAATCTGATCGTGCAGCACGTCGCCCACGGCCCGCAACTCGCCCTTGTAGCCGTACCGCTCGGCGATGAGGCGCGAGGAGGAATAGCCGCGACCGTCGCCGAAGGCCGGGAAGTTGATGGCGATCGAGCTGAAGCGATCGAGATCGCCTTTGACCAGCTCGACATTGTCGCCCGGCGAGACCAGGAGACCCACCGGATGCGGGTTGGCCAGTACGGCCTCTCGATGCTCGAGGAACACCGGCAGCGGAATATGCGTGTAACGCACGGTGCCGGGATCATCGCCCTCGCCCCAGGCGCGGAACGGGTCGGCGATGAAGGCGCCGTCCTTGAAAAGGTTCAATTCCTGAGCGGCCATGGGTTTGGCGATGGCTCCGTTGAAATCGAAATGGATGCCGCACTCTTTCTTGTTGAGCCCGCGCCAGCGGCCGGCACGCGGATCTTCGCCTTCGGCCACCACGCTCGTGCACGGCGCGCAACCGATCGACTTGTAGCCCTTATTGTACAGCGGGTGCTCGGGCAACCCATACTTGAGCTTGTAGGTCGTGATATCGGCATCGGAGAAATAGGCCAGCGGATTGACCTTGATACGGTCATCGCTGGTCAGCTCGAAATGCGGCAGCACGCCGCGCTCGGCGGTCTGGTAGCGCTTGCGGCCGGTGACCCAGCCCCCGAAACCCGAGACGGTGGCGTCGAGCGGCTCGGTCTTGCGGATATGGCAGCACGAATCCGGGTCGGTCTCCCACAGGTCGCCTTTGGGGTCGAAGCGCTCGATATCCTTGCTGTCGGGATGGAGCGCGATGACGTTGGTGAGGCCAAGGTGCCGCTTCAGCGTCTCGACATAATCGAGCGTTTCGGGGAAGTGCTTGCCGGTCTCGAGGAAATAGACCGGCAGGTCCTTGTTCACCTCCGAGACCATGTGCAGCAGCACCGAAGAATCGGCGCCGAAAGAGGAGACGATGGCGATGTCGTCGACCAGCAGCTCCTCGACGGCCTGGCGCAGCACGGCGACGCCGTCCATCTCGTCGAACATGCCATTGAGCGACATGATGCCGAGTTCACGCAGCTTGTCCGGCTTATGGGCCCGAACGCCCGAAGCGACGGCTAGATCAAGCATTGCCGTACAGCGCCTCCTTGAACGGCGCGTCGCCCAGCCGGCGGTAGGCCGCGATGAACGGCTCGTCGGCGCTCTCGCGCTTCGCGATGTAAAGGTCGACCAGTCGCTCGATCGCAGCCGGCACTTCTTCGACGACGAAGCCGTGGCCGAGGATGTTGCCGATCGCGGCGTTCTCCGTGGCGTCCCCACCCACGGTGATCTGGTAGAGCTCGGTGCCCTTTTTCTCGACGCCCAGAATGCCGATGTGGCCGACGTGATGGTGGCCGCAGGCGTTGATGCAGCCCGAGATCTTGATCTTCAGGTCGCCGATCTCGGCCTGCCGCTCGGGCGAGGCGAACTTGCGGCTGAGCTCCTGCGCCAGCGGGATCGAGCGGGCATTGGCCAAGGCACAGAAATCGAGCCCCGGGCAGCAGATGATGTCGGTGATCTGGCCGGCATTGCCTTCGGCCAGCTCGTGCTCGACCAGCTTGGCGTAAACCGCCGGCAGGTCGGCGATCCGCACATGCGGCAGCACCAGGTTCTGCTCGTGGCTGACGCGCAGCTCATCGAACGAATAGCGCTCGGCGAGGTCGGCAACCACATCCATCTGCTTGTCGGTGGCGTCGCCCGGCGCGCCGCCGGTCGGCTTCAGCGAGATGGTGACAGAGACATAGCCCGGCTGCCGATGCGCGCTGAGGTTGCGCTCGAGCCAGCGGCCGTAAGGCGGGTTGAGTATCTTTTCCTTCGCCACATCGACGGTGGTCTCGTTGACCAGCTCGTAGTCGGGCTGGGCGAAGTACCTGGTGATCCGGTCGAGCTCTTCCTGCGGCAGGGTCAGTACACCGCCCTTCACATGGGCGAACTCTTCCTCGACCTGCTCGCGGATGGTGTCGATGCCGGTCTCGTGCACCAGTATCTTGATGCGCGCCTTGTACTTGTTGTCCCGGCGGCCGTAGCGGTTGTATACGCGCAGGATGCTCTCGAGATAGGCGAGCAGGTGCTCGTGCGGCACGAACGGGCTGATCTGCTTGCCGATCATCGGCGTGCGGCCGAGACCGCCGCCGACCCAGACCTCCCAGCCGATCTCGCCAGCCGCGTTGGTCGCCGCCTGCAGGCCGATATCGTGGAAGCGGATCGCGGCGCGGTCGGTGGTCGAACCGGTCATGGCGATCTTGAACTTGCGCGGCAGGTAGCTGAACTCGGGGTGGAGCGACGACCACTGGCGCAGGATCTCGGCGACCGGACGCGGATCGATGATTTCGTCGGCCGTGGCGCCGGCGAACTGGTCGGTGGTGATGTTGCGGATGCAGTTGCCCGAGGTCTGGATGGCGTGCATCTCCACCGACGCGAGGTCGGCCAGGATCTTCGGGATGTCGCGCAGCTTGGGCCAGTTGAACTGAATGTTCTGCCGCGTGGTGAAGTGGCCATAGCCGCGGTCGTAGTCGCGGGCGATGCGCGCCAGCATGCGCAGCTGCTTCGAGCTCATCGTGCCGTAGGGCACGGCGATCCGCAGCATATAGGCGTGGAGCTGCAGGTAGAGCCCGTTCATCAGCCGGAGCGGCCGGAACTGATCCTCGTTGAGCTCACCGGTCAGACGGCGGGCCACCTGGTCGGAAAACTGCGCCGTGCGCTCCTTCACGAACGCGGCGTCGAACTCGTCATATCGATACATGGCCGTCCTCGTCGAGATGCTGCCGGTCGAAGCGCGGAGCCGTCGGGCCCTCGGCGCGGATGCGCTCGCGGATGCGGTCGGGATAAATCACCCCCTCGCGCAGCGATACGGTTTCGACCTCAATGGAGTTGATGCGTCCGGTCTTCTTGGTGGCGGCGATGGCAGCATCCTTGGCCTCGGCCTCTTCCCTGAGGAAGACGCGCGCCTGCTGCAGCTCTTCGACCCACTTGCCCGCCCGGTCGAGATAGACCGTCGCGCCGCTCATCAGCTCATTGCCGGTGAGAATTTCCATGCTCACTTACGCCACCTTGAATGCGGAGCTGGCGAGTTCGATCGCCTCGCTCCAGTCGCCATGAGCGATTGCCTCGCCCACGAAAATGATTGCCGGCCCGTCTTCGAGCTCGATGGTCCCCGAGGCCAGCGTGCCCAGCGTGCCGCGATAGAGCACCCGGTCCTTGCGCCCTGCCCTGACCACCACGCCGACCGGGATGCTCGCCGCCGCGCCTTCGGCGATCAGCCGCTCGGCGGTCGGCCCGGCTACGGATTTGCCCATGTAGAGTGCCAGCGTCAGCCCGGTCGAGGCGAGCGCCGCCCAGTGCTTCAGCTCCTCGGACTCGGCGCCATGCGCCGTGGCCAGCACGAAGCCGGTCGAGATCTTGCGCAGCGTTACCGGCGTCGCCGTATCGGCTGCGGCCGCCAACGCCGCGGTGACGCCGGGGACGATATGATAGGCAATGCCCGCGGCCTTCAGCGCATCGATCTCTTCTCCGGCGCGGCCGAACACCATCGGGTCGCCGCCCTTGAGCCGCGCCACGCGCCTGCCGGCCTTGCCCAAGCGCACGATCAGCGCATTGATCTCGGCCTGGGTGAAGGAGTGATGGCCCTTCTGCTTGCCCACGAGGATGCGCTCGGCATCGCGCCGGCCCATCTCGACCGCCGCCGCGGGCACCAGGTGATCGTGGACGATCACATCGGCCTCCTGCAGCAGGCGCTGGGCCCTGAGGGTCAGCAGATCCTCGGAGCCGGGACCGGCGCCGATCAGCCAGACCACGCCGGGGCTGTCGCCCTCGGCGCCATGCTGAGCCAGCAGCGCCTCGGCCTTGGCCGCGCCCTGCCCGCGCAGCAGCGCCACCTCGACTTCCGGCGAGGTGACCAGTTCCTCGTAGTAGCGGCGCGCGCGCGCGCCGGGCAACAGCGCCGCCACCTTGTCGCGCATCGAGCCGGCGAGCTGGGCCAGCGCCCCGAGGTTCGGCGACAAGGCCGCTTCGATCCGCGCCCGGATCAGCCGCGCCAGCACGGGCGCATCGCCTTCGGTGGCGACGGCGATGCTCACCGGCGCCCGGTCGATGATCGAAGGCGTGTAGAAATCGCACTCGTCGGGAACGTCCACCACGTTTAGCGGTATGCGTCGGGCCCGCGCCGCGCGCTTGGCGGCCTCGCCGTCCGGACCGTGGTCGGCAACGAAAACCAGTGCCGCATCAACGAGATCGTCGTCCTCGAACGGGCGCTCCACCAGTGTGACCGGCACTTCGGAGAAATCGGCTTCGATGTTCTGGGAGACAATGACGACCAAAGCAGTCGTCTTAGTAACCAACCGGGCTTTGTTGAGGGCTTCTTCTCCACCGCCGATAATGACGATGCGCTGACCCTGGACTTTGTAGCTGACGGGGAATGTGTTGAGTTCACCCATTCACGGCCTTTCCGGAGCCGGATACATACTGACTTCGAGACTTCCGGACAAGCTATTGAAATTCAATAGCTTTAATGTTTCCTCTGGCCGGTATGGATTAGAATTGCGTTGAGGCCGAACGATGTCAGCCGCGAAAAGAATCCATGCCTGCGTCCCATGGTGGAACGATGACACTGCTACGGGCTCAAAGCGCGCTGCGGATATCGGTCTGACTGAAGTCGTCGCCGACGAAAAGCAAGGGGCAATCACGATCCTTGGCGAGAGCGTAGGCGAAGCAGTCGCCATAGTTGAGTTTGGCACGGTGCCGGCCCTTTCCGAACTCGGGGAAAGCCTCACCGACCTGGTATGCGAACTCCGCGGTCACAGGAACGATGTCGAAATCGAGCCGCCCAAGAAGGTGGCGCATCTGAGGGGAGAGCTCTCGGGCCTCGGCAACAATTAGCGCCTCTGCAACAGTCGCAGTGGAGATAAGCAACGGGGCTCCATGCTTGATCGCGTCCTTGCTGGCTCGTCTAGTATGATGGCCACCAGCGCGGATGTATCGACTGCAATCACCAAGGCAACCCGTACTCGTCGTACAGGTGATCCGAGCTATGCGCAGCGTCTGGTCCGGGAAGGCCCTTGCCTTTGGCGTCCTGAACGATCTCGTCAATGATGCGTCCACGTTCTTCGGGAGTCAGCGACGCTCGCTTGACCGGTCCTAGCTGCGCCACCGCACGTCCGTGCCTGGTCAAAACGATCTCCTCGCCCGCTTCCGCGCGGTCGAGCAGTTCTTCCAGCTTGTCGTGAGCTTCCTTGACGGAGATGTCCATCCTAGACCTCAAAGGCATCCGAGCCTCTAATATAGGCGCCGGAAACCGTCCGGTCAAAGTCGGCCTTACCCCTGTCGCTCCGGCACGTGGACGACCAGCCCGTCCAGGGCGTCCTTGACCTTGATCTGGCAGCTCAGGCGGCTGGTGGGTTTCACCGCATAGGCAAAATCCAGCATGTCCTCTTCCATCATCGAGGGACCGCCCACGGTCTCGGTCCAGGCCTCGTCGACATAGACGTGGCAGGTCGCGCAGGTACAGGCGCCGCCGCATTCGGCGACGATCCCGGGAACGCCGTTCATGATGGCGGTTTCCATCACGGTCGAACCGACTTCGCCCTCGGTCTCGTGCCGCGTGCCGTCGGATTCGATATAGGTGATGTGGGGCATGTAACTTCGCTCGGGGGTGCTGAGCCGCATATAGCGGTGCCGCCTCCGCCTCGCAAGCGCGCCAAACGGCGCACTCTCATGCGCTCTGCTCAGGACTCTTCGGCGCTGATCAGTTTGGCGATGAACGCCTGACACTCGGCCACGGCTGCAGCGATCTGCTGAATATGCTCCGGATTGACCGGTGCACCGGTGCGCAGCGCATCTTCCGCACGCTTGGCGAGGTCGCGGACAGTCCAGGCGCCAATGCCGGCAGCTGCGCTCTTGAGCGTATGCAGATGCTCGAGCAGCAACGGGATCGACGTGCTCGCCTCGATGCGCCCGAGATAGACGCCCGACATCTGCGCATACAGCCGGAGCACTTCGTCCCTGAGGCCTGGATCGCCGAGCGACTGCTGGTCGAGGTGATCCATGTCGATGGGAGTACGGGAAACGTCCTGGCGGGCGGACCCCGCTCCGGCATCGACTGCTATATTCCTAACCATCCCCGCAACCCTTCCTACCGCCCGAACCTGGGCTATGGCAGGACGCTAGCGGGACCGGATGAAGGGCAGCCAAAACCAATGGGTACAATCTTATCTATGCCCTTAACCGGCCGCATTCGGACCGGAAATTAACCTTCCATTAAGAATGCGTTCGGTTTGCCTCAAATTGTATGTATGTTTGAGGTCCACCTAGCGTGCGGCGGCGTGGGGCATCGGGCAGACTGCGGGGCATTTGAATCGCATTTTACCCAATTTGGACGACTAACCGGAACCCCGGCGGTGGTCCAATGCAGGCTCTGATCGACCGCCACGTGCCGATGCGAGAGTTGTAAAGAGTTATGGCCAAAAAGACCGCAACACCCCAGAACGATCCTGCAACTCTGGCATTCTCGGCAGTCGAGGACGCGCTCAAGGACTCGGTTTTCGCCAACCTTGACCAACCTGCTGCAGCGGAAGAGCCGCCGGCAGAGAAGGCCGCGCCGAAGCTGCCGCCGCGCGACAACTCGGCGCGCTCCGAACGTCAGCGCACCGCCGACAAGTTCGCGGCGCAGACCGGTTCGGTCGCCAACGACGACCGCTTCCCCTCTTCCAAGATTCTCTACGGCCTGCAGTCGAAATCGTCCGGCACGCCGACCATGGTGGCCGGGCTGGTGGCGCTCGGCTGGGTGGTGGCGATTGCGCTGGTGGCGATGATCCGCAACGGCGCCGACATGGGCACCGCTTCCTTCTGGGGCTCGAACGACTTCATCGGCCTCCTCGCGCTCGCCATCGTGCCGGTGATCGGTATTTTCGCCATCGCCACGCTGATCCGGCGCGCGCAGGATCTGCGCAATGCCGCGGCCGCCGTGACGCAGGCGGCGATCCGCCTTGCCGAGCCGGAAACCACGGCCTCCGAGAAGGTGGCCTCGGTCGGCCAGGCGGTGCGTCGCGAGGTGAACGCGCTGGGCGACGGCCTCGAGCGCGCCCTGTCGCGCGCCGGCGAGCTCGAAGTGATGATCCACAACGAGGTCACTGCGCTCGAGCGCACCTATTCGGATAATGAATCCCGCATGCGCGCTCTGATCCAGGAACTGGCGAGCCAGCGCGAAGCGGTGATCACCAATACCGAGCGCGTTCGCGAAGCGATCACCGAGAGCCACACCGGCCTGGTGTTCGACCTCGACATGATCTCGCAGCGCATCGCCGGCACCATCGTCGAATCGGGCGGCAACCTGACCAAGGCGCTGGAGACCGCGGGCAACTCGCTGAACGGCGCCTTCGGCGAGCGCACCGAGAGCTTCGTGTCGCTGATCGACCAGCGGACCAGCCACCTGCTGGTCGCCCTCGACGATTCCGCCTCGCGCCTCAACATCACGCTCGAGGACCGCGCCGGTACCATCTCGGGCGCGTTCGAGAACCGCACGCAGGAGTTGAGCGCGGTGATCGACGGGCGCATGCAGTCGCTGACCGAGGCGCTCGACAGCCGCGCCGTGACCCTCTCCGACGCCATCGACAACCGCACCTCCTCGCTCGCCAAGCTTCTGAGCCAAGGCGGCATCACCCTGCTCGACCAGTTGCGCGATCGCGGCCATGAAGTGTCGAGCGCCCTCGACATGATCGGCACCCGCATCGCTTCGGACATCACCGGCCGCGCCCGCGAGGCGGAGCAACTGCTGAGCGGCCTCAGCCACCAGCTCGACGAGCAGGTGCAGATCCAGGTCAACTCGATGGAATCGCGCCTGCAGTCGGCGATGATCGAGCTGAGCGGCGCCCTCGACGACACCACCGAGCGCGCCCGCGTCACTCTCACCGGCGCCGGCTCGCAGAACCTCGCCCAGTTCGATGCCCGCCTCGACGAGATCGCGGTGGTGATCGACAACCGGCTCGCCAGCCTCGACGGCGTCATCGGCGACAAGGGCGACAAGCTGATCGCCGCGCTCGACAAGAACAATGCCAGCTTCGCGGCCCGCGCCAACGTGCTGGAGATGGCGCTCGACGAGAAGTCCGAGCACTTCAACGAGATCGTGTCGCAGCGTACCCGTGAGATGACCGAGACGCTCGGCCAGCGCACCAAGCAGATCACCGAGGCGATCGCCAACCGCTCTCAGGAGATCTCGGATTCGCTCGAAGGCCATACCCAGATCATCGCCGACGCGCTCGACAGCCGCACCCAGCTGCTGAACGACACGCTGGGCAGCCGTCATGGCGAGCTGAGCGCCGCGCTCGACGAGCACGTCAAGGCCTTCGACGTGACCATTGCCGGCCATGCCCGCGCCATGGACACCAACATCATCACCCACGCCCAGGCGATCGACCTGGCGCTCGGTTCGCGCGTCGAGCAGTTCGACAACGTGCTGACCGGCCGCGCCAAGGAGCTCGACCAGGCCGTGGCGAGCCGCACCCAGGCGCTCGACCAGGCGGTGGCGACCCGCACTCAGGCCATCGACATCGCCCTGCAGCAGCACGCCCAGCAGATCGGCGACAGCCTCGATCAGCGCACCGCGACGCTCGACGCGACCCTGCTGCAGCATGCCCAGCAGCTCGGTGACAGCCTCGACCAGCGCACCCAGGCCCTCGACACCGCTCTGGTGCGGCACGCCGGACAGATCGGCGACAGCCTCGATCGTCGCAGCCAGGCGATCGACAGCACGCTGCAGCAGCATGCCCAGCAGATTGGCGACAGCCTCGACCAGCGCACCCAGGCGTTGGCATCGGCGGTTGCGACCCGCTCGGCCGAGCTCGCCGAAGCGCTCAACACCAGGACCCAGCAGCTGGCCGAAACCCTCGGCAGCCACACCGTCGGCATTGCCGCGGCGATCGGCGAACGCACCAGCGAGCTGGCCCGCACCATCGACGCCCAGGGCACGACGGCCCGCGACCGGATCGATGCAAGCCTGCGCAACGTCACCGAGGTGATGTCCGAGCGCGCCGGTGCCGTCTCGACGCTGATCGAAACCAAGGTCGCCGAAGTGAGCGAGGGCCTCGGTCGCGGCATCGACAGCGCCATCCTGCGCATGGCCGATGCCGAAGCGGGCGTGAACGCCCGCATCGAGAATGCGGCCGGCACCGTCGGCGAAAGCGCCCGCAAGGCCGCCGACATCATCGAGACCGGCGTCAACTCGGCACGCAAGGCGATCACCGACATGGTCGATCAACGCCTGGGCACCCTGCCCGAGGCGATCACCGCCCGCGCCGATATCACCGCCGAGCGCCTCGCTTCGCTCAATACCGCAATCAACACGGCGCTGGTGCAGTCGATGACCGACCTCGAGGCCGGCGCAGACCGCATCGAGGAGACCATCTCCCGCCGCATCGTCTCGGCCACGCAGGGCATCGCCGACGATGTCACCTCGACCGCCGACCGCATGGACGTGGCCGTGGGTCGTGCCCTCGCCCAGATCCAGCAGGCCTCGAGCAACATCGACGAGCTGATCTCGATCAAGGCGGTGGCCGCAGCCGACGCCATCGGCGGCAAGGTCGCCGAGATCAACCGCGTGGTGTCCGAGAAGACCGATGCCTTCTCGGCGCTGGTTTCCGACAGCTCGGCGCAGTTGGAAATGAGCCTGCAGAACCACGGGAACGTCTTGGCGCAGGCGCTGATCACCAACGCCTCGCAGGCCGAAGACCTGATGAACCAGTCGACCTCGCGCATCCTGACCGATGTGACCACGGCGCTGGGCAAGCTCAACGACTCCAACATGCTGCTGCAGAAGGTGCTCGACGCCTCGACCGCCAACCTCGCCAACCTCGAGAACTCGGTCGCCCAGCAGACCGCCACCTACTCGACCACGGTGCGCGAAGCGATCGGCTCGACAGAAGAGGCAGGACGCCTGGTCACCGAACATGTCGGCGCGCTGCAGGCCTCGATCGCCTCGATGGTCAACGAGTTCGGCTCGATGCTGGGCAACCTCGACGCCGAGGCCAAGAGCCTCGACAGCGCGGCGCAGAACCTCTCGGCTTCGGGCACCATGACCCTCGCCAACCTCGACGAGCGCCGCTCGGCGATGGACGCGCTGGCGCAGGCCTTCACCGCCCGCGCCGACGAGATCGATGGCCGTATGCGTGGCTTCGCCCACTCGATCACCGAAACCGTCGAAGAGACCGAGCAGCGCCTGGTTGCCGCCCGCGAGTCGATGGAGCAGCTGCTGGCATCGACCACGTCCGGCGTCGCCGAAACGCTGGAAGCGACCTCCGGCACCATCAACGCCGCGCTCGCCGACACCACCGGCCAGCTGCACAGCGTGCTGACCAGCACCGCCGAGACGGTGCAGGCGGCTCTTGGCGAGACCACCGGGCAGCTCGAATCGGTGCTCACCAGCACGGCCGAAAAGGTGCAGAACGCCTTGGGCGAGACCACCAGCCAGCTCGAATCGGTGATGGGCAGCACGGCCGAGAAGGTGCAGACCGCCCTGGGCGAGACCACCGGTCAGCTCGAGTCGGTGCTGAACAGCACCGCCGAGCGGGTGCAGACCGCCCTGGGCGAGACCACCGGCCAGTTGGAGCAGGCCCTCACAGGCACCACCGACAAAGTGCAGAACGCCCTCGCGAGCGCCACTGCGGAGATGCAGACGGTGCTCGGCAAGAGCACCAACCTGCTGGAAGAGGCGCTGGAAGGCACCTCGCACCGCGTGGCGACGCAGCTGGGCTCGTTCACCGACACCGCGGCCAATGAAAGCCAGCGTGCCGCCGACGCCCTGCGCCAGACCCAGGCGACGATGATCCTCGAGATGCAGCAGGCCCTCGAGGCAGCGACGCAGCGCTTCAACGAGACCGCCTCGGCCATGCGTGCCACAGCCAAGGAAGTGGGTTCGGAACTCGAGAACACCCGCTCCGAGCTGGCGCGCGGCGTGATGGAGCTGCCGGAAGAGACCAAGTCGAGTGCTGCCGCAATGCGTCGCGTCGTTGCGGAGCAGATCGAGGCCCTGGCCGAGCTCAACGCCATCGTGCGCGCCCAGCCGGCGACCCACGATCTCAACGAACGCCGCCCGTCGGCCCCGACCCGGCAGAGCATCGTGCGTGACGAAGCCCCCTCGCGGCCCGAGCCCATCCGTCCTGCCGAGCCGCCCAGGGCCGAGCCGGTTCGTCCGCAGCCGCGCCTGACGGCAACGACCGAGGTCGTGGCGCCCACGGTCACCGCACCGCGCCCGCAGCCCGTTGCCGAGGCCAAGCCCGCGGCCAAGACCGAGGAAGGTGGCGGCTGGCTGCGCGACGTGTTGCGCAACGCCTCGGGTCCGAGCACCGCAGCTCCGGCTGCGGCCGCCGCGCCGGCAGCGCCCGGTGCGTCCGCAGCCCCGGCGCAGAATCTCTCGACCCTGACCGAGGAAATCGCCAAGTCGATGGAGCCCTCGGCCCTGGCCGACGCCTGGCAGCGTTACCAGGCCGGCGAGCAGAACGTCTTCTCGCGCCGCATCTACACGCTGGGCGGCCAGGCGACCTATGACGAAGTGCGCAAGCGCATCCAGCGCGACAGCGACTTCGCCAAGACCGCCGCGACCTACATGGCCGAGTTCGAGCAATTGCTGAAGCGCGCCGCCACCGGAGCCAATCCGGCCGGCGAGACCCGCGAGTATCTGCTCAGCGACCGTGGCCGCGTCTACACCATGCTGGCCCATGCCAGCGGCCGTCTCGGCTGACGGCAGCCACACCGGCTTTGAAAAAGGCCCGCGGGAAACCGCGGGCCTTTTGCTTTGGGGCTGAGAAGCAGGAACGCCACGTCCGTGCACTTGGCGCCCCTCACCCTAACCCTCTCCCCAGAGGGGCGAGGGGACGCGGTTTGCACGGACGGCGCCACAACGCCCCCTCGCCCCTCCTAGCGGACGCGAGAGCGTCCGCTAGGAGGGGAGAGGGACGGGGTGAGGGGCGCCAAGCGCGCTGGAGTCGCTGGCTCGGCAATGACTCAGCTAACCGCAAGCGACATGGCTTACCCCAGCCGGGCTGCCGCGGGCCGCTTCGGACCCTGCATTGCGATCGACAGCCAGATCAGCAGCGCCCCACCCAGCGCAAAGGCGGCGGCGACCAGGTAGGCTTTCGCCCCCATGAGCCCGATCAGCCAGCCGAAGCCGATCAGCGCGATGACGCTCATCACCTGCTGCAGCATCTGGAAGAAGCCTTGCGCTTCTGCGGCGATTTCGTCGCTGGTCCAGTTGGCGATGAAATTGACGCATCCCATGAAGCCCAGCGCGAAGGTGAAGGCGTGCAGCAGTTGCAGCGGAATCAGAAACTCAAGACCCGGCTGGAACGCCATGCAGATCCAGCGGAAAACCGCCGTGGCGGCCGACAGCAGGATCAGGCTGCGGGCCGAAAAGCGCCGCGCGATGCGCCCGAACAGGAACATGATCGCCGCCTCCGCGAAGGCGGCCAACGCCAGCAGCGGTGCGATCAGGTCGGCGGAAAGCCCCTGCTCCATCCACAGCAGCGCCTGGAATGCGTTGAGGACGATATGGGTGGCATAGACCATCGAGAAGCCGACCAGCGGCAAGAGGAAGAACGGCTTCATCACTTCGCCCAGGCGAGCCGCTCCCGATGGCGGCGCCTGCACTTCGCCCCCACCCGCACGGAAGCGCGGCAGGCCGAACGCCACGAGGCCGCGCAGGATCGACAACCCGACGAACAGCGGCAGGAATATGCCGCCGCCGAACTGGCTGATGACCCAGCCGACGCCGAACAGCGTGACCATGTAGCCGACCGTTCCCCAGGCTCGGATCGGCCCATACTGGGTCCCTCGCCGCCGGGTCATCCGCATCGTCGCCGCGTCGGCGACCGGGCCGATCAGGCTGATCGGCAGCAGGGCGAGGGTCCAGAAGATCAGGATGCCCCAGAAATCGTGAACGTAGAACAATCCGATCGGGATCAGTGCCGAAAGCAGGCAGCCGAGCACGATCACCTGCCGCCAGTCCGATGCGCGGTCGGCGATCTTGCCGACGAGGATGTTGAACACTAGCGTCACCAGCACCGGTACGGCGTTGATGATGCCGATCTGCTCGGAACTCAGCCCCTGGTCGGCGAACCAGATGCCGCCGTAGACGTTGAACGCAGCCCCAGCCATATAGATGGAAAAGTAGAATGCCGTGGCGCGCAGCTCAGGCGTGATGAACGGCTCGGTGGCCGATTTGGCAGGCATTTCAAACCTCAGGGAGCCGGATCGGCTGGGGTCAGCTGATCCGACGTGA
This sequence comes from Devosia sp. A16, assembly GCF_001402915.1. Taxonomy (GTDB): domain Bacteria; phylum Pseudomonadota; class Alphaproteobacteria; order Rhizobiales; family Devosiaceae; genus Devosia_A. The sequence continues at coordinate 4,986,561 of NZ_CP012945.1, forward strand.
TCGGGTGCGCGGAAGGGGGCTGCAACTTCAGCGAGAGCACCACGCAAAACGCTCCGAGCACGGCATAGGCCGCGACGAACAACCACGCCATTGGACCAAAGGCGGCCACGAACCAGCCCATCGCAAGAATGGCCACCACCGACATCGCCTGCTGCAGCACGTAGGAAAGACCTTGCGCTTCGGCGGCGATATCGTCGCTGGTCCAGTTGGCAATGAAATAGATCCCGCCCAGATAGCCCATGGCGAAGGTGATGGAGTGCAGGAGCTGCAGCCCGAACAGCACCCAGACTGGCGGCGAGAACGCCATGGCGGTCCAACGTACCGCCGCAACGAGGCAGGCCAAGATGATGATGTGACGCGCCGAGACCTTCAGTTTCAGCCGGGTCCACACGAACATCATCAGCGCCTCGGCCGCGGCCATGGTGGCGGTGAGCGGACCGATGAGCCCGGGTGAAATCCCCTGTTCCGTCCACAATAGCGCAGCAAAGGCGCTCATGGCGCTATGCGTCGAATAGAGGATGCCGAGCCCGACCAGCCCCATGACGAACCAGGGCTTGAGCACCTCGCGCAGATGCCGGGCGCCCTGCTTTGCGGCGGCGCGATCCTCGCCGGAGCGGAACTGCGGCAGCTGGAAGGCCAGCACGGCCCGCAGCAGCGCGAAGGCAACGAACACCGGTACGAAGGCCGCATCGCCGAGCCAGGCGATCAGCGGTCCGCTCAGCAGCGTCGCAGCCATGAAGCCAACCGTCCCCCAGGCCCGCACGGCGCTGAAATCGGTACCTCGTCGCTGCGTCATCCTCAGCGTCGCCGCATCGACCACTGGCACCAGTGCAAAGGCCGGCATCACCGACAGGATCCAGATTCCCAGAATGCCCCAGAAGCCGGAGACGAAAAACAGTCCGATCGGGACCAGTCCGGCGATCAGCGACAGCACGATGATCACGCCGCGCCAATCCGGCATGCGGTCGGCGATCCGACCGACCAGCTGGTTGACCAGCAGCATGGCGACGAGCGGCGCGGCATTGATGATGCCGATCTGCTCGGCGCTGATGCCGTGGTTGGCCAACCAGATGCCCAGATAGACCGAGGCGACCCCGGTGCTGCCGAAGACGGTGAAATGAAAGATCGCGGCACGCAGCTCTGGCGAGAGGCGCGCGGCGACAGTGGTCGACGACATCCGGATGTGCTCCCGGCGGGAGAATCCGCCGCACCGCAGGACAGTGCCGAGCAGCCGCGCAAAGATCAACGGACTCTGCTTCAATGTGCGTTATCCGGCCCCGCTATGCCACCCTGGCCGCTGCCTCGCGTACCGGCACCAGCGCCTCGAGGAAGATGTCGGCGCAACGGGCCCAGGTGAAGCCGAGCGCCTGGGCGCGCGCTGCCTCGCGGCTGAGCGTCAGGGCGCGGATCACGGCGAAGCCGAGGTCCTCGTCGAGGGCGCCGCAGGTTGGATCGGTGAGAATGTCGCGCGGGCCGGTGACAGGATAGGCGGCGACCGGCAGGCCCGAGGCCAGGGCCTCGATCATGACATTGCCGAAAGTATCGGTGCGGCTCGGGAAGACAAAGACGTCGGCCGAACGGTAGAGCCGCGACAGCTCGTCTCCGGTCCTGAGGCCAAGGAAGACCGCCTCCGGGTAGCGCGCCGCGAGATCGGCGCGCGCTGGGCCGTCGCCGACGATGATCTTGGTCCCTGGGACATCGAGCTTGAGGAACGCCTCGACGTTCTTCTCCACCGCGACGCGCCCGACATAGAGCAGGTGCGGCCCCGCAAGATCGAGGAACTCGCTTTTCGGCCCCGGTGAGAAACGTGAATGATCGACGCCACGCGTCCATAGACGCGTGTGCCCGAACTGGCGGGCGGCAAGCTCTTCCTGCATTGAGGCGGTCGGCACCAGGGTCGCCGCGGCCGGCCCATGGAACCAGCGCAGGAACCCATAGGTCCACTCGGTCGGTATCGGCATCCGCGCCGCCACATACTCGGGAAAGCGTGTGTGGTAGCTGGTCGTGAAGGCCAACCGTTGCTCGAGGCAGACGAAGCGCGCCAGCAGCCCGAGCGGCCCTTCGGTGGCGATGTGAATATGCTCGGGAGCTTCCCGGGCAATCACCTGCCCGATGGTCATCGGAGTGACCAGTGACAGCCGGATCTCCGGATAGGTCGGCATCGGGAAAGTCCAGAAGCCTTCCGACGTGAGGTAGCTTACCTCGTGGCCGCGCCCCATCAGCTCGCGACCGACCGCCTCGAGACAGCGGACAACCCCATTGGTCTGCGGCAACCAGGCATCGGTGACGATCAGTACCTTGCGCATCGGCCCCACCCATCGGCAAGCGATGCGTGGGGTTTACGGGAGTCGGGTGACACGGCTGCGAATGCGGTGTGACGACGGGATGACGGGCGAGCGCAAGCTGTCACAGACGGCCCCCTCCCATCCTCCCCCATAAAGGGGGAGGTGCCCTGCCGGTGCGTGTGGCACGATCGAAGACAGAACCTCGACTCTTCACCTCCCCCTTTATGGGGGAGGCCGGGAGGGGGCCGTCTCTATCGGTGGATCACTGCCCCGGCACCGCCGGTGCGCGCCGCAGCCGCAGGCGGCGCGGCTTGCGCGGCAGCGGCGTTTCGGTCCAGCGCACCAGTTCCAGCACGCCGTCATGCGTCTCGCAGACGGCAGTGCAGCTTTCCACCCAGTCGCCGGTATTGACGTAGTGGATGCCCAGCCGCTCATGCATATCGGCATAGTGGATGTGGCCGCAGATGACGCCATCGGCGCCGCTCTCGCGTGCTTCCAGCGTCAGCGCTTCCTCGAAACGTCCGATGACGCTGACGGCGTTCTTCACCTTGTGCTTGGCCCAGGCCGAGAGCGACCAGTAGGTGAGTCCCATGCGCCGGCGCACCCAGTTGACCGCGATATTGAGGCGCAGCGCGGCCCGGTAGGCCCAGTCCCCCACATGCGCCAGCCACTTGGCATGCGCCACCACCACGTCGAACTGGTCGCCATGGATCACGACGTAGGTCTTGCCCTGCGCCGTGGTATGCACGGTGCGGTCGACGAACTCGACCTCGCCGAAATAGGTGCCGAGGTACTCACGCAGGAACTCGTCGTGGTTGCCCGGCAGCACCACGATGCGGGTGCCGGAAAGCGCCTTGTCGAGGAACAGCTCGACCAATTGGTGATATTCCGGCGGCCAGTACCAGGCCTTGGCCAACCGCCAGCCATCGACGATGTCGCCGACCAGGTAAATCGTGTCGGCCTCGTGCCAGCGCAGGAAATCGATCAACTGGGCGATGCGGGTGGGGCGCATGCCGAGATGCACGTCGGAGATGAACAGCGCACGTACCCGCCGCACCTCCCTGCCCTCTTCGCTCATGCTTTTGCCTCTCGCCTTCGGGATCGGAAGTTTAGCCCATTTGACCTATGAGGCGGGAGCGCTTTCGGCGTACCGCGCCCGCGAGGTGGGGAAAACTCCGGCCCTCATAAGGGAAACAGTACCGCTGCGACAACCCCGCGACGGCGCTACGGTGCCGGTGTCAGGCGGGTGATCACCGCCTCGTGCTGCGGGAAACGGGCCAGCAGCTCGGCGCGGGTGACGAGGATCATGTCCTCCATCTCCCAGCCCGTCGCCACCACTTCGCTGACGAGGCCGTACTCGCCGGCCGGCAGCTCGGCGGCCTTCCACACCCCGCCGGCGACCGCGAGGCTCGGCACCTGCCCAGCCGCGAGATCCGGCCCCAGCACCACGGCCTCATAGCGGCCGTCGGGGTGGATCATGTGGTAGGTCAGCGGCGCACCGAAATGGTGGAACTGGATGCCGTCCGAGTGCTTGGTGTGGAAATGGTCCACCGGCGAGTCGTCGGTCAGCATGTAATGGATGCTGGTCATCGTGCCGCGCGGGCCGCGCGCCGTTTTCACTTTCTCCCGGTGCGTCGGGCGGAACGTCTCGCGGAAATAGCCGCCCTCGAAATGGCCGCCGAGCCCCAGCGCGGCGATGACCTCGGCCTTACTGAGCCTCGGCATTGCCGGCTCCGATGCGCGACTTGAGCGCCACGATGCGCCTGAAGCTCTCTTCGATCCGCGTCCTGAACGCCGGATCGGTCTCGGCCTCCGCAACGAGGATGGCGCGCACCTCGTCGCCCAGCGTGGCGCGCTGGTAGGCGGTATTGGAAAACAGCAGCACATCGACGCCGGCCCGCACCGCATTGAGCACCGTTTCTTTGAGGCTGAAGTGGTCGCGGATGGCGCCCATCTCGAGGTCGTCGGTGATCACCACGCCCTTGAAGCCGAGCTTTTCGCGCAGCACGCCTTCGATCCACGGCCTTGAGAGGCTCGAAGGCATGCCGGAGGGATCGACATTGGTGTCGATCAGATGGCCGACCATCACCATGTCGTCATAGCCGCCGGCGATCAGCTCGCGGTAGGGCTCGAGCTCACTCTCCTGCCAGGTCTTGGTGATATCGACATAGCCCTCGTGGCTGTCGGCGGTGGATGAGCCGTGTCCTGGGAAATGCTTGAGCGAGGTGAGCACGCCTGCCGCATGGTGGGCGGCGATCACCTCGGCCGCGTACAGTGCCACCACCGCGCCGTCCTTGCCGAACGCGCGGCCATATTTGGCGATCACCTGGTTGTTGGGGTTGATCGACAGGTCGACCACCGGCGCGAAGTTGACGTTGAAGCCCCAGTCGGCCACCCCCTGCGCCTGGGCATCATAGATGCCGCGGGCCTCGGTCGGCGTATTCCTTGCGGCAACCGCCGCCGCGTCGGGGATTTCCTTGAAGCCGACGGACTTGTCGAGCCGCTCGACCAATCCGCCCTCCTGGTCGAGCGTGATGAACGGCGGCAGGCCTGATGGAGCCGCCTCGCGGAACGCCGCATTCATCGCTTCGACCGCCTTGCGGCTCGCGACATTGGTCTTGAGATACATGACCCCGCCGATGTCGCCGGCAGCCACCTCGGCCCTGAGCGCCGCCACGCCCTTGTCATCGACGCCGTTGCCGACAAAGCCGACGACGATCATCTGCCCGGCCATCTGCTCGAGCGACTGCGCGAGGGACGGCGTGGCGGCAAGGGGGAGGAGCGTCGCGAGCAGCATCGTGGCGAGGCGCATGAGGGAGGGTCTCTCGGGACTAAGGAGCCCGGGCTTGTGGCCTAGGAGTGCGGCAAAAGCTGGTCGGTGTTGAAGGCGCTGCACTCTCAGTCGGTGCCTTCTCCCCTTGTGGGAGAAGGTGGCCGACAGGCCGGATGAGGGGTCCGCGCAACGAAGTGTAGCGCGCTCCGAGCGCAGCGAGGAGCGACCCAGTACGCGGAGAGAACCCCTCATCCGCCCTTCGGGCACCTTCTCCCACAAGGGGAGAAGGCACCGACTGATAGACCTGCCCCACGCTCAGAGGTCAGCGGTTCTGCCGGTTCTCGATCAGGTCCGCCACCACGCTGGGGTCGGCCAGCGTCGTCGTATCGCCCAGCGCACCGTAGTCGTTCTCGGCGATCTTGCGCAGGATGCGGCGCATGATCTTGCCGGAGCGGGTCTTCGGCAGGCCGGGCGCGAACTGCATCAGGTCAGGTGAGGCAATGGCGCCGATTTCCTTGCGCACCCAGTTCCTGAGCTCGGTCTTCAGCGCGTCGTCGCCCTTCTCGCCGGCCATCAGCGTGACATAGCAATAGATGCCCTGCCCCTTGATGTCGTGCGGGTAACCGACCACGGCTGCCTCGGCGACCTTGGGGTGCGCCACCAGCGCGCTCTCGACCTCGGCTGTGCCGATGCGGTGACCCGAGACGTTGAGCACGTCGTCGACCCGGCCGGTGATCCAGTAGTAGCCGTCCTCGTCGCGGCGGCAGCCGTCACCGGTGAAATAGTAGCCTTTGTAGGTCTCGAAATAGGTCGAGACGAACCGCGCATGATCGCCATAGACGGTGCGCATCTGGCCCGGCCAGCTGTCCTTGATGCAGAGCACGCCTTCGGCCTTGGTCTGCTCCTGGATACGGCCCTCCGGCGACAGCACCACCGGCTGCACGCCGAAGAACGGTTTGGTGGCCGAACCTGGCTTGGTGGCGATGGCGCCCGGCAGCGGCGTGATCATGAAGCCGCCGGTCTCGGTCTGCCACCAAGTGTCGACGATCTCGCAGCGCTCCTTGCCCACATGCTTGTGGTACCAGAGCCAGGCCTCGGGGTTGATCGGCTCGCCCACCGAGCCGAGCAGCCTGAGGCTCGGCATCTCGTACTTGTCGGGGAACTCCGGGCCGGCGCCCATCAGTGCACGGATCGCGGTGGGCGCGGTGTAGAAGATGTTGACCTTGTGCTTTTCCACCACCTGCCAGAAGCGCCCGGCGTCGGGGTAGCTCGGCACCCCTTCGAACATCAGCGTGGTCGCGCCGTTGGCCAGCGGGCCGTAGACGATATAGCTGTGGCCGGTGACCCAGCCGACATCGGCCGTGCACCAGTAGATGTCGCCGTCACGATAGTCGAAGGTGCGTTCATGGGTCAGCGACGCCCAGACGATGTAGCCGCCCGTGGTATGCAGCACGCCCTTCGGCTTGCCCGTCGAGCCCGAGGTATAAAGGATGAACAGCGGATCCTCGGCATTCATCGGCTCGGGCGGGCAGTCGGCGGAGACGGTTTTGGCCGCCTCCTCGTACCAGACGTCGCGCCCCGACTGCATGTCGACCGGGTTGCCGGTAACCTTGACCACGATGACCTTGTCGACACCCGGCGCCTTCAGCAGCGCCTCGTCGACGTTCTTCTTGAGCGGAATGGTCTTGCCGCCGCGACGGCCCTCGTCGGCCGTCAGGATGATCCGGCTCTCGCAGTCATTGACGCGACCGGCGATCGAATCCGGCGAGAAGCCGCCGAAGATTACCGAGTGCACCGCGCCGATACGGGCGCAGGCCAGCATGGCGATCGCAGTGTCGATCACCATCGGCATGTAGATGGTGACCCGGTCGCCCTTCTTGACGCCATTGGCCTTGAGCACGTTGGCGAAGCGGCAGAGCCGCTCGTGCAGTTCGCGGTAGGTGATGCGGCCGTCGGTGCCGGGGATATCGCCTTCCCAGATGATGGCGGTCTGGTCTGCTCGCGTGGCGAGGTGCCGGTCGACGCAGTTGTAGGAAATGTTGAGCACCCCATCCTCGAACCATTTGATCGAGACATTGGGGTATTCGAACGTGGTGTTCTTGATCCTTGTCGGCGCCTTGATCCAGTCGATGCGCTGGCTCATTTCCTTCCAGAAGCCGTCGGGGTCGTTCACCGACCGGGCGTACATCTCGTCGTACTGCGCCGCCGTGGTCCGTGTCCGTGCAACCGCTGCCGCGCTGGGGGCGAACACCAAACTCTCGCTCATCGATAATCCTCCGATTTTGCGAACCGTTCTAGCCAAGCCCTCAAGGCCGGGCAAGCAGACCACTTGCCGCCTTTCGGCCTAGTGGCAGAACGACGAAAACCCTTCGGAAACCCTTGCGGTAAACGCTTTCTCGGCAGTTTAAGGCGACAATCGCGGCAATACCATTGGAGGCTCGCGATGCCCGAACTCGGCTATCATGCCGCGCGACCGGACGAACTCGACATGATCCATGCCGAACTGATGGCGGTAATCGACGAGTCGCCGCACTATTCCGAGCGCTTCAAGCAACACGAGAAGAGCCGCCTGACCAAGGGCTTCCTGCGCGCGCTGCAGCGCGTGGACCCGTTCCATGTCATCATCCTCACGCAGGACGGCCAGGCCGGCGGCGGGCTGATCTCGGGTCCCGAGACCGGCGCGATCTTCCGCTACTGGAGCTGGATCTTTCCCTCGCATCGGCAGAGCCGGCTTAGCCTCTATGGTATGCGGGTGTTCGACGAACACTGGGACAACGGCAAGTTCCACAAGGCCTTCACCTGGGTACGGCCCGAGAACGAGGTCGCACTCGCCCTGCTGCGCCGGTACGGCTATGAGCAGGCGGCGCTGCTGCGCCAGCAGATCTTCGGGCAGGACTACGTGGTGATGGAGAAATTCTACACCAAGCGCACCGAGGAGTACGACTCCGGCATGAGCATGGGCCGCATCGCCCGGTTTAAGGCGCGTGTGGACATGCTGCTGGGGCGCTGAGCTCGCGCCGCGCCCATCCGTTCTGGAACGCGCACAACAGTTCGCGGTCAGTGAATCCCGGGAACGGGCGGCGCACCCTTGATCAGCGGGATCATCGGCAGGGTATGGCCGAGCAGCTGGTCGGCCCCCTCGTAGAGCATCTTCACCGCAACATAGAGAATGATCACCAGCCCCAGCCAAGCGATCCAGCGGAAACGGTGCAGGATGCCGGCCACCAGTGTCGCGGCAACGCCCATCAGCAGCACCGAAAGACCCAGGCCAAAGATCAGCGCCACTTCGTGGTGCTGCGCCGCGCCGGCCACGGCCAGCACATTGTCGAGCGACATCGACACGTCGGCGATGATGATCTGCCAGACGGCCGCCTTCAGCGTCTTGGTCTTGCTCTTGCCCGCTACCGTGCCATCAGCGTTCAGGTCGGCATTGGCGAGCGCTTCGTTCGCCTCGTGCTCGTCCGCGTGCGAGACCGACAGCTCGCGATACATTTTCCAGCAGACCCATAACAGCAACAGGCCGCCGGCGATCAGCAGGCCGCCGCCGAGCGCCAGCAGCTGCGTGGTGACCAGCGCGAAACAGATGCGCAGGATGGTCGCCGCGATGATGCCGATCAGGATGGCCTTGCGCCGAAGTTCGGACGGCAGCCCCGCTGCTGCGAGCCCGATGACGACCGCATTGTCGCCGGCGAGCACCAGATCGATCATGATAACCTGGAAGAATGCCGCAAAAGCCGAAGCATCTAGGCCAAAGGGCATTATGGGTTATCTCCGAGCGCGAAAGGGTAATCGGGGCTATGTAAGCGGGCCTGCAGGGCTTGTGAAGAGCAACCCTGGATCAATTCAGCGCTCGGCGGCGCTTTTTGCTGGCTTTGAGAGACTTCCGACGTGAACACCACGGACCACCGCCTCGCCTTCCACCATCGCCTTGTTCTGGCGGTCGCCCGCGCCTGGCTCACCCTGCGGCACCGCCGCCTGATCCGCGCTTTCCGGCGCGTGCACGGCTATCTGCCCGACCCCGCGCATCCACACAGCTACGTCGAAAAGATCCTGTGGCGAAAGATCTTCGACCGCGACCCGCGCTTCGTCACCTTCACCGACAAGCTGGCAAGTAAGGCATATGTTGCCGAGCGCGCCCCGACCCTGCCCATCCCGAGCACTTTGTGGACGGGGACCAGCATCGCCGCAGCACCCGGTGCCTTGCTCGAAGGGCCCGTCATCGTGAAGGTGAACAACGGCTGGGCCAGCAATATCATGGTCGAGCGCGGCAAGCCGACGCTGGCCGAGCTCGTGCCTGCGACCACGACTATGATGACCGCCCGCAGGCGCAAGGATGAATGGGCCTATCTGCCGATCAGTCCCAGGCTGTTCATCGAGGAGCAGCTGCCGCTCGATCACGGCACGCTGCCAACCGATATCAAGGTCTACATGGCCTGCGGCGTACCGGCCAACGTCTGGACGGTCGACAAGGTCGAGGGGCGCTCGCTCACGCTGGCGCCAGACGGCAGCCCGTCGCCGGGCCGCGATTCCGACTACCCACGCGATGACCAGGCCCTACCCCATTCTCCGGCACTCGCCAAATTGGTGCGCGAAGCTGTGGTCTGGTCGAAACTGTTGGCAGCCGACGTGGACTTCCTCAGGGTGGATTTTCTGGTCAGTGGCGGGCGCCTCTATGCGGGCGAACTGACGGTCTACTCGAGTTCCGGCACTGAACGGTTGGCCAACGCCGAGCAGGAGCAGCGGCTGGCCAGGTTATGGGATCTGCGTGAGTCGCACTTTCTCAAGCAGCGGCACCGCAGCCTGACTGCCCTCTACGTCAACGCCCTGCGCGCCGCCGAGACGCAGCGTCTCGGCAGTCATTCGCCGAACATATCAAAGATTTAGGGGGACTTGGTGGGTGCGCACGGACTCGAACCGTGGACCCGCTGATTAAGAGTCAGCTGCTCTACCATCTGAGCTACGCACCCGGTCCGAGCGGCTGACTATCAGGGGTCCCCTACCTTGTCCAGCACCTATTCGCATTGCTGTGGACTTTCCTGCTTTTGCCAAGTTGGTAAGTTAACGCCCGCAGCGCAGCAGCCCCTGAAGAGCCGATGAACGACCTGTCCACCGAAGCGACCGAAGCCCTTTCCCTGCCGCTCCGCTGGCTCGCCGACAACTCGGTGGCGCTGTTGAGCGCCCTCATCGTGCTGATCGCGGGTTGGTACCTGGCCCGCGTGCTGTCGCGCATGGTGCGCAACCTGTTGCCGCGCGCCTATGGGGTCGACAGGAACTTCGCCCCGCTGCTGGCGCAGGTGACGCGCTACGGCATCATCATCTTCTCGGTGGTGACGGCGCTGAGCTTCGTCGGCGTCTCGAGCGCCTCGATCTACGCGGTGATCGGGGCGGCCGGCCTCGCCATCGCCCTCGCCCTGCAGGGCACCCTCGCCAACATCGCGGCGGGAATCATGCTGGTCTGGCTCCGGCCCATTGCCATTGGCGAGTACATCGTCGGCGACGGCGTTGCCGGCGTGGTGGTGGAAATCGGCCTGTTCGGCACCCGGCTCCGCTCCACCAGCGGGCTCTACATCTTCACTCCGAATCAGAAGCTCTGGTCGTCCGCCATCACCAATCACAGCCGCGAGCCGCGCCGCCGCATCGACGTCAACATCACGGTGCCTGACACGATCAATGTCGCGGCGGCGCGTCGGACGATGCTGAAGATCGCAACCTCCGACAAGCGCGTGCAGGTCGACCCGCCGCCGACGGTGCATGTCGAGAGCTTCGTCGGCGACAAGATCATGCTGCAGTTGCGCGCCTGGGTGCCGACCCCTGAATATCTGCCGACGCTGCGCGACACGACCGAGAAAGCCAAACTCGCGATCAACAAGCTGCTGAGCGCCGACGGCGAGCAGGCACAGGTGGAGCTGGCAGCCGACCCGCACACCCAGGGTGCCGGTGAACGGACACCGGATCTGACGTAGGCGCCCTGCCCGCCCCATCCACCGGGTCATTCCCGCGAAAGCGGGAACCTCTGTTTTCTTGCTGTACCACCGCAAACGGAGATCCCCGCTTTCGCGGTGATGACACCGAGTTGGTGGCCGCGCAGGTCGTCACACCTCAGGCGTGTCCATCCAATCCGCGGAAAGCTTCCTTGCCCCAGATGGCTTCCACCTGGGCATTCTTGCCGCAGCCGGAGCGATAGCGGGCATAGTGCTGGGCGCGGGTCAGGCCGTTCTGCAGCATCTCCGACCCCTTCCAGAAATCCTGGTGATAGTCCTCGGCCGGCCAGAAGGTCGGCGCTATCTCGACCAGTGTGGCGACCGGCTTGCCGAGCGCCGCGGTGGTCGCTTCCTTGCCGGCCTCGGCTTCCTTCAGTTCCGTCTCGTTGCCGGCGTAGATCGCCGTGGTGTAGCTCTCGCCGAAATCGCAGAACTGCCCGCGCGTCTCGATCGGATCGATCAGGTGGAAGAAGGTATCGACCAGCTTCTCATAGCTGGTGACCGACGGGTCGTAGACGATCTTCACTGCCTCGCGGTGCCCGGTGGTTTCGGTGACCACCTGCTCGTAGGTGGGGTTGTCGACATGCCCGCCGATATAGCCTGAAGTGGTCGAGAGCACGCCCGGCGCATGATCGAAATCGCTTTCGATCGACCAGAAGCAGCCGCCGGCGAAAATCGCGGTCGCCGTCTCCGCGCCCTGCGCGCCGGTCATACCCAGCGCCCCCACGATTGCTATCGCGAGCGCCAGCCTGTTCTTGTGCATGGAGTCCACCCTGAAGGTTCCGATGGTGACGATGATGATCCCGCCCCGGCGTCACGCACAACACAAACTAACGTGCGGCGAGGCGATGTAACCAAACAGATACGTGGTGCGACCGCGGGGAGTTGCAGCAGGCGCTTAGAGCGGATCGAGGCCGCCGAGCAGAACCCGGTCACATCGCCCGATCGAGATCGGAAAAGTCTGCGAGTTTTGTCGATCTCGATCTAAGTTCGCGCCACCATGCGCCCGATCCTCACCCCGCTCGCCCAGTCCCTGCCGTCCACCGTGCCGTTCACCGGTCCTGAAGCGCTGGAGCGGCGGAGCGGCGTGTCGTTCCGGGCGCGGGTCGGGGCCAACGAAAGCGGCTTTGGCCCATCCCCGAAGGTGAGCGACGCGATCGCCGCCGCGGCGGGCGGGGTATGGATGTACGGCGACCCCGAGATCCACGACCTCAAGGCAGCCCTCGCGGCCCATCTCGGTATTCCCTCAGCCAACGTTGCGTTGGGCGAAGGCATCGACGGCTTGCACGGGCTGATCGCCCGGCTGATCACCGAACCGGGCGACGTCGCCGTCACCTCGCTCGGCGCCTACCCGACTTTCAACTACCACGTCACCGGCTTCGGCGGCCGGATCGTCGCCGTCCCCTATTCCGGCCATCACGAAGATCTCCCAGCGCTCGCTGCGGCGGCGCGCCGCGAACGGGCCAAGGTCATCTATCTGTCCAACCCCGACAACCCGATGGGCACTTGGTGGGGCGCGACGGAGCTCGAGCGCTTCATCGCGGAGGTTCCGGAAGAAACGCTGATCCTGCTCGACGAGGCCTATTGCGAGACGGCGCCGGCGGGCACCCTGCCCCCGCTCGACCTTGCCCGCTCCAACCTGATCCGCACCCGCACCTTTTCCAAGGCCTACGGCCTCGCCGGCATGCGCGTCGGCTATGCCATCGGCGAAGCCCAATTCATCAGGGCCTTCGACAAGGTTCGCAACCATTTCGGCGTCACCCGGCTGAGCCAGGTGGCCGCGATGGCTGCATTGGCGGACCAGGCCTGGCTGGCCGAGGTGGTGGCGAAGGTCGCGGCCGGTCGCGAGCGCCTCTACGCCATCGCGACGGAAAACGGCCTCGCCTCGGTGCCGTCGGCCACCAATTTCGTCGCCATCGACTGCGGCCGCGACGGCGCATACGCCATGGAGGTGTTGAGAGCTCTCGAACGGCGCGGCGTGTTCGTCCGCAAGCCGATGGCTCCCGGCCTCGACCGCCACATCCGCATCAGCGTCGGGCGTCCCGAAGAGCTCGATGTGGTGGCTGCAGAACTGCCGGCCGCGCTGCAGGATGCCGCCCGATAACTCTTATTTAGTTCCGATCCCGAACACTTCCTTAGCGAACCTGCTGTCTATTGGTCTCGACAATCGGGGCCTATCTCATGAGCAGAACGCTCGCTGGGGTTGATGGACGCAGACTTGGGCGCGCGACGACGCGACACCCGAGCGCTGTTGCCATCTTCGGGCTGTGCCTGGCCTTGGTCTTGCTGTCCCTCTGGTGCGCCCCTGTGTTTGCCCAGGAGCAGGCAGTCGCCATTCACCTGATCGACATGGCCCAGGACTCCGAGCTATCCGCCACCGCCGCCAGTCTGGCCGACGGCTGGTACGACGCGTCGGAGAACAGCTGGGTGCGGGGGTACGAACTCTCCGACGGCACGCCCGTGCAGCTCGCAGACTGGTATCGCACCGACTGGCCCGACACGCGCGTCGACATGCTGACCCAGTTCGGCGACGACTTCGGCCTGTTATGGGGCTTCACCACCGGCGAACACGGCGAGAAGTACACCATCGACCCGAGCTTGCGTCTCGGCTTCGTCACCCAGGCGCATCCGCTCCCCAATGCCGTGCTGTCGCTTTCCGTCCGCGGCACGTTCTGGGGTGATCTCACCGAACATACCTGCGAAGCCGACTACGGCGACATCGCCGGTATCCAGACCGTCAACTGCCGCCTCGCCGCAACGGTCCTGCCGCCGGAAGAAACGCTGCAGTACCTCGCCCATGCCGAGCCCAACCGGCTCCACATTTCTCTCAGCTACACCGCCAGTTTCTAGCGTCCAGGAGTGCACGCCATGATCTCACCTTTCAGATACCTCGCAATCGCAGCCCTTGCCGCCCTTGGCGTGCTCGGCAGCGTCCCCGCCTCGGTCGCCCAAACCGCCACGCCGGTCCTCAGGAGCTGGATGAGCCCCGACATCGGCGACGCCTGGACCCAAGGGTACAAGGGCCAGCGGACAACCATCACCGTCGTCGACGACTTCAGCAGCGGCAACCGCTTCACCGGCAATCTCGGCACCGGCTCGTTGCTCTATCGGCACGGCGAGTGGACGCGGCTCGAGGTCAGCATGATCGCGCCGCTGGCAACGATCAGGTCACAGAGCTTTTATTCCGGCACTACGGTCAACCTCGCCGCCGGGCTCAACGTGCTGAACCTCAGCTACGGCATGTATGCCAAAGGCACCTACAGCCTCAATCAGCTGGGATGGAGCGCGCAGGAATCCTCGATCATCAACTACGCCAGGAACGGCCGGGCGGTTGTGGTGAAGGCGGCCGGCAATGATGGGATCGCCATCGGCTCCACCAACGCCGCCGGCAACAAGGATTTCTTCAACCTCGCGCTTGTCGGTACGCAGTCGGCCATCTATGTCGGCGCCCTCACCACCAATGGCACCGTCTCGAACCCTGCGAGCCTCGCCTCCTACTCGAACCGGGCCGGCACCAACACGGCGGTGCAGAGCCATTTCCTCGTCGTCGGCGTCGACAGCAGCAAGACCGGATTGGCCGGCACCTCGTTCGCCGCGCCGATCATTTCGGGCTACGCGTCGATCCTGGGCAGCAAGTTTACCAGCGCGACACCCACGCAGATCACCAACCAGCTGTTGAACACCGCGCGCAAGGACACGCTGCTCAACTACAACGCGGCGACCTATGGCATGGGCGAGGCCAGCCTCAGCCGCGCTCTGGCGCCGCTGACGATCAGGTAACCCGATCGCGTCACAACTTCACATGCAGATGTCGCCTCGGCCACTACCGAGGCGACATCGTCCGCGACCTCAGCCCAGTTCCTTGCGCACGCCCAGCAGGATGCTGGTTTCGGTGTTGGCGATGCCGTCGATCTGGCGGACCTTGCGCAGCAATTCGTCGAACTCGCGCAGCGTCGGCGTTTCGATCTCCGCCACCACGTCCCAGCGGCCATTGGTGGTGTAGAGCCCGCGAATCTCGGGAAAGCCCGCGAGCCGACGGATGATCTGCTCGGAGTTCTTGCCGTCCACTTCGACCATGGTGATGGCCCGTATCGCGTCCGCACGTCCCCGGGCCTGCACCACGACCGTGTAGCCTGCGATCGCGCCCGAACGCTCCAGCCGCTCCATCCTTGCCGCCACCGTTGCGCGGGAGACACCAAGTTGCGCCGCGAGCTTGGCTACCGGCATGCGGCCGTCGGTGCGCAGCAGGGCGATCAGCCGGTAGTCGAGATCGTCAAGACCCAGTGCGCTATTTGTCATGCGTTGTCCATCATTCTGCGCGATTGACTACGCATTTCTAGCACTTGTTTCGCTTTTCGTCAGCAGTGGTGCAGCGCCATATAGGGGCGACTGCAATCGAGGACACCACGATGCTGCACGACCTTCGCCTGCGCCGCCCCTTTGCCGGCAACCGTATCGATCTGATCGGGGTGCCGAGCGATGCCGGCGCCTCCTGCCGCGGCGCAGCGCTTGGCCCCGACGATCTGCGCACCGCCGGCCTGGCCGAGCGGCTGAGCGGGCTCGGCTTCGCCGTGGCGGACCTGGGGGATATCGACATAGGGGCGCGGCTTCCGCCTGCCGCCGAGATCGATGCCCTCGCTGTCGGCACCAGTGCGGCAGGCTACCTGAGCCTCGAGAGCGGCGCGCGGCCCGTTTTCCTCGGCGGCGACCACTCCATCTCGATGGGGTCGGTAGCGGGCGTCGCCCGCTATTGTCGCGACGTCGGCCGGCCATTGTTCGTGCTGTGGTTCGATGCCCACGGCGACTACAACACCTGGCAGACCACCGAGACCGGCAACATCCACGGCATGGCGCTGGCGCGCCTTTGCGGCGAGCCGGGCTTTCGCAACGCGGCGGACTGGTTCGCGCCGGTCGATCCGGCCAATGTCATGATCCTCGGCGCTCGCGCGCTCGACTGCGAGGAAGCCCAGTTGCTGGACGAGCGCGGCGTGCAGGTGGTCGACATGGACGCCATACGCATTGCCGGCGTCGCCACGCCCCTGCGCCACTTCATCGAGCGGGTCGAGGCGGCGAACGGGCACCTGCACCTTTCGCTCGACGTCGACGCGATGGATCCGAGCCTCGCGCCCGGAGTCGGCACCACCGTTGCCGGTGGGCTGACGCTCGAGGAGGCTCACACCGTGATGACGATGCTGCATCGCAGCGGCCGCCTCGCCTCTCTCGACCTGGTTGAGCTGAACCCCCTGCTCGACCGGCTCGGCAGGAGCGCCGAGCTGATGGTCGATCTCACCGCACGCCTGTTCGGTGACTACTCGGAAGTCGCAGCCCACCACCCCGCACTCGGCCACCAGGCGGCGTGAGCCGGCAAGGCTGTGGTGGTGCGTCACGCAAGGAGGCCCAAATGACCCAGTTCATCGGCACCGAAGATATTCGCGCCCTGCTGCGCCGCATCGGGATCGAGCCGTTCCTGCGCGGCCTTGCAGACTATGTCGAGGCCGACTTCCGCCGCTGGGAGCGGTTCGAGACGACGGCACGCCTCGCCAGCCAAAGCCGCGACGGCGTGATCGAACTGATGCCGGCTTCCGATGGCGCGCTTTATGCCATGAAGTTCGTCAACGGGCATCCGCGCAACACGGCAGCCGGCAAGCTGACCGTGACGGCTTTCGGCGTCCTCGCCGACGTCGCGACCGGCTATCCAATGCTGGTGTCGGAGATGACCATCCTCACCGCCCTGCGCACCGCGGCCACCTCCGCCGTTGCCGCCCGCGCCCTGGCGCGCGCCAATAGCCGGAGCATGGCGCTGATCGGCGCCGGCGCGCAGTCGGAGTTCCAGGCGCTGGCTTTCAAGGCGCTGCTGGGCATCGATCGCCTCAGCATCTTCGACATCGACGGCGAAGCGATGGACAAGTTCTGCCTCAACCTCGCAAGCAGTGGCCTTGAGATCGTGCGCGCCAGCTCCGTAGCTGAAGCTGTGGCCGGGGCCGATATCGTCACCACCGCCACGGCCGCCAAGACCAATGCGAGGATCCTGACGCCGGACCTGGTGGTACCGGGCATGCACCTCAACGCCATCGGCGGCGACTGCCCCGGCAAGACCGAGCTTCATCCCGCCATCGTCGCCGATGCCGCCGTGTTCACCGAATACACGCCGCAGACCCGCATCGAAGGAGAAATCCAGCAGTTGCCGGCCGATTTTCTGGTCACCGAGCTGTGGCAGGTCCTGACTGGCAAGGCGCCCGGTCGGCCGGCCTCGGGCTCCGTCACGCTGTTCGACTCGGTCGGCTTCGCCATCGAGGACTTCGCGGCCCTGCGCTACGTGCGCGACCTGACCGCCATGGCGCCCCACGATATCGACCTGATCCCGGACCTCGCCGATCCGAAGGATCTGTTCGGCCTCGTTGCGCCTCAGAGTCCGAAATGGGCGACGACCGCGGCCTCGACTGCCGCCGGATTCACCCGCCAGGTGCGATCACCGGCATCGTCGGCATTGTCGGAGGTTCTACCGAACACATAACCGAGTTGGCCGGCGCGCTGGCTGATCAGCACATCCGTTTTGACGAACCAGTCAAGCGAACTGACCAGCAGCACCTTGGTCTCCGGCGGGCTGAAGACGGTATTGTGCATGGCCGATCCGCCGAGCCCCGCGATCATCGCCGCCTTGCCGAACAGCGCAATCTGCTCCTCGATCGGCAGTAGTTCGGGATGCACGATATGGAAGCCATGGCCTGCGAATATGGCTTCGATCGCGGCCTCGTTGACAAGGCGACGACGCCCGATGCGCGCCCGGGAGATGAACACCCGTTCCGGCGTGGGCGAACTCGACACGCCGAGCCGTTCCATTCGTGAAAAGGCCTCCCGCGCCAAGGGATGGATGAATCTGTTGAGGCGTACCAGACGCTCCGGCAGGTAGGCGCGGCGGCAGAACAATGGCTCGCGGTAGTAGCGGACGCGAGTCTGATCGATTCCCAGCCCATCGATCAGCGCCTCGACGGTCTTTGACCTTGGGATCGATGTAACGATCTCGATGCCTGCAGGGACCCGGTCGAGCAGCATCAGCCGCGGCAGCGCTTCGAGCAGATAGTGGCCGTAGGTGTCGGTGAAATGGCAATCCATCACGAACACCTCGGCCTGCACCTCTTGCGGCCGTCCGAGCAGCCGGGGTGGCCGTACCCCCTCGCCCGAGAGGCTTGGCGGATAGTACGCGATGTCGCGACTCTGTGGCAGAACGGCTCCCTTGCGGCGATCGACGAACAGATGCCCGGGGATCAGAATCACATCTTCCGCCAGCGTCACCGCTGGTTCCGGCGCCTCGACGCTGACCGGCAGACTGGAGAAGTCCGCCGGAATCAGCTCCCCGTAGACCACCGGGCGCGATACCGCCACTCGAATGGAAGAGCGCGGCTCGGCTGCGACGGGAGCCTCGGGTACTCGCCAAGGTGGCGGCCGGCCCAGCCGTAGTCGCTCGGGACGAAAAACCCCCAACAGGATAAAGGCCCACCAGCGGGCCCGGCGGCCGGCCCGGCGCAACGCCACAAGCATCGTTGATGGCTTGTCTGATTGCCGCACGTTGCCCCCCGACAAACCTGCGCGATCACGATGTCGTAGCAAGTGGCCAGTGCCGCTGGCAATCGCTCCTTCAGTCCCCCGCCATCCCGATCTCCGCCATCAGCCCGCGGTGATTGGAGCCCATGGCGTCCGCCACCGCCTCGATGTTCCAGATCACCAGTGGCGCCCGGGTGAAGACGTTGTCGATAGGGACGCCCAGAGGACCGAGCCGCACCGGCCAGGTCGCTGGATAGGCAGGGCCGGGCAGCAATTGCTGCCGGGTGATCAGCCGGTCGATAGCGCCGGACCAGGCGGCGGCGTTGAAATCGCCGGCCAGCACCACCGGGCCCTCCAGCTTGCCGATCACCGCGCCCAGCTTCGCCAGTTCCTGGGCGGCGAAATCGTCGAAATAGGGCTTCACCAGGTGCGCCGCGACGATGTTGACCTTCTGCCCGAGGACCTCGGTGGTTGCGGTCACCAGCCGGTTGACCCAGATACCGCTCATCGACTGTACCGAAACATCCGCCAGCGGTGTGCGCGACAGGATCACCACTCCGCCACAGCGGTCGCCGTCCTCGCAGCCAGCGGAATACGGATAGCTGGCGCGCAGGATCCCGACATACGCGGCGACCGGCGCTGCCTCGAGCAGCACCACGAGGTCCGCGCCGGAGCCGGCGACGAACCGCGCTATGGTCTCGCCGTTCGGGTTGCCGCTGAGGATATTGAAGCTCAGCAGCTTCAGCAGCGGCTTGCCTGCCGCTGCGACCAGCGGGTCACGCGCTTCCTGCTGGCGATAGATGACGGCAGCGCCCTGTCCGGTGCTGACGGCGAAGGCCAGGAGAAACAGCAGCGCCCGGCGCCAGGCGCCGCCAAGGAACAACAGCACCACCAGGCCCAGCAGCGCCGCGGCGATGTGGAAGCGCAGCGACTGCAGCAGGGCCTGGCCGGGAATACCCAGCTCGATGCTGACCGCAGCCAGCACCGCGGAAACCACCAGGGCCAGCGCAGTGAGACCGCCCCTCAGTTCTCGCAGCATGAGCGCTCCCAACGGTTCGAGTCGGGCCTGGGCCTGGGGGGGCCACCCTACAGTGAAACGTCGAATGGCGTCTCGCTTCCCCGGCCGCTCGCGTCTCGGATCAGATCGGTTTGGTCATCTGCACGCAGTCGCGTGCGAAACTGACAAATTCCTCTTCGTCCCAGACCTGCGGCGTCCAGCCGAGTTTCTCGTAGAAGCCGACTGCCTCGGGCGCGGCGTTGAGCCAAAGCCGCTTCATGCCGCGCGCCCTCGCATAGTCGATCAGCAGGGCCTCGAGCACCGAGCCATGTCCCTGTCGCTGCAGCCCCGGCACGATGGCGACCAGCCGGAGGATGCCGCCCTCATCACGCGGATCGAGCCGGGTCGTGCCGATCGGGACACCGTCGAGCATGAGCAGGAACTTCCGGTGCGCCGGCTCGGTGTCGTCGGGATGGGCCCGATCGTAGACGAGACCGGGATGCCGCTCCTGGGTGAACAGGGTTTCCAGCCGAATCCGATGCATGGCTTCCCAGTCGTCAGGCGAAGCCAGCTCCCGCAGTTGATAGGTCATTTCTCGCCTCGTTGTTCCGATGCACAAGAGCCGCCCCGAAGGGCGGCTCCGAGAGTGTCTGCCAACGGCGAGGATCAGCTCGCTGCGGCGGCCTCGGTGGCGCCCTGCGCGGCAGCGCCGCGTTCGAGCAGCAGGCGGTTATAGGCATTGATGTAGGCGCGGGCCGAGGCGACGAGGGTGTCCGGCTCGGCCGCGTTGCCCGAAACGATCCGGCCGTTCATCTCGAGGCGCACATGGGCGCTCGCCTGGGCGTCGGTTCCGCCGGTGACGCCGTCGATGGCGTAGAGCACCAGGTGCGGGTCCTTGCCCACGGCCTGCTTGATGGCGTTGAAGATCGCATCCACCGAGCCGGTGCCGTCGAACGAAGCCTTCACTTCGACCCCGTCGATGGTGATGACCAGGTCGCAATGGTGGACGCCGCCGGTCTTGGACAACACTTCCATATCGACCAGCTTGATGCGGTCGTCGACCGAGCCTGCCTCGTCATCGACCAAGGCGACGATGTCGGCGTCGTAGACGTGCTTCTTGCGGTCGGCCAAATCCTTGAAGCGGACGAACGCCTCCTGAAAGGCATTGTCGCCCAGGTCGTAGCCCAGTTCCTTCAACTTGTCCTTGAAGGCGGCGCGCCCCGAGTGCTTGCCCATCACCAGGGTGGTTTCCTTGATGCCGACCGAGGCCGGCGTCATGATCTCGTAGGTCTGGGCGTTCTTCAGCATGCCATCCTGGTGGATGCCGCTCTCGTGCGCGAAAGCGTTCTTGCCGACGATGGCCTTGTTGTACTGCACCGGGAAGTTCGCCGCCGCCGAGACGATCTTGCTGGCGCGGCTCAGGTGGGTCGAGTCGATCTCGGTATCGTAGGGCATGGCGTCGCCGCGGGTACGCAGCGCCATCACCACTTCCTCGAGCGCCGCGTTGCCGGCCCGCTCGCCCAGCCCATTGATGGTGCATTCGATCTGCCGCGCCCCGCCGCGCACCGCTGCCAGCGAATTGGCGACGGCCAGCCCCAGGTCGTTGTGGCAATGGGCCGAGAAGATCACCTTGTCGGCACCGGGCACCCGCTCGATGATCGAGCGGAACATCGCCTCGTGCTCGGCCGGAATAGCATAGCCGACGGTGTCCGGCAGGTTGATGGTGGTGGCGCCGCCCTTGATGGCGAGCTCGACGCAGCGCGCCAGGTAGTCGATCGGCGTGCGGGTCGCATCCATCGCGCTCCACTCGACATTGTCGATCAGGTTGCGCGCCTGGCTAACCGTGGCGGTGATGATCTCCAGCACCTGCTCCTCGGTCTTCTTCATCTGGTGCGCCAGATGGATCGGCGAAGTGGAAACGAACGTGTGGATGCGGCCCTGCCTGGCGTGCCGTACCGCCTCGCCGGCCCGGGCAATATCGCCGGGGATGGCTCGGGCGAGACCGGCGACCACCGCGTTCTTCACCTGCTTGGCGACCGCCACGACGGCATCGAAGTCACCGTTCGAGGCAATTGGGAAACCGGCCTCGATGATGTCGACGCCCATTTCGTCGAGCGCTTCGGCGACCTGGAGTTTCTCCTCCAGCGTCATCGTGGCGCCTGGGCTCTGCTCGCCATCGCGCAACGTCGTATCGAAGATGAAGACGCGGTCCTTGTTGGAGGAGCTTGCCTTGTTGCTCGCTGCCGCTGCCTGGGTGCTCATTTCAGTTTTTCCTATCAAACGGCCGGGGTTCGAAAACCGTCGCGACCGGACAAATCGTTGTTCGGTTACCTGCGCGCTCCCCTGACCACCCGCTCGCTAGCCGAGCTGTCGGTTATCAGGGGCTGATAAGAAGGAGAAGCAGGGCGGCCGGAAGCAGCAGCAAAGCGGCCGCAAACATCAGCCGGCTCTCACGAGCCTTCTGCTGGGCGGCGGCTATGGCAATGGCGCGGTTGCGCTGCATTCATCAGACCAAAACTAGCTACGGCGCAAATACTGCGCGAATTCCCGCGCTTGTGCAAGCCTTTGCGAAGCGGCAACTGACGGAAGATGAAGCGCCCTAGCCGCCTGCCGGTCGCTGCCGGCGAAACTGCACCTCGAGCAGCAGCCCTTCCGGCCCCTCGACGAAGAACTGTCCGATCTCCGAATCGGGGATCCCGGTGATCCGGTAGCGCCACCCGCCTGCCTCGATGCGCGCCCTGGTGGCTTCGAACTCATACACCCCGAAGGCCACGTGATTGACCATGCCGCGCGGGAAGTCGCCCGCCCGCGGCGCCACATTTAGATGAATGGCCGGGTGCCCGTCGACATAGATCCAGTGACCTGGAAAATCGAACGGCGGGCGAAAGCCCTCCTCGGCGCCCAGCACCTCGGCGAAGAAACGCACCATCCGTGCGCCGTCGGAGACGTCGATATTGATGTGATCGAGTCGCGGCATCAG
Source organism: Devosia sp. A16 (assembly GCF_001402915.1). GTDB lineage: Bacteria > Pseudomonadota > Alphaproteobacteria > Rhizobiales > Devosiaceae > Devosia_A. The sequence goes on from NZ_CP012945.1 coordinate 5,009,119, forward strand.
GCGAACGCCAGCACGGCGAACACCACGATCGCCAGCAGCGACACCACCGCGATGCTCCGCCCCAGCCTGCCCCGTGCGGCCGCCGCCGCGTCACCGGCGCGCATCCTCCGCGCCGACACCGCAGACATGACCACACCGACGGCCAGCAGCAGCACGAAGCCCATCTTGGCCCAGAACCAGTGGCTGATGCCCTCGAAGCTGCCGTAGCGCACCCAGATCAGCAGCGGCCCGCTGACCAGCAGCACCACGATGCCGTAGTGCCCGAAGCGGGTCAGCAGCCGATTGGTCTGCGGCGCCGTACCGGCCTGCCCCATCATCCCGAGCAACGGCAGGAACGCCGCCGCCACCAGCATGAGGCCGATGAAGTGGGCGATGAGCAGGACCGGATAGGCGGCGTCCAAGATGACCTCAGTTGCAGACGTATTTCAGTTGAACGCGAACACGGCCGAAAACACGACGACGAGGAAGGACACCCCGGTCAGCTGACCGAACATCTTCGAGCGCTTGCCGGCTTCGGCATCGCCCGCAATGGCCTTCTTCCGGTTCATCTCGTTGAGGCTGATGAAGACGACCATTCCGAGGATTCCGAGCATCTTGACCCAGAACCAGGCATTCGGAACCACCCAGTTCCATTTGAGCCACAGGGTCAGGATGCCGGTGATCAACAGGGTGCCGAAAGCGTATTTGCCAACTTTGGCAAATCCCTCGACGATTCCGAACAGCAGGCCCCGCTGCTCCGGCGTCGCGCTCGCCAGCCTCGAGCCGACGATCGGCATGAGCACCAGGTTGGCGCCCCCGGCAATGAACGCAACGACATGGATGAAGAAGATCAATAGCGCGACAACGTACACGGCTCAGCCCTCCAAATGCCGGCGGGGAGGCTAGCTGAGTTGCGCGCGCTGCACTAGCGTCGACAGATCACGCGGGTACAACCGTGAACGCCGATCCTCCGGCTCAAGCCTGCGCTCGTATCCCGGCGGTGATCAGTTCGTAAACCCGGTCGAACCCGGCGTCGACATCCGGGGCGCTCCACTCGGTGCCATGGGCGGGGTCGTGGAAGCGCGCCGTGGCGTCGAACATCGCTTGCGCTGTGGCGCGCGGGTCGACCGGCCGGAAGTCGCCGCTGGCAATGCCATCCCGGATGATGGTCTCCAGCTGACCCACCAGGTTGTCTACGTGCTTGGCCACCACCTCGCTCGCCTCGGCGAAGATGGTGCGTGACACCGAGAACAGCTCAGGATCGCCCTTTATCTTTTCCCGCTTCAGTGTGAGCAGCGTGCTGAACCACCGCCGCAGCCGGAGCGGTGGCGCTTCCCCCGAGGCCGCAATGGCGGCCAACGGATCCGTGGTGCGCTTCAGCCAGCCCTCGACGACCGCGTCGCGCAACGCAACCTTGCTGTCGAAATGGCGATAGACACTGCCGTGGCTGACGCCCAGCAGCCGCGCTACGTCGACCACCGTCGTCTTGTGCGGCCCGAAACGGCGAAACACCTGTTCCGCCGCTTCGAGGATGCGCTCGCGGGTCAAGACCTCGTTCATCAGGCTCCAGTTCGCTCGCTGTCAAGCATCGCCATCTGCGCAGGCAGATAGCGCGCGCCGCGCGCGGCATCGGGTGGGACCGCCTCTTCGATGGCCGACAGATCGGCCTCAGTCAACACCACTTCGAGCGCGCCGAGCGCTTCGCTGAGCCGATCCGGGCGGCGCGCGCCGATGACCGGAACGATGTCCCTGCCCTGCGCCAGCACCCAGGCGATCGCCAATTGGGCGACGCTGATGGACTTGTCGGCTGCAATGGCGCGCAACTGCTCGACCAGTTGCAGATTGTGATCGAGGTTCTCGCCGCTGAAGCGTGGACTGTGGCCGCGGAAATCGCCGACTACGAGTTCGCCCTTGCTCCAGTGGCCGCTGATCAGGCCGCGCGACAGCACCCCATAGGCGGTGATGCCGATCCCCAGCTCGCGCGTCACCGGCAGGATCGCACGCTCGATGCCGCGCGAGATCAGCGAGTATTCGATCTGCAGGTCGACCACCGGATGCACCGCATTTGCACGGCGGATAGTCTCCGGGCCGACCTCGGAGAGGCCAAGGTGCCGCACGTAACCGGCGTCGATCATGTCCTTGATGGCGCCGACCGTCTCCTCGATCGGCACGTTCGGATCGAGCCGCGCCGGCCGGTAGATGTCGATATGGTCGACCCCCAGCCGCTCCAGCGTGTAAGCCAACGCGGTCTTCACCGCTGCCGGGCGGGCATCGAAGCCGAACCACTCTCCGTTCGGACCGCGCTGTGCCCCGAACTTGACGCTGAGCACGGCGTTGTCGCGCCGGCCTTTCAGCGCTTCGCCGAGCAGCATTTCATTGTGGCCCATACCGTAGAAATCGCCGGTGTCGATCAGCGTGACGCCGGCCTCGAGGGCGGCATGCACGGTGGCGATGCTTTCGCTGCGATCGGACGGCCCATAGGCGCCCGACATCCCCATGGCGCCCAGGCCGAGGGCGGACACGACGGGGCCCGATACTCCAAGCGTACGATGTTCCATGACCAGTCTCCTTGTGGTGAGACTGATCATGTGGATGACGACTGACAGAATTGCAAGTCTGTCAGTCGTAATTTGTCGGCGGTTAGTCGCCGAGGTTGAGCGTGCCTTCGCCGACGATCACCGCGTGACCGCCGATTCCGCCATGGGTGAGCTTGTCGTCGTCCTTGCGCAACTGCATGGTGATCAGGCTCGGGCGGCCCATCTCGTGCCCCTGCCGCAGCCGGAACTCATGCTGGCCACCACTGCAATGGCGCGCCAGCAGGCCGATCAGCGCCGCCGCGGCCGATCCGGTGGCCGGATCCTCCCCCAGCCCCATGCCGGGCGAGAACATCCGCGCCGCAAAGTCGTTGCTGCGCTCTTCGGGCGTCTGCGTGAAGACGTAGATCGACCCATGGCCAATTGGATAGGTCTCATCCCAGCCGCGTCGTTCCAGCCGGATACGCTTCAGGGCCGCCGTATCGCGCACCGGCAGCAGATAGTAAGGCACGCCCGCCGAAAACACCGCCGGCTGATACGGGCCACAGCCGATCTCTTCGGGATCGAGCCCCAGCGTCGCTGCGATCGCTTCGGCGGCCGGCGCCGAACCGGCCTCCTCCGGCAGTCGCGGCAGGGCGAAGCGCGCCAACCCGACATCCTTCTCCACCCGCTCGATCACACAGGTGATGACCCCGACTTGCTCCTCCAGCCGCACGGCCGTGCTGCGGTTCTGCAGCCCCAGCACCACCGCAGCCCCGACAGTCGGATGTCCGGCGAAGGGCAGTTCCACCATCGGCGTGAAAATGCGCACGGCTGCCGCATGCCGCTCGGACTGCGCCTTCTGGATGAATACGGTCTCCGACAGATTGAACTCGGCGGCTATCGCCTGCATCTGATCGTCGAGCAGCCCATCGGCCTTGAGCACGACGGCAAGGGGATTGCCCTTCAACCGCTCGGTGGTGAAGACATCAAGCAGCACGTAGTTGAGTTTCATTTCAGGGCTCCGCGGCGGGCAGCAGTTGTGGCGGCAGCGCGCACCCTGTCAAGCGGCAGCCGGAGGCTCGACTAGAGCTTCGCCAGCGCGAACGCCGCCTTGTCGAGACCGAGTTCGTCCACCACGGCATCGACGGCGACCTGATGGTCGTCGCGCTCGTGCAGGCCCGAAATGGTGACGCAGCCGATTGGTCCGAACCCCTTGATGCGGATCGGGAAGGCGCCGCCGGCGAGCACGAAGTCGGCGCCGTCGAGCGCCCGATTCGGGGCAAACAGCCGATCCTCGCGGGCCTGCTCCAGCGCCACGCGATAGCTGGATTTCAGCAGCCGTTGCACGGTGTTGATCTTGCGGCGAACCCAGTTGGGGTTGTCAGCTGTGGTTCCAGGCATCGCCGCATAGAACATCTGCCGGTCCCAGGTGCGCACATCGACCACCAGCCCGAGCTTTTCCCGCACGGCACGCTCGCGGACCCGCGCACCGATCGAGAAGGCGACATGTTCGTCGAACTGGCTGAACTCCAGCCCCCGCTCCTGCTCGATGATCTTCGCGATGTCGTCTGCCGTCGTCATGTCGTCCGCTCCTCTGATTGCGGGCGATATAGCCACCCGCCTTTCCTCGCGGCAAGCCGCCCCACCCCAACTCCCTCAGCTCAGGCCGTCGCGGCACTCCATGCATCGTAGAGCGGCTGCCGGTCTGGAGGCTGGCCGGGAAAGTTGACCTGGCCCGCGTCGATCACCGCCCAGGGCAGCCGGCTGGCGGTCCAGATGTTGCCGATCGGCACCGCCCAGCTCGGATCGTCGAGCGTCCCGGGCTTGACCACCAGCATCGCCGGCGCCGCCAGCGGCTCGTTCCATAGCTTGGTGCCGCACCTCGCGCACCCGAGCATCCGAACCGTGCGGCCGCTGTCGGCCGGCTTGTCGTAGGCGACCAACTCACCCCCAAGGTGCTCGAGCCGTTCACGGCCGATCGGCATCGACATGGAGTGCGTGGCGCCGCTCAGGCGCTGGCAGTCACGGCAATGGCAATTGTAGACGGCGAGCGGGGCGCCGGTGATCCGGTAGCGCACCGCTCCACAGATGCAGCCGCCCTCTATCGGGAACGTCGGTAACGCGATCTCACTCAAAGGTCTCTCCCTGAAGTCCTTGTTCAGAACCGGTTCAACCGGCTTGGGTCATTGGGCGGCGCAACGCCGGCCCAGCCGGTATCGAGACAAGGAAATCGAACATGATCCCCGAATTGTTGCTGCTGGCCGACCACCTGCGTTCCCGCACGCCGAACCAGCAGATTGAAGACCGTCTGCTGGACGATATCGGGCTGACGCGCGAGGAACTCAGGAAGCAGAAAACCTGGTTCGGCCGCAAGCCCCGCTAAGGGCGAAACGGTTCATCAGGCATTCATCGATCCCCGGGCATAAGCCCGCTCCGCCGATCCAGGCACCACCCAAAACTGACGAGATGAGAGAAAATGGCTTTCAGCCTGACGTCCATGTTCCGTCGCGCGGAACGCAAACGGGTCCTCACCGACCTGATGAAGTTTGACGACCACCTGCTCCGCGACATCGGACTTACGCGCGGCGACCTCGCGGCCATGCGCGCCGGCCGGCATCATACGACGCCGCGCCGTGGCCATGAGTAATCTGCCGGTATCCGATATGCCAAGCTGAAGGGCTCCGAGCGATCACGCCGGAGCCCTTCGTCTTTACGGGCTAATCGCCACCGGTTCGCCTCAACCGCGCACGATACTCGGTGCCGCCGCCCGGACCTGCTACAACGTCGCGACCGGGCTTGCCGGCGAGGCGACAGATGAGCAATCCGAAATCCCACCATGCCACGGCCGAGGCCGCGCGCCGCTTCACCCTCAGGCACGGCAAGCCGGTCATCCTGCCGCGCACTTATGGTGAGTATCTCGCCGACCGCATCGCGGCGATCGTCGGCTCCTGGCGCTTCATCATCGCCCAGTCGCTGACCCTGGCGCTATGGATCATCCTCAATGTCGTCGCCTGGATGCAGCACTGGGACCCCTACCCGTTCATCCTGCTGAACCTGGTGCTGAGTTTCCAGGCCGCCTTTACCGCGCCCATCCTGATGATGGCGCAGAACCGCCAGTCCGACATCGACCGTCAGAAAGCCCAGCTCGATTACGACGTGAACCTGCGTGCCGAACTCGATATCGAAGCCCTGCACCAGAAGATCGACCTGCTGCGCCAGGAGGACATCACTCGGCTGGTCGGCCTGCTGGAAGTGCTGACCCGCGAGCGCATCGAGAAGGCCGACGACAAGCCTTAGTCGCCATTGGCAAAACCCGGGGCCCCGTGGCATGAGTTGGCGGCAATCCGGAAACCGCCATGCCCTCCCTCACCACCCTTCTCGCCTTCGCCGGGGTCGCTTTTGCCATGGTGATCGCCCCGGGCCCCAACATGGCCTACCTGGTGTCGCGCTCCATCGCGCAGGGCCGTGCCGCCGGGCTGATCTCGCTGCTTGGCGTCGCGACGGGCTTTGTCATCTACATGCTGGCGGCGGCGCTCGGCCTCACCGCGCTGTTGTTCGCGGTGCCCTTCGCCTATGACGCGATCCGCATCGCCGGCGCACTCTATCTGGGTTGGCTCGCCTGGAACGCGCTGCGGCCCGGCGGACATTCGCCGTTCGAATTGCGGGCGCTGGGGCCGGATTCGCCGAGGCGGCTTTATGCGATGGGCCTGTTCACCAGCCTGCTCAACCCCAAGGTCGCGGCGCTCTACCTGTCGCTCCTGCCACAGTTCATCGACAAATTGGCCGGGAACGTGCTGGCCCAGACATTGGTGTTGGGCGCCACGCAGATCGCAGTGAGCATGACGGTCAACGCCATTTTCATCCTCACCGCCGGGACGGTCGCCCTGTTCCTCACCGGGCGGCCGTTCTGGGCCCGGCTGCAGCGCTGGCTGATGGGCACGGTGCTCGGTTTCCTCGCCATCCGTATGGCCACCGACACCAGCCGGTAGCACTGCTCCGCCGAGGTGGACGGGATGGCAACCATCTCCTCCACCCACCGGGTCATTCCCGCGAAAGCGGGAACCTCTGTTTTTTCGCCTGCGGCACCATCGTAAACGGAGGTCCCCGCGTTCGCGGGGATGACACCGAGTGTGGCGCGCCAACTGCTCGGCCCAGGGCCAGCCAGATACGACAAAGGGGCCCGGAGGCCCCTCTGCGCATACATCCTGCGAAGGATTTCTGGATTAGTTCTTGGCCTTGTCGACGAGGGCGCCGGCCTTGATCACCGCGACGCGCCAGCGCGCATCTCACCAAGCGTGGAGCAAGGCCCCGCTTAGTTCTTGGCCTTGTCGACCAGGGCGCCGGCCTTGATCCACGGCATCATGCCGCGGAGCTTCTCGCCGACTTCCTCGATCTGGTGCTCGTCGGCGAGGCGACGGGTCGCCTTGAAGCGCGAGGCGCCACCCTTGTATTCCTGCATCCACTCGGAGGTGAACTTGCCGGTCTGGATGTCCTTGAGCACGCGCTTCATCTCGGCCTTGGTCTCCGAGGTGATGATGCGCGGACCCGAGACATACTCGCCCCACTCGGCGGTGTTCGAGATCGAGTAGTTCATGTTGGCGATGCCGCCCTGGTAGATCAGGTCGACGATCAACTTCACTTCGTGCAGGCACTCGAAATAGGCCATTTCCGGAGCGTAGCCGGCTTCCACCAGCGTCTCGAAGCCGGCGCGGATCAGCTCGACCAGGCCGCCGCAGAGCACCACCTGCTCGCCGAACAGGTCGGTCTCGCATTCCTCGCGGAAGTTGGTTTCGATGATGCCCGAACGACCACCGCCGACGCCCGAAGCGTAGGCCAGCGCGATGTCCTGGGCATTGCCCGAGGCATCCTGGTGCACGGCGATCAGGCACGGCACGCCGCCACCCTTCTGGTATTCGCCGCGCACGGTGTGGCCCGGGCCCTTCGGCGCGATCATGATCACGTCGACGGTCTTCTTGGGTTCGATCAGGTTGAAGTGCACGTTGAGGCCGTGCGCGAAAGCAATCGCGGCGCCGTCACGGATGTTGGGCTCGATGTCCTTCTTGTAGATATCGGCCTGCAGCTCATCGGGGGTCAGCATCATGATGACGTCGGCCCACTTGGCGGCGTCGGCGACGGACATCACCTTGAGGCCTTCGCCTTCGGCCTTCTTGGCCGACGGCGAGCCCGGACGGAGCGCCACCACGATGTCCTTCACGCCGGAATCGCGCAGGTTCAGCGTGTGCGCATGACCCTGCGAGCCATAGCCGACGATCGCGACCTTCTTGGATTTGATGATGTTGAGATCGGCATCCCGATCGTAATAGACGCGCATGGAAGTCTCCCTTTTGTGCGTTTGGGGGTGCGCCCCCCGATTGAGGTCACGCGGCCTGGTGGACCGCGTAGATGGCAAGGAACTGTTCCGTCGCCCGAGCCGCGTCGCGCGCGATCTCGGCTTCGGTGGGGGTAAAGGTTTCGCCGAGCAGCAGGCGGATCTGCGCGTCGCGCACCACGAGGCCGAAGAAGCTCCGATAGGCTTCCTCGGAACTGTCGAAGCGCAGCAGCCGCGCCTCCCTGCCCGCTTCCAGCACCGGCTTCAGACGCTTGCGGATGGCGAGCGGACCATTCTCGAGCACGATCGCGCCGAGCCCGTGCTTTTCCGCACCGGCATGGCCGATGGCGAGACGATTGAGCGTCACCGAGACGTCGCCGACGATGGTGCCGAGCAGGTCGCGGGCGAACTGCTCGATGCTCTGGCGCAGCGAGGCGGCGTCGAGCCGCCAGCGATCGACCTGCGGCGCCTTCACCTTGGCGGCCTGCCACTGCACCGTCGCAGTGAGCAGCCCATCACGGTCGCCGAACCACTTGTAGAGGGTTTCCTTCGAGCACGAGGCGCGCCGTGCCACCGAGGTCATGGTCAGCCGGTCGCCCTGCTCGACGAGCAGATCCAGCGCCGCCGTCAGCACCTGCTGCTGGCGCGGCGTGAACACCTCTTCGCTGTTGGCAATGGCAGACGCCACGATGACACCCAGGCCCCGCGGGCCCAGATTCGCACCCCGCGAAACCGACGCCCGACCTTCATTGGCACGAACCGTACCGTACGTTACGGTTCGGCGCAAGTGGGGATATCGCCAAACGATATTGGTCGCAAGGCTGGGTTGCCCGATGCAGCCCGAGATGCTGGTATGGCAGTTGCTCAGCCTATGGAGGAAGACCATGAAGACGTCGCTGCCCACTCGTGCCTTCGGCAAGACCGGCATGGAGATTACCCGCCTCGGCGTTGGCGCCTGGGCCATGGGCGGCAACATGTGGGGCCCGCAGGATGACGCGGACTCCGACGCCGCCATTCGCCACGCCATCGAGCTGGGAATCAACTGGATCGATACCGCCGCAGCCTACGGCGTCGGGCACTCCGAGGAGGTGATCGGCCAGACCCTGAAGGCGCTGCCGGCCGACCAGCGGCCCTTCGTCTTCACCAAGGGCGGAGTGATCCGCGACGCCAACGGCCAAAACCCGCGCCGCCTCGCCAACCGGGAGAGCCTCAGGCGCGAACTCGAGAACTCGCTCAAGCGTCTGCAGGTCGAAGCGATTGATCTCTACCAGGTGCACTGGCCGGCCGACGACGTGCCGCTCGAAGACTATTGGGCGACGATGCTGGAGCTGAAATCCGAGGGCAAGGTGCGCCATATCGGGCTCTCCAACCACAATGCCGAGCAGCTGGCGCGGGCCGAGGAGATGGGGCACGTCGAAACGCTGCAGCCCCCCTTCTCGATGATCAAGCGCGAGACGGCCGAGACCATCCTGCCCTGGTGCGCCGCCCATGGCACCGGCGTCATCTGTTACAGCCCGATGCAGGCCGGCCTGCTCACCGGCAGCTTCACGCGGGAACGCGCCGCAGCCCTCGCCGACAATGACTGGCGCAAGACCAATCCGGAGTTCACCGGCGAACGGCTCGACCGCAACCTGACGCTTGCCGCGGCGCTGAAGCCGATCGCCGAAAAGCATGCCACTTCGATCTCGACAGTGGCGCTGACCTGGGTGCTCGCATGGCCGGGACTCACCGCCGCCATCGTCGGAGCACGCTCGCCAGGCCAGGTGGACGGCTGGATCGATGCCGCAACCATCACCCTCGACAGCGATGATCTCGACACCATCGCCAAACTGATCGAGGCGACCGGCGCCGGCCAGGGGCCGGTCAGACCGTAAGCTCTGCATCGACGGGGGACCGATGATCAGCAAGCGCGACTACAGCATCACCGGCCCCGAGGCCCAGCGCGCCATCGAGCGGGGCCTCGCGGCGGCCGAGTGGTACCACACCGAGGTGCCGCGCGCCGTCATGAAAGAGCTGATGCAGCGCTCCGACGGCCCGGCGATCCGCGACAACCTGATCTGGCTCGGCCTGCTGCTGGTGACCGGCATTGGCGGCATCGCCTTCTGGGGCACCTGGTGGTGCGTGCCGTTCTTCTTCGTCTATGGGGTGTTGTACGGCTCGGCCAGCGACAGCCGCTGGCATGAGTGCGGGCATGGCACGGCCTTCAAGACGCCGTGGATGAACAAGGCGATCTACCAGATCGCCTGCTTCATGCTGATCCGTAACCCGACCACCTGGAAGTGGAGCCACGCCCGGCACCACGCCGACACCATCATCGTCGGGCGAGACGTCGAGATCGCGGTGATGCGGCCGCCGGTGCTGGCCCGGGTGATCCTCAGTTTCGTTGGTATCGTCGACGTCTGGTATGCGCTGGGCGACATGCTGCGCAATGCCGCCGGCAACGTCAGTGCGGCGGAAAAGAGCTTCATCCCCAAGGGCGAGTGGCCCAAGGTGGTTCGGGTGGCGCGCATCTGGGTGGCGATCTACCTGGTAACCGGGGTTGCCGCGATCGCCATGCAGTCGATCCTGCCGTTCATGCTGATCGGGCTGCCACGCCTCTACGGCTGCTGGCACATGGTGATGGTGGGGCTGCTGCAGCATGGCGCGCTGGCAGAGGATGTCACCGACCACCGGCTGAACACCCGCACCGTGCTGATGAACCCGATCAGCCGCTTTCTCTATTCGGACATGAACTACCACGTCGAACACCACATGTTCCCGGTAGTGCCCTATCATGCGCTCGAACGGCTGCATGAGACCATCAAGCACGACCTGCCGCCGCCGACGCCCTCGATCCTCGCCGGCTATCGCGAGATGATTCCGATCTGGCTGCGCCAGCTGAGGGGCGAGGATGTCTTTCTGCGCAAGCAACTGCCCGCCTCGGCCAGGCCGTATCGCGAAGACCTTCAGGTCGAGGCACCGATGAGCGGAACCGGCGCGGCGGAATAGGCGTGGCTCGGCTGCTGTGGCGCAGATGCATCAGCAACTGCCGAAGCGGCTTTGTCGCTATTGTTCGCGATTTACACCGCCGCCGCACTTGGCGACCTTGTTTGCGCTTATAGCCGGGGGCGGCGGTATCTTTATGAATTTCTACGCGTGGTTGGCGGCGAAGGTTTTCGCCGCGCTCGGAATTGCCGTGCTGGTGGCAGCGACGATGGGCGCGGCACAAGCGCAGCCCTACCCCGACGTCATGCTGATGAAATCCGGGCCCGAGACCGCAACCCCCGACACCGACATCACCTATACGGTGACGGTTACCAACCTCGGCGATGCGGGCAGCCCAGGCGCCGATGACGCGACCAGCGTGACGATGAGCGACCCGCTGCCGGCCGACACCACCTTCAAGTCGCTGACAAGCCCCAACGGCTGGTCCTGCTCGACGCCGGCGGTAGGCGACAGCGGCGCGGTGAGTTGCACCATCGCCGCGCTGTCCAAAGCCGCCGGAGCGCAGACCTTCAACATCGTCGCCCACGTGGCCGCCGGGACGGCGGGCGGGACCTACCTCACCAACATTGCCACCGTGTCCTCAGCAGCGGACTTCAACGACGAGAACAACAGCTCCACCTCCACAGCCCAGATCCCGGCGCCCTCCGTCGATGTCGGCGTGCAAAAGCTGGCAGCCGAAAATGTTACCGCCGACAGCGACCTCGTCTATCAGCTGACCGTCACCGCCAGCGGCGTCCCGGCAGCCATCACGCTGACCGACATCCTGCCTTTGCCGCTGACCTTCATATCTCTCGACGCGCCTGCGGGCTGGAACTGCACGACGCCGGCCGTGGGCAGCAACGGCACAATCAGTTGCTCGGTGGTAAACTTCACCGCCGGCAATGCCGCCTTCACGCTGACCACGCATGTTCCCGCGGACACCCCTGAAGGTACCTTCATCCAGAACTTCGCCTCCGTCAGCGCGCTGCAGAACGACATCAATCCCGAGAACGACAGTTCGTCCGCCGCCACCACGGTGCAGGGCACGGCCGATCTCGGCATCTCCAAGATCGGTCCGGCGAGCGCCGAACGGTTCGAGGTGTTGAGCTACACCGTGACCGTCAACAATGCCGGGCCCAGCAGCGCCACCAACACGGTGATGACCGACGCCCTGACCGCCGGTCTGGCATTCTCGAGCATCACCAGCCCTTCAGGCTGGAGCTGCGCCACCCCGGCGGTCGGCAGCGGCGGCACCATCACCTGCAGCCGCAACGAGTTCGCATCCGGCGGCTCGGCCAGCTTCACCATCGAGGCGGAAGCCACCGTGGATGGCTCGATCACCAATATCGCGACCATCTCCAGCAGCGATGGCGATGGCAACATCTCGAACAATTCGAGCGCCGCCACTACCGCGGTGACCGACACCGTGGCGCAGGCCTTTGAGGACATGACCCGCGGTTTCGTCGAAACCCGCCAGAAGCTCATCGTCAACGCCATCGATACGCCCGGCCTGCGCGATCGGCATGGCGTCGCGCCGCATGCTTCGCTTGCCGAGGCCAACGGCGATGCGGTGCTGAACTTCTCGGCCCGCACCGGCTCGGCCTGGGATCTCGGCCCGGGCAGCGCCCTGCTGGCCGGTGGGGCCGACGCCCCCCTGAGCTTCTGGATCGACGGCACGTTCACCTTCCATACCCGCGACGAGGCCGACGGCACCCTGAGCCTCATCGGCACGGGTGCAGATTACCTAGTGAACGATCGGCTGCTGGCCGGTGTAGCGCTCTATCTCGACGGCATGCGCGACGTCACCGAGATCGGCCGGATCAGCGGCACCGGCGCGCTCGTCGGCCCCTACATCTCGGCCGAGATCCTCGACAACGTCACGCTCGATGCGAGCGTCTTCTTCGGCCACTCCTGGAACGATGCCAACGCTACGCTGTTCGGCCAGAGTTTCTCCGGCAGCTTCGAGACCGACCGCCTCATCACCAAGGTCGACATCGAGGGAGAATGGCGCGCCGACGCCTTCACCATCAGGCCCAGCGCCAACCTCCGTTACGCCACCGAGACTGTCGGCGCCTACACGGTGACCAATCCACGCGGCGATGTCGTCGATGTCGATGGCTTCACCGCTTCGACCCTCGAGCTGGGTGGAGCGCTGACCGCCGCGCGGACCTTCGCTTTCGGCGACGGGCTCGAGCTGACGCCGACCGTGGGCATCCGCGCCGGCGTCGGCGGAACCGGCGAGGATGTGGGGATCGACAGCACCTATGCCGGCCTCACTGCCGGTATGACGCTGACCGGGCCCGGCTGGACGCTGCGCGCCCTGGCCGACCACGGGATCGACACCACCGGCCTTGCGGCGACGTCGATCCGCGGCACCATGTCCGGGCGCTTCTAGAACGCCCGCCGCACCTCAGGCGGCCGCTGGCCGCTTGAACTTGCGGACCCGGAAAGCCAGCATGATCAGCAACACGCCCGCGAAGATCGAGTAGCCGGCGATCGTCCAGATCAGCGACAGTGCCCCTGCCCCCGGCAGGAACAGCACCAGGGCGCCGAAGGCAATGCTGAGCAGGCCGAACAGGCCGAGCACCCATTCGCCCTCGATCTCCTTGCGCGCCTGAATGGCGCCCCAGATCGTCAGCACGCCGATGATGATCGCCCAGATGCCGATGAAGATGAGCAGGATGAAGGCGGTCATGCCGGGCCAGAAGAAGGCGGCAAGGCCGGCAAGGATGCTGACGACACCACTGATGGCCATCCACCAGCGATGCCCCATGGCCGGCGACGTCGCCCGGCCCGAGATGGCCGCCCACAGCGCGAAGACGCCATCGACCAGCGTGTAGGCGCCCCATAGCAGGGTCAGGGAGATCAGCGTGATGCCCGGCCACAGCATCGCCAGCACGCCGAAGGCAATGGCGGCGATGCCGCGCAACAGCAGCAACCACCAGTTGTCGCCAAGCAGGGCCCGCAGGCGAGGAGGAAATTCCGAAGCTGTCGAAGTCTGCGTCTCGGCCATCATGCTTCTCCACTGGTTGCGGATAGCTCCGGAACTTCCGAGAGCTCCGGTGTCGACACTAGCAGAGTCTCTCGACCTCGAAAAAGTCAAACACCTCCGCTTCTGCTCGGCCGCAAGTACCGCAGCTTCGATCCGGAAACCGGGACCTATCGGGCCGGCTATTGCGAAGTGGCGAGATGATCGGCGTTGCGGAACGCCAGTGCCATGATCGTCAGCACCGGGTTGAAACCGCCATTGGTCGGGTGCAGCCCGCCATCCGAAACGAACAGGTTGTCGTGGCCCCAGACTCGGCCAAATGCGTCGGTCACCGAGTTGGAGGGATCGGTGCCCATGCGGCAGGTGCCGGCCTGGTGCTGCCCACCGGACAGCACGGGGTCGGGCGCGAGGCCCCAGGTCGCCAGCGCGCCGGACGCACGCAGCCAGTCGAGCGCCTTGCCGTGCATGTAGTGCGCGGTGCGCACCGTCTCGGCGTGCACCCTGCCCGACAGCATCGCCACCGGCAGTCCCCACTTGTCGCGCACTGCCGGAGCGATCTGCACCCGGGCTTCGGCATTGGGGATCTCGTGCACCGGTCCGGCGACGCGCAGCACATGGTGGAAGTTGGCGCGCATGAAATCCTTGGCGCCCTGGCCCCAACGCCGTTGCCCGGGCGGCAGCACGTTCTTCCAGAAGATGATCGGCGGCTGCACGAAATCGTCGGCCAGCATGCCGCCGCCGACGAAACCGGGGTTGCCGTGGTTGTAGGCAGTGGTGGCGATGCTGACGCCCGGACCGCGCGAGGCATGGACCGCCTCGTCGAACTGCCCATAGGCGGTGGCGTAGACATGGCCCTGCAGGTTTCGCCCGACGAGGTCGTGCCCATTGCCCAGCCCGTTCGGTTCGCGCGCAGACGGTGAGTTGAGCAGCAGCCGCGCCGTCTCGATCGCGCCACCGGCGAGGACGACCGCTTTGCCGTGCACCGCATGCTCGGCCCCGCTGCTGTCGGCAAACCGCACTCCGGTGACTTTGCCGGCGCCGTCCGTCTCCACCCGCAGCACCATCGCCCCGGTGACGAGGTGACAGCGCCCGGTGGCGAGCGCCCGCGCTATCATGGTGTTCTGCGTGCCGTTCTTGGCGTCGCTCGGGCATGGAAAGCCGACACAGCTGCCGCAGCCGATGCAGGCGTCGCGGCCGTGCCGCGGCTGGCTGTTGATGGCGAGCGGCGGTCGCGTCGTCGTGATGCCGAGCGCATCGGCACCGCGCTTGAGGACGGAGCGCGCCGGGCTGTCCGGTAGCGGCGGCATCGGGTAGTCGCGGGCGCGCAGCCCTTCGTGGCTATGGGCGGCGCCGTCGCCCGCGACGCCGATCTCCCATTCGGCCCGCTCGTACCACGGCGCGAGGTCATCGTAGCCGATCGGCCAATCGACCAGCGACGAGCCTTGCGGGACGCCATAGAGGCTCGCCATCTTGAAATCGGCGCGATGAAAGCGCCAAGCCTGCGCGCCATAGACCAGCGTGCCGCTGCCGACGGCCGAGGCGAGGTTCTGGTAGCCGTTCTCGTGCGGGTGCAGCACCTGCTCGACGCCATCGGCGCCGACCAGTACCCGCGGGTTGCCGTCGAGGTCCGGGCCGGTATTGTGGCCGTAGAGTGCCAGCCGATGGTTGCGCAGGTGATCGCGATAGCCGCTATCGGCATAGTCGCGCTGCAGCCCGCGTTCGAGCAGCAGCACATGCTTGCCGGCTTCGGCGAGCACCCCGGCCGCCACGCCCCCGCCGGCTCCCGCGCCGACGATGATCACGTCATAGTCGAGCGTGCCTGAGAAGGCTTGCGGCGGTCGCCCGTGGCGCGCGGCAGGGCCAGTCGGGCCTTCCGGCAGTCCGTGCTCGTAGCCGACCATCCGCCACGACGCCGCGCTGCGATTGCCGCCATTGCCTGGATCGGCATAGACGCCCTCCGCGACCAGCTCGCACAGCTCACGGAACCACGCCGCGCCATCGACTGCGGCAAGGGCGGCGTCTTTGTCGACATCGGCGAGGCCGACGAAGCCTGGCGGCAGGCCGACGAGGCCGGCCGCGATAGCGGCTCCCAGCTTGGGCCGCGCGGCAAGGATCCCGTCGAGGTAATCCAGCGCCCCCAGGGCGATGGCCCCGCCGTCCTGGTCGGCCGGCATGATGCGGTCGACCACCGCAGCGAGCAGCGCGCGATCCATGTCCCCTCCCCGCCCGACTTCAGTCGGTGAATCGCACGGCGCCGATGTGACCGAGGTTCCGGTTGCGCTGCGCATAGTCGATCCCGTAACCGACGACGAACTTGTCGGGGATCTCGAAACCGATCCAGCGGGCTTTCACATTGGTCTCGCGTCGCGACGGCTTGTCGAGCAGCGCACAGACTTCGATGCGCTTGGGATGGCGCGTCGCGAGGATCTCGAGCACGTGCTTCAGCGTGTAGCCGGTATCGACGATGTCCTCGACCACCAGCACGTCGCGGCCTTCGATCTCGCCGCGCAGATCCTTGAGGATGCGCACTTCGCGGCTCGACTCGGTGGAGTTGCCGTAACTCGAAACCTCGAGGAAATCGACCTCCACCGGCAGGTCGAGCTCGCGCACCAGGTCGGCGATGAAGATGAACGAGCCGCGCAGCAGCCCGACCACCACCAGCTTGTCGGTGCCGGCATAGTGGCTGGAGATTTCCTTGGCGAGCGCCTCCACCCGGGCCGCGATCGCCTTGGCCGAGATCATCTCGTCGATCACGTAGTTCCTGGTCGTCATGCCTACTTCAGTGCCCCTTGGGTGAGTCCGCGCACAAAGTACTTGCCGCCGATCAGATACACCAGCAGCGGCGGAACGATCGCCATCATCACCGTGGCCGCCGAACCGCCGGCCCGCACCCCCATGATCGCCGCGGTGATCGGCTGCTGCGTCCCCGAGGTGAACACCATGCCGTAGAGGTACTCGTTCCAGATCTGGGTGAACTGCCAGATCACCGTGACCGCGATGATCGGTCCCGAGAGCGGCAGCATCACACGCAGGAAGATGCGCCAGAAGCCGGCCCCGTCGACCTGCGCAGCCTTGATGATCTCGGTCGGCACGCCCGTGTAGAAGTTGCGGAAGAACAGCGTCGCAAACGAGATCCCCATCACCGTATGGATCAGCAACAGACCCAGCACGTTGTTCTGCAGGCCGAGCTGACCGATGATCCAGGCCCAAGGCAGCAGCGCGATCTGGCTGGGCAGAAAGATGCCGAGGAAGATCATCACGAAGATGAATTCGGAGCCCCGAAACTTCCACTTGCTCAGCACATAGCCGTTCAGCGCCCCGAGGACGGTGGTGGCGATGGTCGCCGGCACGGTGATGATCAGCGAGTTGAGGAAGTTGGGCCCGAGCCCGCGGCACATGCCGCTGACGCAGGCATCGTTCCAGGCGCGCCGGTAGTTGTCGAACGAAAAACTCTCCGGGATGGCGATGATGCCGTTGCGAAACACCTCCTCGCCATCCCGGAACGAATTGAAGAACACCAGCAGCGCCGGCACTGCATAGACCAGGGCAAACAGCGCCAGCAGGGCATAGATCGCGACGCGCGACACGGCCCACCGGCGACGGGCGCTGGCGCCGTCGCGGTCGGCATAGTCGAGCGTCAGGGCGGTCACGGCAGGGTCTCGTCGAGCCAGGCCACCTGCCGCCGCTCCTGCCAGGTGCCGCCGCCCTCGTGGTTGTTGAAGGTATAGCTCTCGATGGTCTTGGGACCGCCCCAGGCATTGTAGGCGCCATAGACCGTGGAAGGCGGACAGACATCGTCCATCAGCGCCACCGAGAACAGCGCGGCCGCCTTCGAGCGTGCCGAGAAATGCACGCCGTCGAAATAGTTGATGGTGTTGTAGGCGGCGGCCGCCTTCTCGCGATGGGTGGCGAGGAAGCGGACGATCTCCCCATAGGGGTCGCGGCTGGTGAGGCCCACCGCCCGCGGGAAATCGCAGAGGAACGGCACGTCCGGCATCGCCGCTTTCACCTTGGGCTCGAGTCCCGCCACGGCGATCGAGATGCCGCCGCCCTGGCTGCCGCCGACTACGGCGAGCTTTGCCGGATCGGTCTCGGCGCGCCCGAGCACCGCCTCCACCGCGCGCACGCCATCGGTGTAGACGCGGCGATAGTAATAGTCTTTGGGATCGTTGATGCCGCGGGTCATGAACCCGGGATGCGCCGGGAACGACCCGGCGGGATCGGGCGTATCGCCGCGCGACCACGAACTGCCCTGCCCGCGTGTATCCATCACCAGCACGGCGCGGCCGGTGGCCGGCCACAGCAGATGCTCCTGCGGCAACCCGCGGCCACCGCCGTAACCGATGAACTTCACCACGGTGCCGCGCGGCGCCGCACCGGCCGGCTTGATATACCAGCCGCGCACCCGGTCCCCGCCGAAGCCGGAGAAGGTGACGTCGGCGACGTCGAACAGCTTGAGCCCGGTATCGACCGGCTGGAACACCGCCTCCAGCGGCTTGGCCCGCGACTGCTGGAGCGTCTCAGCCCAGAAGCTGTCGAAATCGGCGGGAGCGACGGCGCTCGAACGGTAGCTGTCGAGCTGTGACTGCGGCAGGTCGAAAAACGGCATGATCTCTATCGGGTTCGTTGAGGGATAATGATGGGCTGGAATGGTAGCTGAAGGAAAGCACTACGAAGGGCGGGGCCGCGAGCTGCCGCGCACCACGAGGCGTGGCGTGACGACGAAATGGTCGCCCTGCTGCCGGCCGTCGATCCGCTCGATCAGCAGGCGCGCCGCCTGCAGACCCAGCACCTGGCCGGATTGGTCGACGCTGGTCAGGCTGTTCTGCGCCAGGTCGCAATAGATGGTGTTGTCGTAGCCGACGACGGCGAGATCGCCGGGGACCGACAGCCCCAGGTCCTTGGCGACGCTGAGCGCATGCAGCGCCACCATGTCGGTCCAGCAGAACAGCGCTTCCGGCCGATGCCGGGATTCGAGCAGGTGGCGGACCACTGTCTGCACCTCGCGCGCCGTCTGATCGGCCGGCACGATGTTGATGTGCTGGCCGAGCCCGTGTTCCTTCATCGCTTCGCGATAGCCGCGCTCGCGCTGCACCGTGACCACCACGTTCTTGGTGGGTACGGCGAGCGTCACCATGGTGATGCGGCGATAGCCATTGGCGGCGAGGTGGCGGACCACCTGCGCCGCTCCGGCCACATCATCGTTGTTGGCGGTATCGAGCGTCGCCAGTTGCGGCACATGGTAGCCGACTACGGCCGTCGGGATGCGGACGGAGACCGACTCTGCCGTCTCGGGCGGCATGCGCGGACCGATCATGATCAGGCCGTCCATCTGTCGGTCGATCATCGAGTCGATCAGCGACATCTCGATTGTCTCGGCCGAGCGGCTGACCCCGATCATGGTCTGGTATTGGGTGCGTTCCAGCGCCTCGTTCACCCCAGCAAGAATATCGGCAAAGAACGGATTGCGCATGTCGGGCAACAGGATGCCCAGCGTGTAGGTGCGGCCGCGCATGGCACGGGCGCCGGCATGCGGGCGGTAGTTCAGCCGTTCCATTGACGCCTGAACCCGGGCGCGCAGCGTGTCGCTCACCCCATAGGCGTCGCGCAGCACCTTGGAAACCGCGGCTACCGACACCCCGGCATCGGCGGCGACCGTCTTGATGGTGACTCGGCCGGTTTTCGTTGTTGGCGCCACAGTTCCCCCCGAACCGCCCCCTTCTAGCAACCCGCTTTCCACAACACAACGTGAGCGATTTTGGCGGTTTTTGAGGGCATTTGGCGACTAATGCGCCGATTTGGCGGTTCGTGCGCGAATCCTGCTTGAACAGATTGTGTAGAACGGTATACGTAGAACGTCACACGTTGATCGGCAGCCGCATGGCGCCGCACGGACCGAAACAGGTCCCTGGGAGGATGCAAAAGTGAACGAGACGATGCTCATCCGGGCAGGTGAAGCCGTATCCAGCCAAGGCGCCTGGGTTGCCGACATGATCCACCCCAGCGTCGACCAGGGTGTCGGCACGCAGTCGTCGTTCCTGCGCAAGAGCTTCCACCGCCCCGCCGGCGGCGGCGGCGCGACGCTGCGGATCAGCGCGCTTGGCCTCTACCGCGCCTTCATCAATGGCAAGCGGGTCGGCGACGACCTGCTGACCCCGGGCTGGACCAGCTATTGGGACCGGCTCAGCTTCCAGACCTACGACGTCTCCGGCCTGCTCGAGGACGGCGACAACACCATCGACATCTGGCTGGGCGACGGCTGGTATCGCTCGCGCATGATGTGGCCGCGCAACCAGCTGCTCAACACCTGGGGCGACAAGGTCGGCGCCATCGCCGAGCTGCGCGGCGCCGATGGCGAGCTGATCGTCGGCACCGACGCCAGCTGGCAGAGCGGCCTCGCTCCGATCCTCAAATCCGGCATCTACTATGGCGAGAACTATGACGCCCGCGCCGAGGATGCGCCGGCGAGCGGTACCGCCACGGTGCTTGATGGTTTCGACAAATCGACGCTGCTGCCGGCCGAGACGGCCGGGGTGCATGAGCTTCCTGCCCTGCCGGTGGTCAACTCCTTCGCCGATGCGGAAGGCCGGACCGTCTATGATTTCGGCCAGAATGCCGGCGGCTATGTCGCTTTCACCGTCGAGGGCGAAGCCGGCGCCAAGGTCACCATCGAGCACGCCGAGCTGACCAACCATCTGGGTCAGTTCGACCGCGAGAGCATGCGCTCGGCCGAGGCTCGGGTCGAGTACGTGCTGAAGGGCGGCGGGCCGGAAAGCTATCGCCCCACCTTCAGCTTCTTCGGCTTCCGCTTCGCCCGCGTCGCCATCGAGGGCAAGGCGACGATCAGCAAGATCGAGATGATCCCGATCAGCTCGGCCATCACCCGTACCGCCAACTTCAGTTCGGCCAACCCGCTGGTCAACCGGCTGGTCGAGAACACCGTCTGGTCGCAGCGCTCCAACTTCATCGAGGTGCCCACCGACTGCCCGCAGCGCGACGAGCGACTGGGCTGGACCGGCGACGCGCAGGTCTTTGCCCCAACCGCGTGCTACCTGCACGAGAGCCACGGCATGCTGGTCAAGTATGTACGCGACCTGATCGCCGACCAGCGCGCCGATGGCGCCATCCCGCACGTGGTGCCCGATCCGACCCGCAACCATGAGGATGTGGTGCCGGGCTTTTATGGCTCGACCGGCTGGGGCGATGCCATCGCCGTGATCCCCTGGACGCTCTACACCCACTATGGCGACCGCGCGATCCTCGAGGAAGCGCTGCCGGCCATGGTCAAGTGGAACGACTTCGTCTGGTCGATCAGCGATGGCCCGATCGTCCGGCCGCCAGCCGGCTGGGGTGGGCGCGGCTTCACCTTCGGCGACTGGCTGCAGCCGCAGGGCGATTTCGCCAAGCCCTATCCGACTATCGGCGACGACGCAGCAGCCACGATCTACCTCTACATCTCCTCGCACCTCGCCGCGAAGGCGGCCGAGGTGGTCGGCGACCAGGCCCAGGCCAGGCGGCTCAACGAGCGCGCCGAACTGGTCAGGAAGGCCTATCAGCGCGAGTTCATCACCGCCTCGGGGCGGACCGGCTACAACGACCAGACCTCCTATGCGCTGGGCTTCCTGTGGGACCTGATCCCGCCCGAGCACTACGAGGCGGCCAAAGGCTACTTCAAGGAAACGGTGGCCCGCGCCCACGGGCGCATCGGCACCGGTTTCATCGGCACCCCGGCACTCTTGCCGGCACTGGTCAAGATCGGAGAAGCCGATCTTGCTGCAGCAGTGTTCCTGCAGGAGGGCCTGCCCGGCTGGTTGTTCCAGGTGAAGATGGGCGCCACCACCATCTGGGAGCGCTGGAATGCGCTCAACGAAGACGGCGTGGCGTTCGACCCGCAGATGAACAGCTACAACCACTACGCCTATGGCGCGGTGTGCCAGTGGCTGCTCGAAGGCGTCGCGGGCTTCCGCCCCGATCCGGCCCTGCCGGCCTTCAAGCACATCTTCTTCGAGCCCACCATCATCCCGGCGCTGTCGCCGGTCGCCGCCAACCATGACTCGGCCGCCGGCCGGATCGAGGCGGGCTGGAAGGTCGATGGCAGCAAGGTGATCTACACCATCACGGTGCCCGAGGGGGCCAGCGGCACGCTCGTTCTCGCCCCCGACTATACCGATGCCAGCGTCGACGGCATCGCCGTCAGCGAGCGCGGCACCGACGGAAAAGCGCGCAGCCTGCTCGCGCCCGGAAAGCACAAGGTGACATTCCGGATCAGCAAGCCCTGACGCGGAGGAGCCGGCGGACGGACGAACTGAACAAGAACTGCAACCGGCCGCCGGAGGACCCGTGGCGGCCCCAAGGGAGGAACTATCAATGCTGATGCGCAATCTGACGCGTGCGGCGCTGGCGACCACCGGCATCGTCGTGATCCTTGCGGGCGCCGCGAGCGCGCAGGACAAGGTCAAGCTGACCTTCCTGTTCGACAATGCCCCCTCGACCGTGGCCATGGCCGAGGCCCTGGCTGCCGCCTTCGAGGCCAAGCACCCCAATATCGATATCGAGACCGAGAGCCGCCCCGGTGGCGCCGATGGCGACAACCTGATCAAGACGCGGCTCGCCACCAGCGAGATGGCCGACGTATTCCTCTACAATGCCGGCTCGCTGTTCCAGGCGATCAACCCGGTGCAGAACCTCGTCGATCTCACCGATGAGCCGTTCCAGGCCAACGTGATCGACAGCTTCAAGACGACCCGTCACCGGCACCGATGGCCGTGTCTACGGCGCGCCGATCGGCACGGCGATGGGCGGCCGGCATCCTCTACAACATCCCCATCTACAAGGAACTGGGCCTGTCGGTGCCGAAGTCATGGGCCGAGTTCATGGCCAACAACGACAAGATCAAGGCTGCCGGCAAGGCCGCGGTGATCCAGACTTTCGGCGAAACCTGGACAGCCAGCTGTTCGTCCTGGCGACTTCTAGCAACGTGCAGGCCGCGGTCCCCACCTTTGCGGCCGACTACACTGCCGGCAAGGCCAAGTACGCCACCACTCCTGCCGCCATGAAGGGGTTCGAACGCCAGGAAGAGATCTTCAAGGGCGGCTACCTCAACGAGGATTTCGCTGCCGCCACCTTCCCCGACGGCGTGACCAAGGTCGCGACGGGCGAAGGCGCGCATTACCCGATGCTGTCCTTCGCGGTGCCAACATCAAGGAACTGGCGCCGGAGCACATCAACGATGTCGGCTTCTTCGCCATCCCGGGCGACGACGCGGCCAGCAACGGCCTCACCACCTGGATGCCGGCGGGCCTCTACATCCCCAAGACCTCGCAGCACCAGGCGGAGCCAAGGAGTTCATCGCCTTCGTCGCCTCCATCGAAGGCTGCGATATCCAGACCCAGTCGGCCGGCGCGACCGGTCCATACCTGGTAAAGGATTGCACCCTGCCCGCCGACGTGCCGCCGGTGGTCTCCGACCTGCTGCCCTACTTCCAGGACGGCGGCCACAGCGCCCCGGCCCTCGAGTACCTCTCGCCCATCAAGGGTCCGGCGCTCGAGCAGATCACCGTGGAAGTCGGCTCGGGCATCCGCTCCGCCGCTGACGGCGCCGCGCTCTACGATGAAGACGTCAAGAAGCAGGCCCAGCAGCTCGGCCTGCCCGGCTGGTAAAAGCGCCGATCGCATGTGAAACTCGGCGTCCGGCCCCGTCGTCGGACGCCGATACCCAGGCGCCCCGAGGGCGCCTCGTCAGAGCCTTGAGGAGGGACGGGTATGGCAGTTGCGGTTGCAGAAGGCTCGGCGCCGGTCGCGAGGCCGGCGCGCAAGTCGCGCACGGCGGGGCTCTATCCGAGCTGGTTCTACCTGCCTGCGGCCATCATCTTCGCCGTGCTGTTCATGCTGCCCACCTTCGCGTCGCTGTTCTTCAGCCTGACGCGCTGGACCCTGCAGAAAGCCGATTTCATCGGGCTCGAGAACTTCGCCCAGTTCTTCCGCGAGCCCTTCCTGTTCCAGGGCCTCGTCAACACGCTGATCTACGGCGTTGTCACCTCGAGCTCAAGGTCGTGCTCGGGCTATTGCTGGCGCTGCTCTTGACCTCCGACATCTTCGGC